>CAYUCE010000094.1:0-2572 GCA_964443275.1 uncultured Thermotogae bacterium | reverse complement strand
GAGCCCATTGTGGGTTACGGAGACGATAGTACAACCGGTAAACAGATCGAGGACAAGGTCAAATACTGTATAGAAAACGGCTGTCCAAGCCCCGCCCATAAACTAAATGAAGAGGGTTAGATCTTCATATCCCTTTATTTAAATTTTAGATGGCATCTAGTGCAATTATTTTCAGTTACTGAAAAGTTTCACAACCTTTTTGGAAGAGTCCTACGGTGTGCAAAGTCAGCGATAAAGAGAAACAACAGCGAAAAACCAAAAAGGGCTCCTATATCTATCCAAGGGCTACCACTTCCACTAAAGGAAAATCTTACCAGATCGACGAAGTAGGTAAGTGGAGAAAGTTGTGAGATTATCGTTCCCCAACCGGGTAGATTTTCCACTGGAATGAAAATCCCACTGACAAAAATTAAGGGAAACTTGATCAAGGTGGACAGCATCATTATATCCGCCGTTGTATCAGTGGGCACTGCCGATATAAGCACGCCGATCGCGGAAAAGCAGAAGCTGGCAAGGATTATTCCCAAGCCAAGCGTAATGAAATTTACGGGCACCATACCCAAAATCCCTGCTACCGCAAAAATGGAAACGGTCGAGATGGAAAAAGCCAGGGTCATTGAACCCATAATATCTCCTAATAGCATCTCACTAACGCTTATCGGGCTTGCTACTAATCGCTCCAGAGTTTTTGTACGTGTTTCCCAAGGCGCAATAACTGGACTGATCGATGTAGAGGTAAACCAGATAGCCATTCCCGAAAGTCCCGCAATTAGAGAAAGAGGCGGCATTTTTCTTCCCACCAAAAAGGCAAAGAAAAAGAAAAAGGGTAAAAGTATTCCAAAGATTACAACCGGTCCTTTCCCGTAATAAATTTTTAGATCTTTTTTAGCGATAGAAATCGATTTTCCTAGCCGTGGTAATCGATACATTTACTTCAAATCTCCTTTGTTGATCTATTTGTAATGTTAATCATAAACTTCAACCCGTTGTCAGATGAGTAAATACTTCCTCCAAACTGGGTCCGGAAGTATTAAGGGATATTATTTTTAGGTTTTCACTTCTGGCGAAATCGACAACCTCTTCCACTATCTCTCCTGGATCAGATCCGTAGAGCCTGTATTTATCCCCTTCCTTTTCTATCTCCTCTACCACTTGGAGCTTTTCCAGATATTTCAAGTTATCTTGACTTAAAGCATTACCGGAGAAGCTAACCAAAGCCGACTGGGTGCTTTGAATCGTTGATTTAAGCTTTTCCGGGGAATCAATAGTTGCTATTTTACCTTTGTTGATGATAGCGACCCGATCGCACAACTTATCCGCTTCGCTTATGTTGTGGGTGGTCAAAAATATGGTTTTCCCCTGACTGTTCAGTTCTACTATTCTTTTCTTTATTAATTGCTGACTAGCCACATCCAACCCGGCGGTAGGTTCATCCAAGAAAAGGATCGGAGGATCGTTTATAAGAGCCATTGCCAAGATCAAACGCTGTTTCATTCCCTTGCTGAAACCTTTTACCTTTGTATCCGCTCTGTCCAGCAGGCCAAATTCGTCCAGCAGTTTTTCTGATTTTTCCTTTATTTCTTTCTTTGGAACGCTGTATAGTTCGCCGGCCAGATGCATATTACCGCGGGCAGTAAGGTCTATATATGCATTGGATTCCTCCGGCGCGATGCCAATTCTTTCTTTGGCGCGAATAGGGTCATGACCGACATTTATTCCGTCTATGTGAGCTGTGCCCGAATCGGGCTTGATTATCCCTGTAATCATTCTCACCGTTGTAGTCTTTCCGGCCCCGTTAGGGCCCAAAAATCCAAATATCTCTCCCTCGCCCACTTCAAATGATACTCCGTCAACTGCCCTAAGTCCGTTGAATTTTTTTACTAATTTTTCGGCTTCAATGGAACCCATTTAACTCACCTATAAATGGTCTTTAAGTGTCACTACTTTCACTTTAGCCTATAGTGAATAATGCCTGATTTTATCTCCTGATCTAGAAATCCTTTTTTGTACAAGATATCCAACACTAAGGGAACTTTGGCTTTGACCATCGGTCCACTGTCTTTTATCATCTGTGGGCAGATCCAACCGCCTTTACCTGCTGAACAGCCCTCTTTTTCCTGAGCCAAATAATCCAGCACCAAATCTAACGATAATTCTAAAAACTTCTTATCCTCTTCAACCAAGTCCTTTACAATTTGGTCTCTTTCTTTCTGTATGTTATGTACGTTCATACTCATCTCCTCCTTGGCCTTCCAATAGGTTTATGACCAACCTTTCAATGGTTAATTTCCAGACCTTCTCCGGGGCTCCTCCCCCCTCTTCTCGATATTCCGCTACTTCTATAATTCCTACCGAACTAAGTTCAGATAGGTGGTAATATAGATTTGGCTTCTCGATCGGGTAGTGTTCATTTTTTAAGTATCTTTCGATTTCACTGGTGGAACGATTATGCTCCGACATATAACTAATAATCTTCCACCTGGTGGGGCAGTGAAGGGCCCTCGCATACTGCTGAATTTCCCCAAGGCTTATTTCTTTCGTCTTCATTTTCATGATAATATTATAGCGATCG
>CAYUCE010000093.1:0-3017 GCA_964443275.1 uncultured Thermotogae bacterium | reverse complement strand
GCCATTCTTCTAATTGGCTTAAGGAATAGGGAGAGAGTAACATGACTACCAACAAGCAGTCAACAAAAGCTAAGATGGTCAGATTTTTACGACCATTAACGATAATCTTCGTGGTTTTTATCTTTTTATTTCCAGTTCTCTGGGCCTTACTGGCATCATTTAAAAGTCCCGCTGAGCTGAATCAACTTCCTCCGGCTGTCTTTTTTCAGCCTACCTTAACTAACTACGAAATCGTAGCGAGCGGTGAGTTCCTATTCTATTTACGGAATAGTGCAATAGTCTCTACTTCTGCGGTAGGAATCTCGCTTTTGATAGGTGTTCCAGCAGCTTTTGCATTATCACGTTTCTCTTTAAAAGGAAAAAATGGCATGATGCTTTTTGTACTCGCAGTAAGGTTTATGCCATATATTATATTTGCCCTTCCTTTATTCTTTATCATGAGTAGGTGGGGTATAGTGGGGACACGAGGGGCACTTATCTTTGTTTACATTATTATAGGACTTCCCCTTATTATTTGGTTTATGAAATCCTTCTTCGATAGTGTGCCTAAAACCCTTGATGACGCGGCAGCAATTGACGGGGCCAGTCAATTTCGTATATTTTGGCAAATTATTCTGCCCTGTGCTTACCCCGGATTGGCTACGGTAGCCATTCTATCTTTTATCTTTACCTGGAACGAGTACCTCTTCGCCCTAATATTATCCGGAAGAGATGCTCAGACACTCACAGTGGGCTTAACTCAATTTCTGGGAGGAATGGAGTCGACTGTAAGGTGGGGAATGTTATCCGCATGGTCAATGGCTTTCATCGCTCCAGTTATAGTTCTTGCTTTACTTGTAAATAAACAACTCCGAAAAGGATTTGTGTAAATTGGTGCCCGCAATATCATAAATATGCATAAAAAGTGCCTTTAGGGACCAGACGAGTATCTCCCTAGTCTTGTAAAAACTGAAAAGAAAAGGTGATAAAGAAATGTTCAAGAAAATAGAAGAAATAGAAGCAGAGAAAGTTGATAAAGGAATTAGTCGGAGGGTGCTGGCGACTTCAGGTAAGTTAATGATGGTTAGAGTAAAATTCGAGCAGGTCGAAGATGATGGAGAGCTCCATTCTCACCCTCATGAACAAGTGAGTTATATCGAAAGCGGGAAGTTTGAGGTAACGATCGGAGAAGAAAAGACTGTTCTAGAAAAAGGGGATAGCTTCTACGTAGAAAGTAATAAACCACATGGTGTAAGGTCGCTGGAAAAGAACTCCACAATACTCGATATTTTTACCCCTAAGAGGGAAGATATCCTTAACGGTTAATGGTTTGTAATTTCTTCCTTGGGAATAATATAAGTATTTTTAAAGGATTATGGAGCTAATTTAAGATAAATTAGGTAAATAGAGGTGATTACGAAAAATTATGTCGAAAACTAACAATTTCAAAATGATAATAGAAACCGGTGTAGTGGGGGTCATCAGAACCAAAAGCTCTCAAAAGTTACTTAGGGTAGCCGAAGCCATTCGGGAAGGGGGAGTGAAATGCATCGAGGTGGCCATGACTACACCCAACGCTCTAGAGGTAATCAAGGAAGTGGCGGGAAATGTTGAAGACGTGCTTATTGGAGCGGGTACGGTGCTTGACGCGGAGACCGCTCGGGCAGCCATCCTGGCGGGGGCGGAATACCTGGTATCCCCTACTACCGACCTGGATATGATCAAGATGTGCAAACGCTACGATAAAGTAGTGGCTCCGGGAGCCTTCACCCCTACGGAGATAATGACCGCTTGGCAGGGGGGAGCGGATATCGTGAAGGTATTCCCAGCAGCTAGATTGGGTCCCAAGTTTCTATCCGACGTTAAAGCCCCCCTCCCTCAAGTTAAGCTTATGCCCACCGGAGGAGTGAGCCAGGAGAACGCAGCCGAATTTATCAGAAAGGGAGCTGACGTTATATGTGTGGGATCGGCACTGATAGATAAAAAAGCCATAGCGGAGGGAAATTTCAAGGTCTTAACAGAGAAGGCTAAAACCTTAATCCAGGCCGTTAAGAAAGGCAGAGAATAAAGAAAAGGAGGTTTGATAAAAAATGAACTACGACGTAGTGACCTTTGGAGAGACTATGGTTAGACTATCCGCACCTGACTATAAGAGGTTAGAACAAACCGAGACCATGAATGTGAACGTAGGTGGCAGTGAGTCAAGCGTAGCTATTGCTGTAAGACGTTTGGAACTAAATACCGCATTTGTTACTCGATTGACTTCCAATCCCTTGGGCCGGATGGTTGAAAATAAGGTAAGAGAGCATGGGGTAGACACCTCCCACATTATATGGACCAACGGTGACCGGGTAGGTACATACTTTTTAGAGCATGGAGCCAACCCCAGGCCCAGTTCGGTAATTTATGATAGAGCTAATTCGGCTATCAGTAAGATCAAACCGGGCATGATAAATTGGAAAAAGATATTCAAACAAACCCGATTGTTCCACACTAGCGGGATAACCCCGGCCTTAAGCAAATCCGCAGAAGAATCCACAGAAGTCGCCTTGAAAGAAGCCAAGGAAGCCGGAGCTGAGGTATCAATAGATCTGAATTACCGAGCTAAGCTGTGGTCTCAAGACGAAGCCAACAAATGTATGACCCGACTTATGGAATACACGGACCTATTAATCACCACCGAAGAAGATACGGAGAGGGTCTTTAACATAACCGGCGAGGATTACCGGGAAGTGGCCAAAAAGCTTACCGACGAATTTGATTTGAAGGTGGTAGCCATCACTTTAAGGGAGAACATATCCATGTGGAGAAATAACTGGACGGGTATAGCCTATGAGGACGGTAAAATATACGAGGACATGACTTACGAACTGGAACTTGTAGATAGGGTGGGGGGAGGAGACTCTTTCACTGCCGGTTTCTTATACGGCTATTTGACCGGAGATGTGGACAAGGCCTTGAAGTACGGGAACGCCACTTCGGCATTAAAGCAGACCAATCCCGGAGATATCAACTGGACCACTTTGGAAGAAGTCAAA
>CAYUCE010000092.1:0-3522 GCA_964443275.1 uncultured Thermotogae bacterium | reverse complement strand
TAGGGCGGAATTTCTTAGCTTCCATACCGCTGCTTATCAATTGGAAAGGATTGCCGATCATGCAGTAAAGATTGCTGAGGTAACCAGCTTGCTGGAAAGTGAATTAGATGACCTCATCAAATCCAGCATTTCGCCGGTTGAAAATATGGCCAATAAAGTAATTGAGGTAGCTATCACTGCTTTAAAGAATAAGGATGGAGTTGAGGCAAATCGGGCACTTGATTTGAGCACCGAAGTGGACGGAAAACTGGCAGAATTAAATAAGAAACTCTACCAACTTGACCCAAAAGTTTCCCAACTTTTGGGTATAGTAACCGACTCCATTGGACGAGCCAAGGATTACGGTACCAATATTGCTGAAACCGCACTGGATGCTGCTTCCCCCTCCCCTGACTGAAAAACCTTTGCAAAAGGAATCTTCTACTTTACTTCTCTAACCTCTTGATTTCCTCCTGCAGAAGATAACATCAGCAGAATATCTCTTCTTTTCCAAAATCCCTTGACAAGGGGTGCATTTTCCTATATAATTTTTTCAAATCCTATATGGAGAGATCGTATTATATATTTTATATACCCTATCTATAGATTCTATAATTCAATGATCTCACCCAGGAGGTGAGGATGACCCAAAGAGGTAAGCAAATCACAACACCATCTTCGTGTGGTATTGAATATCGACCCCTGCAAGCGGGGTGATCACTCTATGAACATAGGTGATTAATCGTTTGTGACAATTATCCTTAATAACTTAAATTCAGGAGGAGAAGAAAATGAAACTAAATAGTAAACTTTTGTTAGTCGGTCTTCTAGTTGCTCTGACCGGAATATTTTCCATCACCACGGTAGCGGTTTCCGGTAATTTGTTCGTTAAGGGATCAACAACTGTTCTCCCTATCGCCGACCGAGCTGCGGAGCTTTTACGATCAGGTGTTAACTCCCAAACCGGAATTGACTATAACCTAAACGTATCTATTTCTGGTGGTGGTTCAGGCACGGGTATCGCTGCTTTAATTAACGGAGAAATCGACGTCGCCGACGCCTCCCGATCGATGAAGGATAAGGAGTGGAAACTGGCTGAAAAAAGTGGGGTTAATCCGCAGGAATTTGTGGTGGCCAAAGACGGTATCGCTATCGTCGTTCATCCCTCAAATCCGATAGATGAGCTTACCATTCAACAGATTGCGGACATGTACACCGGTAAAATCACCAACTGGAGCCAGGTTGGCGGTCCAGATCTTGAAGTGGTAGCCGTTTCCCGAGAGACCTCATCTGGAACTTACGGGGTCTTTGTTGAGTTGGTGGTTGGAGAAGGCAATAGGTTAGCTCCAAAAGTTGTTTACACCGGCTCTAACGCCGACGAGGCCGAGACTGTGGCCGGAGCAGAAGGAGCCATTGGCTACATTGGCCTAGGTTATCTTTCAGAGGCAATCAAGGTAGTTGGGGTATCAAAAGAAGGTGGACCTTACGTTAAAGCAAGTTTAGCTACCGTAATCTCCGGTTCCTATCCAGTCAGCCGAGATCTTTTCATGTACATAGACGGACAAAAGACCGACGGCGGTTGGGAACCGAAAAAAAAGGAAATCGCTACTTGGCTTGACTTTATCCTCTCCTACACCGGCCAATGCATAGCTTTGGAGCAAGCTTACGTACCTCTTATAGAGGTAGACAAAAGCATGTGTAAATACCTATTTGCAGGCTACGGGAAGGAATTTATAGAAGGATAGATTGACAAGACGCAAGTCTTAGTTTTATAATTTATATAATTGTATCAGAGCCGAGTTCGGCAATAGCTTTTATAGCTCGGCTCCGATACAATTTAAGAATAATGGTATCATAGTTTAAATCATATCAAAATATGCTTAATCGAAAAACAAGAGAGAAATTAATCAGATACTTTTTCTTGGGTTGTGCCGCATTTTCTATAATTATTCTCTTCCTGATAATGCTTTTTCTTTTCCGGGAGGGGCTTCCGCTTTTTGGCGAGTACAGCCCCTTAGATTTTTTTACCGGCATTTATTGGTATCCAACTTTCGATCCTCCCGATTTTGGTATAGTGCCGCTATTTTTGGGTTCGCTGTGGGTGACCTTTGGAGCTTTGATGATCTGTGTCCCCCTGGGAATAGGATCGGCCATATTTATATCTGAAATCGCCCCTTCCAGTATAAAGGATTTTTTAAAATCTTTTATCGAACTTTTGGCCGGTATCCCCTCAGTGGTTTATGGATTTTTTGGGTTGATTATAGTGGTGCCTTGGGTTAAAGAGACCTTTAATTTACCAATAGGAAAGACCGCTCTTACCGGTTCTATGCTACTTGGAGTTATGGCCTTACCTACGGTGGTTAGTGTGGCCGAAGATGCGATTAATGCGGTTCCCAAAGCCTATAAGGAAGCTTCCTTAGCTTTGGGATCATCAAAATGGCAGACCATATACAAGGTCACCGTGCCGGCCGCCCTTTCCGGTATTTCCTGTGCGGCTATATTAGGTATGGGTAGAGCAGTGGGGGAGACTATGGCAGTGTTGATGGTAGCCGGTATGTCTCCAGTTATCCCTACCACATTCTTGGAACCGGTACGGCCTATGACAGCTACCATAGCGGCAGAAATTGGGGAAGCGGTTTGGGGTGGTGAACACTATCACGCCATCTTCGCTATCGGCATGGTGCTTTTTATGTTTACTCTATTTATTAACATAGTTGCAGACTGGATTTCGTATCGTTACAAGGAAGTTGAGCGGTGAGGCGAAGATTTACTCAATCAGTAGCTTTCTTTCTTTTGGGGCTGGCAACCTTTCTTATAATACTGGCTTTAGGAATCATCCTTTATTTCATCATTGCCCGCGGATGGTCAGCCATCTCCTGGGAATTTATAACTTCCTTTCCCCGACAGTCGATGACTAAGGGAGGGATCTTCCCTGCCCTAATAGGTACATTTTATTTATCCATAGGGACGCTGGTGTTCTCTCTCCCTTTAGGTGTTCTCTCCGCCATCTACCTAACTGAATATGCCAGGCAGGGAACTATAATTCGGGTAATTAGGTTGGGTATTAACAACCTGGCCGGAGTCCCTTCAGTTGTTTTTGGGCTATTTGGGTTAGCTTTCTTCGTACGGTTTTTCGGATTTGGAATATCGGTGCTGAGTGGATCTTTGACTTTAGCACTTATGGTATTGCCGGTTATCATTAGGGCTTCTGAGGAAGCTCTCCTGTCGGTGCCCAAGGAGTTTAGAGAAGCATCACTGGCCTTAGGGGCTACCAAGTGGCAGACTATACGAAAAGTTGTCCTTCCTTCCGGTCTTCCCGGCGTTTTGACCGGTTCGATACTGGCCTTAGGAAGGGCGGCTGGGGAGACTGCCCCCATAATATTTACTGCTGCCGTTTTCTCCGGGGCAATGCCCGACTCCCCGCTCTCGCCGGTTATGGCCCTTCCTTTCCATCTATTTGTAATGGCTACAGAGAGCGTCTTTTACCAACAAACCCGCCATATTCAGTATGGGACGGCACTTGTACTTTTAGGACTGGTTCTT
>CAYUCE010000091.1:0-3728 GCA_964443275.1 uncultured Thermotogae bacterium | reverse complement strand
AATATTTTGATCGTGCGCATATAATCCTGCGGGAAGAGGAAAAAGAGAATATGGAGATTGCGGACATGGGCCTGGGAAGATTGGAAGAAATTGGGCTCCAGCTAGTTACCTATGTGAACACCGATCGCCACTGTGCTAAGGAGATGGTCTTATTTCCCGGCCAAACTTGCCCAGAACACCGCCATCCCCCTATTGGGGATAAACCGGGAAAAGAGGAGACTTTTCGATGCCGGTGGGGTAAAGTATGGCTCTATGTGGATGGAGAACCCACTTTTGATCCCCACTGCCAACCTCCTAAGGAAAATGAAGAATATTACACGGCTTGGCACGAGGTTGAGTTAAATCCTGGGGATCAATATACCATAGATCCAGATGTAAAGCACTGGTTTCAGGCCGGCGCCAAGGGGGCTGTAATCTCAGAATTCTCAACCTCTAGCCGGGATGAAAAAGATATATTCACCAATCCGGCAATTAAGCGGGTCTCTAAAGGAAAATAGCTGGAGGCTGATCTCTCTGCTTGAAACTTGGGGGTTCCGGATCTTTTTCCTCCAGCCAGCTTTAAAGCTACTCTATTCGGATGAAGAGAAGTTATCTGCCATGCTTGAACCAAATCCAGGAGATTTATATACTTATAGGAATGCTGATGGATGGCTTTACTAAGTCCGAAAATGGGTTAAGCTTTCGCAGGTATCTGCCCATTCACTAATAGGTTTATATCCCCTAACCTTAGAGCAATCAGACTTTAAGAAAAATTGAAATAATTGATACTAAGTAAAAGAAGGGAGGAACTATGAAAATAGAAGGGGAAAAAGTATGGGAAGCGATAAAAAATCAGCAGGTAACCGTGTTAGCAGCAAACACCAGATCGGAGTTGTCTTTTGAGCCAATTTTTGCCGCGGTGGAAGAGTTAAACAGTGTGGTGGCCATAGAACTAGCCAAGTCGGAAAGTTTTGATCCCGGATATACGGGGATAGGGCCAAAGGAACTATCCGAACTTGCCGACAAATACGCACAAGTTGTGGGCGATTCTATGTATTTTCTACACGAAGATCACAATACTTTTGGGAAAACGGGAGGAACTAAAGAAGAAAAGGCTAAGACGGAGGAGTTTAGAGACATCGGTCTGGAGAGCGGTTTTAGTTCTTTTAGTGTAGATGCTTCTTATCTGCCACTTCAAAGAAATTTAGAGGCCACGTTGGAACTTGCCCGCCCTATAGTGAATGCAGGTAAAGCACTGGAAGTAGAAGTGGGAGAGATTAAAAAAGGCAATATTTCCGAGGTAGGGGAATCGGCTTACTTTGTGCAGAGACTCCAAGAAGAGGGGGTTCAGACCAATGTTTTAGCCATCAATAACGGTTCAAAACATGGCCATTACGAAAGGGGTGAGTGGCCCCACATCCACTTGCGCAGGACTTATGACATTGCTCGGGCCATAAAACAATACGGAGTGAGTGGGATCGCACAACACGGTACTTCGGGAACAACCTTGGAAATTTTGTATCAATTTCCTGAACATGAAATTAAAAAAGCCAATGTGGCCACCAATTTTCAGGATATAGTAATGAATAATCTGCCTGAAAGCTTAAAAAATGATATAAATAAATGGATGGATAAAAGCGGAAAATCGATAAAATATGCGAATAAGGAATTTAAAGGAGAGATAATGAATATAGGAAAGGAATATAAGGAGAAAATTTATGAAAGGACTTATCAAGTCACCAAAGATTTTATCCGAGCATTCAAAGCCGAAGGGTTGGCAAAGGAGTTTAAATAGGTACCAGGTACTAGGTATCAGGTACTAGGGATTAAGGATCAGGGATTGGGGTTAAAGAATCTCTGGTTGGGGACAGAGCCCCAACCCTACAAAAAATGTAAAGGAGCCCAACCCTACAAATTGGTACGATTAAATGTAGGGAATGGCCTCTGTGCCATTCCGGATCTCTTGCAAAGTAAAAAGAAAGGAGAATAAGTGTTTACCTTAAAAGAAAAAAGGGAAGAAAAAGTTAAGCTCAGGGATGCTTATGGAGAGGTTTTAGCTTCATTGGGTGAAGAGTATAAAGATATAGTAGTCCTTACCGCCGACTTGGCCGGTTCCACCCGGGTTGCTAGTTTCGGGAATAAGTTCCCGGATAGATTCTTCAACCTGGGGATAACTGAAGCCAATATGATGGGAACGGCTGCCGGGCTGGCTATGAGTGGAAAGAGGGTATTTGTATCCACTTTTGCCATCTTTGCCACCGGAAAACCCTGGGAACAGGTAAGACAAACTATAGCTTATCAAAAGGCTCCGGTTAAGATCGTGGCTACCCATGCGGGTATCACGGTGGGTGAGGACGGGGCATCCCATCAGATACTAGAAGATATCGCCATTATGAGAGTACTTCCCAACATGAAGGTAGTGGTCCCGGCCGATGCTGTTGAAACGAAGGAAGTAATAGAAGCAGTTGCAAGTGACATGGAGGGTCCGGTATATGTACGACTTGCCCGAGCTGCTTTTCCAGTGGTTTATGAGCAATGCGATTTCAATTTGGGCGAAGCACAAGTTTTGAGGGAAGGTAGAGATATAAGTATATTTGCCATAGGTTTGATGGTGGCCAATTCGCTGGATGCGGCTGATATACTATCAAGGGAAGGAATATCAGCGGAAGTAGTAAACGTATCTACTGTAAAGCCCATAGACGAAGCCACAATTATAAGCACGGCTAGAAAAACTGGTAAAGTTCTCACAGTTGAAGAACATAGTGTAATCGGCGGCCTTGGTTCGGCTATTTCAGAAGTGGTATCCGAAAACTATCCAGTTTTGATAAAGAGGATGGGAACTTCGGATGTGTTTGGCGAATCCGGTTCTGCCTACGAGTTAGTCGAACATTTTGGATTGACAGCTAAAGATATTGCTAAGGAAGCTAAGTCCCTAGTTGGGAGTCAATAAGATTTCCGGTTGGCTACATACCCAACCCTACGAATTCATAGGTACCCTTTATGTATGTAGGGAATGGCCGCCGTGCCATTCCTACAAGGTGTGCTAATCACTTGTGACATGCCATATTAGTAAAGGAGGATTAGATGGAAAAGAGCGAACTCAAGAAGAAAGCGGATAGCCTGCGAGCTGAGGTGGTAAAAATGGTTACTAACGCCAATTCCGGTCATCCGGGTGGAGCCCTAGGGATGGCAGATATAATGACCGTTCTTCATTACAGTTTCCTAAACGATGATCCAAAAAATCCGGATTGGGAAGACAGGGATAGGTTTATCCTCTCTAACGGTCATACCTGCCCGCTTCTGTATGCTATTTTAGCTGATAAGGGATATTTCTCGAAGGATAAGCTAGATACATTCAGAAAGCTCGGGTCCGTGCTTCAAGGTCATCCTTCAACTGCTAGGGGAACTCCAGGTGTGGAGTTTTCGTCTGGATCGTTAGGCCACGGGCTTTCTTTTGCCTGCGGGGTTGCTTTGTCTGGAAGGTTGGATGGGGGAGATTACCGGACTTTTTGCTCTATCTCCGATGCCGAATGTCAGGAAGGTCAAACCTGGGAAGCGGCCAATACGGCTAACCATTATCGATTGGGCAATCTATGTGCGGCGGTTGACTACAACGACAGTCAAATAGATGGAAAGGTAAGTGATATACTGGATGTGGCTCCCTTGGCTGATAAATGGAGAAGTTTTGGATGGCAGGTTTTGGAGATAGATGGTCATTCATATGATCAGATTATAAATGCTTTTGAAAC
>CAYUCE010000090.1:0-3781 GCA_964443275.1 uncultured Thermotogae bacterium | reverse complement strand
GGTTGGCTATTTTGCACATTCTAATTGACACCAGGATTTTGGATCGAGATTGGATCGAAAAAACTATATCAAATTCTTCTGAGATGAAGATCCCAAAAGGATAAGGACCAACCCCATTGTATACACTTTACAAACCGATGCAGGCCGTTACATATTGATAGTACTGGAGCCCGTTGACAAGGGCAAGGCTTGAGTAATTACAGCTCGGGATTTAGAAACAGGTGCCCCCATTGCAAAACGATGGTGATTAATAACAAGTTCAACTAGGAAGCGTGTGTGCTCGATTCCCTCTTCCATAGGCATTGCTGCATAGGGGATAGGATATTCAAATTTTCTTAGTATATTCTTTATGCTAGCTTGTTCTGAACTTGTAAGTTTTTCCCCACGCAATTTCTCCATAAGATTTTGTAAATGCTGAACCATTTTATTGTCATAACCTTTGATTGTGTAAATCCCATAATAGCCCCCTCAGCTCGTAATCCTTATTTCATAGGCCAGTCTTGACTTTTAATGTTACATATGGCAAACTTAGATTGTAAATCCGGATAAGGAGGCTGATAGTAATGCCAGCCACAAAAAGGGTTCCGGTTTCTGAGGAGATTTGGAAAAGGCTCGGTGAGTTAAAAGGAGCTGGGCAAACTTATGATGATCTTTTGGAAGAGCTGATGCAATCCTATAATAGGCAAAAATTAATCGAAAGGATGGAGCGGCGGAAGAGGGAGGAGATGATCCCTCTCGATGAGTTATAGGGTTTTGGTCTCTCCAGAAGTGAAGAAATTCCTGGAAGCTCTGGACAAAAAGAGCAAACGAATTTGTAAAGACAACCTAATGAAGCTCAAGTCACCTTATCCAATTCGAGGCATTGGTGACAAAGAGAGGTTGCCATTTCGCGGCAAGAAAGTCTACCGGCTCCATATCTCACACACCTGGACAGCTTTCTATCTGATAAAGGAAGAAGAAAAGGAGGTTTGGGTTGAGCAAATCTTGCCGATTGACGAGGCACATAAGAAGTATGGTTAGGGTATATTTGTTCTCTTTTACTTCTTCTACTCCGTCTAGGTCTAGCAAACAAGGAGGTTGGAAAATAAGTACGTCTATCCTATTCCGGCGCATCTTAAGTTTTATTAAGATGCCAACAAAGCCCACCCCCACCCTGCCTTCTCTCCTAAGCTCGATATCCTCGTAAAATCAGATATACTGACAGCGTGATTAGCTAACTATTAATCACCATCGTCTATGCCTTAACCCAAGACCCAACAAAACAGGAGGTCATCTATGCCGGTTGTAAAAGTGAGAAAGCGCTATCAGTTGACTATTCCGGAGGAAATTCGGAAGAAGCTTGATTTGGAAGTCGGTGATTACGTAGAGGTGAGGATCAGTAAGACTGGCCAACTAATCATCACCCCCAAAAAGCTAGTTGACAAGCGAGATGCCTGGTATTGGAGGAAGGAATGGCAGGAAAAAGAACGGCAGGCAGACGAGGATATTCAAGCGGGCCGAGTCAAGGAATTTGATGATGTAGAAGAACTTATTAAAGACCTTAATTCATGAAGCTAATCCGGACTCAGTCAATCAAAGAGGACTTTCAAAAGACTTTCTGATAAGATTAAGAAAAGGACCGAAAAAGCCCTCGCTTGCTAAGTACCAATTTGGGCCATCCTTCTTTAAGAACCCGAATCATTGAAAAGAAAAAAAGAATTTGCAAGGCCAATATAAACGGAGAATATCGGTTTACCTGTCAAATTAAGGAGGGCGCTTATATTTTACGCGCGGTTGGCGCTCATGAAGAGATGTTAAGCCCGGAAAAGTGGTGAGAAATATCAAGGGATTAAAATTATCCGCCCAGCGGAATTCATCAAACGACCACTTGAGGAAGGTTGAATTTTTTTTCAAATTCGGTAATACACAGTTGAAACAGCAGGATACCCTATCCGCAGCGGTCTTGCCATTACATAATCCCCTATTCCTTACAAATATAGCTAATTAATTGTAGATATATTAGGGAACAGCTCTGAAAATGTCAAGACAGACCCCTCAACTCAGGAAAGGGTTTAATGATGATACTAGAATTTGATCGTGAAACCCTTGGAAAGTCGATAGACCGAGGATCCACAGGTTTCACTTTTTTAATATCAAAAAGAATACCCTCAAAATCTGTAATAGCAGATTATCCCATGCTTCATTATAGTAACTTGCCTATCTTCACCCGCTATTTCCGTAGTGATATTGATGTTAAAGTTATCGAACCAATTTACAGTACCCTGCAATGTACTTTCATCAGTTAAAATAAATTTTACATTATCACCAGATTCTTTCAGTTCTTCGAGTTCTTTATTTTGATTCATTGTCATATCCCCCTTTTTTTATAAGAAATGTTACCTAAGTTTAACTTTCGTAATTCCTTGGCTACTTTCACCGCTTATGATATGTTATCTTTCCACTCTCTAGGCTGTTCTGGGTAACGTATTTTAAATACCCCTAATAGGGCTAATCCTACAACGGAAAAGGCAGAAGCCAGCCAGAATACGTAGCCAAAGCCAATCCAGTCCATGATTAGACCACCAATCAGTGGGCCTAGTATCGCTCCTGGCTGCCAGATTATGCTCCTAAGAGAAATTGAAGAGGCGATCCCGCTTCCCTTACCTTCGTCTGCAAAAAGGGCCATACTAGCGGGTTCTCGCAGGGAATCGGCAACCCCGAGAAAGCCGTTTATCGCCACCAGTCCCCAGAAACCCGATTGAAAAGGAATAAAAATTGCTCCCAAAGCATATGCCATACCCCCGACTGCCAGGATTGAGAACCGGCCCAGTCGGTCAGATATTTTGCCCGAATACCGTTGGAGCAACATATTTGTCAATTTCTCAGTGGCCAGCAGGATGCCAACCTGAAAAGCGGACAAAGAAAGGGCCAATCTGGCAAATACGGGAACATAGGTGCGAACCATCATGACAGAGAAGGCGTAGAGCGATCTAAAACAGGCGAGCGACTGAATTCTCTTATTAGTTATGTGGGTCTTGAAGGTAAATTGAGTTATCCGTGATTCGTCCTCCTCGACGAAAACATATGTCAGGAGTGCTGAAACTAGCGTAGCGGAGGCTAGGACGAGGTACGGAGGGGTAAATCCCCATTTCTGAACCATCCAGCCGCCCGCCACGCTTCCCAGCGCACTGCTCAGCAAGCGCCATGCGTTGGAGGTACCTATTATCTTTCCTCGCATCTCTGCTGGCGCGAACTCCCCCGTGATCGCAAGGCAGGTGGTCCCCGCTGCTGCAAAACCAATGCCTTGAATAACCCGGGCGACTGTCAGCGAAACCACTCCGTTAACAAAGATGAAACCAATATAAGAAGTGGCCAGCACGGCTAGCCCGCCGAGCAATATCTTCTTTTTGTTAAACCTATCAGATACCCACCCAATGGGGAGGAGGGTCATGAGTTGAACCGTGGTATAGCTGGTGGTGAACATACCAACCCAGAAGCCGCTGGCCTCGAACAGGTCGGCGTAAATGGCAATAAAATTAAGCAAGGTGGTAATTCCTAGCGAGATGGAAAAACGGGTAATATAAAGGGGTAAAAATTTCTTTTCTTCGCTATACATATAGCTAAAACCACAACCTTTTTGTCTGTCTAATAGTTCATACTTTTTTGTTTTGCTTATCAGGCCGAACGAACTGGCGATGATTAAGCGTTTCGTTAGTACGGTCTAAATACCATGCGCTGTGACGTAAGCTAATGTTAAGAGGTTAACAATGTTAGTAAAACCTAGCAACTAAAAAAAGCTATC
>CAYUCE010000089.1:0-3921 GCA_964443275.1 uncultured Thermotogae bacterium | reverse complement strand
AGGATAGCTTTATCCTGGGCTTCCACCACAGAAAAAGATATAGTATTTAGAAGCAACACCATCAAAAAACAAGCAAGTAACTTAATTTTCATTTCATATCCTCTGTATAATAACTTTACCTTAACACTTTTTCTCTATAAAACTGAGTTGGGTCAAGTTTTGCGGGTAAAATTTTCTGGGCAATCCTTCTGATTCTTTAAAAAACTTCAGCTTTCCTGATTTTTCGATATTTCGTCCATAAGCGAAATAACTTTGGATTCTATCTCGTCCCTTATTTCCCTTACCTTTTCCAGCTCTGCTTTCCCGGGATCGTCCAGATTCCATTCCTCCTTAACCCCTTCCCAGGTTGCTGGACAGACACCTTCTGCCGAACAACCCATCGTTATCACGTAATCGCAGTTATCTAGCTCACCTGGTCCAATCATCCTTGGCTTGTTGTCCGACAGGTCAAATCCCTTTTCCTCCATGGCCCGAACTACGTGGCCGTGGACGTTCTCCGCCGGGGCAGTTCCTCCCGATTTTATATCAATCGGCAAACCTCTCCTCTTCTTTTCTCGTCTTGCAAAGGCGGCCGCCATCTGGCTTCTTCCAGCGTTTTCCACACAGATGAAAGCTACACAGCCTACCTTACTCATCTCTATCATCTCCTTTTAGAAGTTCCGTCTGGTCTCACTCATTGACGATGAAAACAAAATCCCTATTTACTGACTTTAGAAACACGTTCTCTACTCGGTTCGGTCTTAGAGAACCAGCCCCGGGTACGATTGGCAATAGCTACCAGGCTCAACATTACAGGCACTTCCACTAATACTCCAACCACGGTTGCCAGGGCTGCACCGGATGTTACCCCAAATACGGAGATTGCCACCGCCACTGCCAACTCGAAGAAGTTACTGGCACCGATCATCCCTGCCGGGGCCGCTATTGAATGGTCCAGCCCCCACAGATACGACCAGCCGTAGGCGATGGTGAATATGGTGAAGGTGAATATCACCAAAGGGATGGCGATGAGGAGGATATGTAGCGGGTTATTAACTATTACCTCCCCCTGAAACGAAAACAGAAGTACTACGGTGAGCAGAAGGCCGGAGGTGGGGAAGATGCCTATCCTTTCCAGAAAGACGTTCTCAAACCACTCTTTGCCTTTTTTACCTATCAGATAAGCCCTCGATAGATAGCCTGCGGCCAGAGGGATAACCA
The DNA here is from genome assembly GCA_964443275.1 of uncultured Thermotogae bacterium. Taxonomy (GTDB): domain Bacteria; phylum Bipolaricaulota; class Bipolaricaulia; order CAYUCE01; family CAYUCE01; genus CAYUCE01. The sequence goes on along the minus strand of CAYUCE010000089.1, from coordinate 2,721 downwards.
CGAAAAGTACCACAGAGAGGATCAGGGTGTCGTAAGGCACCTGAATGCCACCTATCCCCAACAGAAAAGTAACCAAAGGTACATAGGCAAATAGCAGGATTATATCATTGGTCGCCACCTGCACCAGTGTATAGGCGGAATCCCCATCCGAGAGGTAACTCCAAACGAAGACCATCGCCGTACAAGGAGCTGCGCCCAGTAGCACAGCACCAGCAGTATACTGACTCTGCAGGGCGGAAGGAATGAGAGAATTGAAGAACTGGGTCATAAACAGCCAGAACAGAAAGTACATTACGAAAGGTTTGATAAGCCAGTTGGAAGTCCAGGTAACGATGAGCCCTTTGGGTTTTTTTCTGACTTCGAGGATGCTTTGAAAGTCGATTTCTACCATCATGGGGTAGATCATAAACCAGATAAGTATCGCAACGGGGATGTTGACCTGGGCGTATTCGAGCTGACCTAAGGCATCAGGTATGACCGAAACAAATCTCCCCAGGGCGACTCCCACCGCTATACAGATGGCCACCCAAATGGAGAGGTACTTCTCGAAGAAGGTAAGCTCTCGGCCCAAATCCTCTGCCTGTTGGTCACCATTTTGTGGGTTATTTTTCTCTTCCACGTAAAACACCACCTTGTTTTAAAGCATGAAAAATTTCTTCGGGTAGCCTAACCGGAGTTCCGGTCCTCTTTATTTCTATTCCTGATAACTGATGATACACTTGCCGTCACCCCGCAGCTTAAGCCTCTCCTCCAGCCGTCGTAGGTCTTCTTCTAGCTCGTCTTTATCCAAGCTTTCTAGTTTTGGTGACCCACCACACACTTTCCCTCTTCTCGCAAGGCAATCCGTTTTCGCAAGCGTTTTTTGTCTTTCTGGAAGGTTTTGTCATCTAAAACTTTCCCTATCGATTTCAGTATATTTTTAATTCCAGGTTCCAAATCCCTGAATAGATAGTAATAAACCCAGGTTCCCTCCCTTCTACTTTCTAAAAGCCCCACTCGCTTGAGCATATTAAGGTGCTTAGAAACACTATATTGAGGAAGTTCTAATGCATCCTCAAGTTCGCACACACAAGGTTCTGTATCTGAATCTATAAGTAACTTAAGTAATCTTAATCTGGTCTCATCGGACAAAGCATGAAATAGATCTACTGCTTCTTTTAGCACCATCGGGGGCACTCCATATGCTTATATGCGCTTAATCACATATAATAATCAAAATAAGTGGACCCGTCAAGGCACCAGGAGTAAAAAAATAATATTGTGAATTGGGGAAAGATTTGACAGAGGCAATTGTTTTTGCTATTATGTGCATTGGTGCAACATTGCACGGAGGTAACCATGAACCCAGATTACCAATCTGAAGCGGAGTTCTTTAAGGCTTTGAGTCACCCCACAAGGCTTAAGATACTCAAACTTTTACTTGAGGGTGAAAAATGTGCCTGTGAACTGGAGCCAAAGCTAACACTAGATAGATCAACCATCACCCGGCATCTACACACCCTGGAGGAGGTAGGGTTCCTGGATTCTAGGAAAAACGGAGTGAGGGTCGATTACCGGATTAAGGATGAGCGGGTACTAAAGATCTTAACAACTGCCTCTCGAATGATGGCTGATTTGAGAAAAGAGCGGGCTAACCTACAGCAGGAAGTCAGGTGGTCTTAGATGGAAGTTGTAATTGATATATTAAGTTACGGCTGGCAGGCTTTAGCCGAATATCTTTCCGCTCACGTTCTGACCTGTTTGGTGCCTGCCCTTTTCATCGCCGGGGCCATCGGAATCTTCGTCTCCAAAGATGCGGTTCTAAAATATTTTGGAGCAAAAACTAAGAAATGGCTCTCTTACAGCGTAGCTTCAGTCTCTGGAGCTGTATTAGCCGTATGCTCTTGTACTATTCTTCCCTTATTTGCCGGGATTTACAAGCGGGGGGCGGGAATTGGACCGGCAATTGCCTTCCTCTTTTCCGGACCGGCTATCAATGTTCTGGCCATCGTTTATTCAGCTAGGCTCCTTGGTTATGATATCGGGCTTGCCCGAGCCATGGGGGCAGTAGCCTTCGCTTTTGTGATTGGACTTTGTATGGCTTTTATCTACGGTAGGGAGAGAAAAGAAGTAGAAAGGACCCAGCAGGCTTTTGCCGCAGCCAGTTCCCATAATCCGGATGATAAAAGTGGTGGGCAACTTCTGGTATATTTTGGCCTTCTGGTGGGTATCTTGGTGTTGGCTTCAGCCAAAAAATGGATTCTAACCGGGGTCTTTCTAATAATGCTGGGAGTTGTGCTTTACGAGTGGTTTAGCAAACAGGAGCTTTGGGCCTGGATGAAATCTACCTGGGACTTCGTCAAATTAATCGGTCCCTGGCTTTTGGGAGGGGTGTTTGTGGCCGGCATTATCCGTGCCTATCTTCCCCAATCGGTAATCATAAATACGGTGGGTACCAATTCCATTTTATCAAATTTCATCGCTTCTATAGTAGGGGCTTTCTTCTACTTTGCCACCTTGACCGAGGTACCCATAGTTAAGTCATTTATGGAGCTGGGTATGAACAAAGGACCGGTATTGGCCTTACTTTTGGCCGGGCCGGCATTGAGCCTTCCCAACATGTTGGTAATCAGGTCAGTAATGGGTACAAAGAAGACCATTACCTACGTGGCTTTGGTAGTGATCATGGCTACCGTGGTGGGAATGATTTTCGGAAATTTGATAGTAAGTTAAAATGCTAGA
>CAYUCE010000088.1:0-3930 GCA_964443275.1 uncultured Thermotogae bacterium | reverse complement strand
AGCCCTTGTCCTCTCGGATGGGGATATCCACCTAATAAAACTATACAGATGGGACAGCTGGCTGTTGAGACGGGCCTGTGGGTACTCTATGAGGTAAGTAATGGGAAACCTGTGCTAAGCAAAAAACCCAAAGATAGGAAACCTATTAGCGAATATATGTCTACCCAAGCTAGGTTCGACCACTTAAGCGATAAAGATTATAAAGACAAGCAAGAAGAAATAGATGAGATTTGGACGAGGATAGAAAATGAGGGGTTTTCTCTTTGTTTAGAAGGAATTTAAGATGAGATTATTGGAATATGAAGGAAAAGAATTACTTGAGAAAGCAGGTATATCTATTCCTGGGGGAGAGATAGTAACTACTTCAAAGGAAGCTAGGCAAATAGCAGGGAATATCGATGGGCCTGTAGTTTTAAAAGCCCAAGTTCCAAAAGGGGGGCGGAAAAAGTCGGGAGGGATTTTATTTGCTTCTAGTAAATTAGAAGCCGAGGAGAAGACGTCTCAGCTTTTGGGAAAGGTAATAAAAGGGGTTCAGGTTACGGAAGTCTTAGTTGAAGAAAGAATCGCCATCGATCAAGAGTTTTATTTGGGATTTATAGTGGACTCGTCAACGGGGAAAATCAGATCTATCTTCAGCGAACATGGGGGAGTGAACATCGAGGATGTAGCAGAAAGCGAACCTTCTCAGGTACATAGGATAGATATAGAATCCCTTAAAGATTTTCGGGAATATAAAGCAAGAAACCTGATTAGAAGGTCCGGAGTTCAGGGAAAGGTGATGGTCAAATTGGCCAAAATGGCTACCTCTTTCTATAAGTGTTTTAAGAGATATGAGATGGTAATGGGGGAAATTAATCCCTTAGCAGTTTCTGCCGGTGGGCAATTGATAGCCTTGGATGCTTTGGTGGAAATAGATGACAACTCCTTATTTAGAAGCGAGGTATTTGATCGAGGAAGATTAAGACAAAGCTTGACGGATGAGGTAGAAAGAAAAGCTTATGATTTAGGGGTTAATTCTTTCGTGAAATTAGATGGAGAGGTGGGCATCGTGGCCAGTGGTGCGGGATTAGGGATGGCCACTATGGATATTCTTCATAACTTTGGATTGTCACCGGCCAATTTTCTGGAGACCGGAGGCGGTATAACTGAAGAATTGGTCAAGGGATCAATAGGAATCGTCTCTAGACAAAGGGGGGTAAGGGGAATCATCGTAAACCTTTATGGAGGGATAAACCCTATGGTGGATGCTGCTAATGGAGTAGTGAAAGCCATAAAAGAGGGAGTGAATGATATCCCTATAGTGGTTAAGCTGCTTGGCAATAGAGAGCAGGAAGCGTGGAGTATTTTGGAGCAGGAGGACATTCCAGTGATAAAGACAGTTCACACTGAGCAGGCAGTAGAGGAACTTAAAGATCGGATAAAAAACAACAAGAAAACATGAGTATCTTATTGACTAACCAGACTACCGCCTTAGTTCAAGGGGCTACGGGAAGGATAGGTAGAACCCAAACTAAGTGGATAAGTAAAGCGGGTACAAGAGTAGTTGCCGGAGTGACCCCTGGAAAAGGGGGGGAGAGAATACTTGACGATCTTTTGATTTATGACACGGTTGAGGAAGCAGTAGAGGAACATCAGATTAACTCATCAGTGTTGTTTGTTCCTGCGCCTTTCACAAGGGAGGCGGTCTTTGAAGCGATTGAAGCGGGCCTTAAACTTATAGTTGTTATTACCGAGCATGTGCCAATACACGACGAGATTCAGATGAGAGAAATGGCGAAGGATTATGGTGCGCATATGATCGGCCCCAATACTCCCGGAGTGATCTCACCCGGTATCGGAAAACTGGGAATAATGCCCGCAAATATGTTTAAACCTGGACCTATAGGAATTATTTCCAGAAGCGGCACCTTATCCTATGAGGTAGCGGGCACTTTGCTAGAAGCTGGCTGGGGGGTTAGTACTATGGTGGGGATTGGAGGCGATCCGGTAATTGGAACGGATGTATCCGTGGTTTTGGAGTTATTTGATGAAGATCCTGAAACTGAAGGAGTAATAATCATAGGGGAAATCGGGGGAAATCAAGAAGAAAAGGCGGCACGAAAGCTAGATAAGGTGAAAACCCCGGTGATAGCATATATAGCTGGTAAGACAGCTCCCAAGGGCAGAAAAATGGGTCATGCGGGGGCTTTAATAAGAGGGCAAGGCACAGCGGAGCACAAAATCGAGCTCCTAAAGAAAGCGGGAGCGAAGATTGCTGATACCCCTTCTAAAATACCCACCTTGGTAAGCCAAAGCCTTAAGAAATAAAAATAAATATTATATTATAAGGGAGAATTAAGTTGTCAGTTTTGACTACAGTGGTTCTAATAAAACAGGTTCCGGATATGGATAAAGTAGAGTTTGACTATAAAGAGGGAAGGATAGATAGAAGTTCAGCTGATTTAGAATCTAATCCCTTTGACTTAAACGCGTTGGAGGAAGCGGTTAGGTTTAAGGAGCAGTTAGGTGGTGAGATAATAGCTATAAGCATGGGACCTAAACAAGCCGAATCTACTTTAAGAGAGGCATTGGCCCGAGGTGTAGATCGAGCCATTTTACTGTCGGATAGAAATTTCGCTGGTTCCGATACCTGGGCAACTTCTACCGCCCTGGGCCTGGCCATAAAAAAACTTCCCCGTTTTGACCTAATTGTATGCGGGGAAAAGACAGTGGATGGGGATACTGGCCAAGTGGGCCCGGAAGTGGCAGAATTTCTTGGCCTGCCTCATGTGTGTTTTGCTTCCAAAATTAAAGAGAGAGCAGAAAGCTACTTAAAACTAGAAGCGCAGGCTTGGGGAACCCGCTTTGTCAAGAAAATGAGACTTCCCGGATTAATAACCGTAACTAAAGATGTAAATACGCCTCGGCTTCCCTCCTTTAAGGATAAGCTAAAAGCTAAGAAGGCTGAGATAGGGATTTGGGAGGCGGATGATATAACTGAAAATGCTAGCATATTTGGTATTAAGGGGTCTCCCACCCGTGTAGTTGATACTGAGATCCCTCCTCCTCAGAAAAGAGAGGGGATTATTATTCGAGATGAACCCGCACAAGCAGTGAAAAAGCTACTTGCGAAGTTGGACATTGAGGTGAGAACTGGTTAGATATGGGAGATGTTTTAGTATTCGCGGAAACCAAGAAGGGTGAAATACATCCGGTAACTTACGAGTTATTAGGTAAAGGACGGAATTTAGCCGATCAGCTGGGAACAGACCTATGTGCTTTGCTATTGAGTAAGAAAGGAATTGACCCCCAAGAGCTTATTTATCGGGGAGCGGATAAGGTTTTCTTTCAAGAAAATGATAGATTTGAGGTACCGGATGAGATAGTGTTTAAAAAAGTAGCGGTAAAGTTAGTAGAAGAGGAGGTTCCGGACATTTTTTTGATTGGAGCTACTCACTTTGGCAGATCGCTTGGCCCGCGGATTGCCATGGCTTTAGACACCGGGCTTACTGCCGACTGTACGGGTTTAAAAATAGATAAAGAAGGTAATTTAGTTCAAATAAGGCCAGCTTTCAGTGGCAATATTTTAGCTCACATAAGAACCAAGACCAAGCCCCAGATGGCCACCGTTCGTTACAAAGAAATGGTAGAAGCAGATAGAGATCCCACCAGAGAAGGGGCGATTATTAAAAAGGAATTTGATCTCCCAGGAAATGAGACGGGTATAGAAGTAATGGAGGAACTTAAGGGATCGGAGATAAACTTATCTGAAGCCGAGATAATAATCTCTGGGGGAAGAGGATTAAAAACCTCAGAAGATTTTAAGCTTTTAAATGAATTAGCTAGTTTACTTAAAGGACAGATAGGTTCAAGTAGGCCTTTAGTGGATGAAGGATGGATTAACCGGGAACATCAGGTAGGTTACAGCGGTAAACGGGTCCAACCTAAAAT
>CAYUCE010000087.1:0-4450 GCA_964443275.1 uncultured Thermotogae bacterium | reverse complement strand
TGAAATACTTATTCCTCACTTATTTTCGGGATTTTAACATCGCCTACTTTACCCGCGGAGAGGAATTGCCTGAGATTCAGGATACCCTTCCCTTCATATTTTATCAACTCAGCCTGCTTGACGAGAGCTGGCACGAACGCAAATCGCTCATTGACCGGCTTATTCTTCCTTCTATCAGAGATAAAGCTGAGGAACTGGGAGAGGATCTCTTATGGATGGATTACAGTATAAAAGTGCTGAGGCCACTTGTGAAATTCAATTTGCTCGAGACACGCCGAGTTGGAGAGGGAAAACGGTATGAACAGAAAGTGGAATATCGAAAAAGGCCCCTGTTTGACCAGTTCATCAAATTCAATCTTTAACCGTCCGCTCACCTTCTCTCCCTTTCTAAGTGAACAGTTGCCTATACTATTTCCCCAAGCTAATAAACTTCATGTAACTTCTCTGCTGATGGGGTGCTGCTTTTGGATATGAGGGATGAATTTGTTAGTCTCGGCAGAATCCGAGGATGAAAAAATTTGGATAAGGTAGAAGAAAATTATTTACTCCTCTGGGTCTTTCGGGTATACTTCAATCTATACTTATAGCGAGGTGGTTGAGGTGAATCTAAATTTAATTAGAAAAGTAGGACTATGGATATTGATCGCTTTATCAGTTTCATTTTTTTTAACAGCTCAAGGTCAATCCGATGATGCCGTAACTTGGTCTTCCCAAGCGGTGATTACACTAAAAGCAGATGGAAGCGGTGATTATTCTACCTTGGAAGAGGCCGTAAAACAGGCTCCTTCGGGCGCAACTATTAATCTGGGAGCCGGTTCTTACAGGCTCAAAAGTAATTTGAAGATTTATAAATCCCTTAAGCTGGTAGGGGAGGGGATGGATCGAACGGAGATTGTCTCACGGGCAGAAGAGTACGTGGTTTATTTTACCGGGGAAGGTCCCTTTAGGGCGGAGAAGATCACCTTTAGACATGAGGGTGACCAGCCGGCGGATGTGGTAAACGTCTTAGGTGGCAAAGTAAGCTTCATCGATTGTCGTTTTATAGGTGCAACTGGAGATGATAACGATTATTCCTGGGGAATGGGCCTGCGTTTAGAAAAGGATACCACCGGCATAATAAGAGGCTGTGAAGCGGTAGATAACGCTTATAACGGAATATATTTAACCGACCGCTCACGGCCCTTACTAGAAGGAAATATCGCTTCCGGCAACGGGTGGTCCGGTATCACCTATTATGATAATGCCACCGGGGTTGCCAGCCAGAACCAGTCTGTGGGCAACAAGAACTCGGGGATATATGTAGGAGCGGATGCCCACCCTACATTGGAGGGCAATGTCTGCGTTTACAATGACGGCTCGGGCATTAATTATTATGATCAATCATTTGGGACTGCCCGAGGAAACCAAAGTGCATGGAATGGATACCATGGCATTTCCATCGCTGATAGTGCAAAGCCCACCTTGGAAGATAATTTACTTGCTAACAATGCCGATTCCGGAATTGCTTATTTTGACAGCTCTTCCGGAGTCTCCCGCTTAAATACTTGTTCGAATAATGCCTGGTATGGAATATATGCGGGTGAGAAGGCCCTTCCTCATCTGGAGAAAAATACTTGTGCCGGTAATCAGACCGGCATTTATTTTGACGGAGAAGCGGGAGGAATTGCCTATCAAAACGAGTGTATGAATAACGAAACGGGAATTTTTGTGGCTGAATCTGCCGATCCTGAATTGGTAGAAAACCAAAGTTACGATAATACCGGTGAGAATCTATATGACCAACGTCTTCTACTCCCGCAAGAAGAGGAAAGACCGGCGGAGGAAAGGTTTATTTTTAAAGAGAATTTTGCCGATCCTTCCAGTGGGTGGGCCAGTTTGGAAAACGAAAACATCCAGAAAGGATATGAAAACGGTGAGTATAGCATATTAATTAAGAAAGCCAACTATTCCCATTGGACACTATTTCCTACAGCTAAAATTCCTGCTGCTTTCAGCCTGGCGGTTAAAGCACGTAAGCTAGGTGATTCAGAAGGGGAGTACGGGATTATCTTTGGTTTTATAGATCAGCAGAACTATTATCTGTTTAGTATTGATTCCAAGGGACATTACAAATTGGAAAGGATAGTGAACGGGAAAGCGGCAACACGGATCGATTGGAGATATTCATACGCAATTAATAAAGGGAATAAGACGAATGCGCTGAAATTAGTGGTCGATACCGCCAACAATCTGAAATTATATGCAAACGGCGTACTGATCCGGACCGTCTTAACAGAATCTTATTATGAAGGCGGGCACCTGGCCGTTTGTGCCCAAAGTTACGACCCCAATTTTCAGGTGAAATTTGATGATATCGAATTGACCGGCATTTAATCCCGCTAAGGTTGATAATGTAGATGGGTATTTCAAAAAACTTGCAAGAAAATGGAAAATAGGGTCAAAATAAGCAAGCAGATGGCTTATTTGCTCCGCCACAACCCGCAAGGCATGGAAATCTCCCGGGAAGGGTTCACCGGTTTGGATAAACTGCTAGATCGCCTCCGGGAAAGATGGCCGGACCTTAAGGAGTCCGACATTCGATCGGTAGTAGCCGAAGATCCTAAAGGCAGGTATGAAATTAAGGGTGAAAGGATTAGGGCTCGTTACGGTCATTCTATCGATGTACAACCCACCTTGGATGAAACAGATGTAGATACCTTATACCACGGGACCACTAAGAAGGCATCGGAGGAGATCTTGGGTGAGGGATTAAGGCCAAAAGGCCGCCAGAAAGTCCATCTATCCAAAACCGTAGAAAGCGCAGTCCAAGTAGGCCAAAGGAGAACTAGGAATCCAGTTATTCTAAAAATAGATGTAGGAAAGGCGAAAGAAGAGGGAATAAAGGTGGAAAGAGCAAGCGACGAAGTCTATGTGACCGATTACATCCCTCCCCGGTTTATTTCACTACTGGATTTAAAAACTGACGCCTAAAAAGGAAGAAGGTAAATGGATTACGAGCCGCTAAATTACCCCTATCCTTCCCGAAGGATGGTGGTATATGCTAAAAATGGGATGGTGGCTACTTCACAACCCTTGGCTTCCCAGGCCGGTCTGGAAATTCTAAAAAAAGGTGGAAACGCAATCGATGCCGCGGTGGCTACCGCGGCCTGTCTTGCCGTAGTGGAGCCTACTTCTAATGGGATTGGGGCTGATGCCTTCTCCATCATATATAGCGGGGGCAAACTTTACGGCCTAAATTCTAGCGGGCCGGCACCAAAAAGGGTTTCCATAAAAGCCTTAAAGAAAAAAGGCTATGATCAAATGCCCAAATTCGGCTGGGCCCCGGTCACCGTTCCCGGAGCACCGGCTGCTTGGGCAAAGCTTTCCCAACGATTTGGAAAGCTTCCGTTTGACCAAGTGCTGAAACCGGCTATCCGGTATGCACAAGGTGGCTATCCCCTCTCGCCCACCTTAGGTAAATACTGGAGAAGGGCCTTTCAAGTTTACCGAAAGTTAGAAGGAGAGGAATTTGAAAGTTGGTTTGATACTTTCGCTCCCCAGGGCCGTCCTCCAAAGATAGGCGAAGTCTGGGTTTCACCTGACCATGCCCAAACACTTACCTCTATTGCTCAAACTGGTGCTGAATCCTTTTATAGGGGTAAATTAGCTGAAAGGATAGATTCTTTTTCTCGTAACTTCGGCGGTTACCTAACTAAAAAAGACCTGGCTGATTTTGAGCCGGAGTGGGTAGAGCCTATCAAAGTGGACTATGGTGGCTATCAGGTTTGGGAACTGCCTCCTAACGGGCAGGGGTTGATAGCTTTGATGGCCCTTAATATTTTAAAGGACTTTGAATTTGCCAGTAAGGATAGGGTGGATACCTACCACAAACAGATAGAAGCCGTAAAACTGGCCTTTGCCGACGGAAAGAAACATATTACCGATCCGGATTGGATGTCCATTAACCCGGAAGACCTGCTGGCTGAGGATTATATTAAAGGAAGAAGGGAGCTGATCGGGGATAAAGCAATAACCCCAAAGGCCGGAAAGCCGGCAGGAGGAGGGACTGTGTATCTGGCTGCAGCCGACGGCCGTGGGAATATGGTTTCTTACATTCAAAGTAATTACATGGGATTTGGGTCTGGCCTGGTAGTTCCCGGTACGGGCATAGCTTTACAAAACAGAGGGCATATCTTCTCCCTTGATTCCTCGGATGCTAACTGCCTGGAGCCTGGGAAGAGAACTTATCACACTATAATTCCAGGATTTTTGACCAAAAATAACCAACCGGTAGGGCCTTTCGGGGTAATGGGAGGATATATGCAGCCGCAGGGGCATGTGCAGGTTATCATGAACGCTTTGGACTTTGGCTTAAACCCGCAAGCGGCTCTGGATGCTCCCCGGTGGCGGTGGGTAGAAGATGACTATAATGTAGTAGCTCGCACCTTCTGGAAATAGCGACTAAACTAAG
>CAYUCE010000086.1:0-4725 GCA_964443275.1 uncultured Thermotogae bacterium | reverse complement strand
TTCGTCCGTGTCCTGTAAGATAATGCTCAAATCGTGCTTGGTAGCCGCTTTTTCCACTCCTTTAACCAAAGCGGAAAAATAGGGATTGGCAACATCAGCAACAATAACCCCGATGGTTTCAGTCTTATTTAATCTTAGACCTCTAGCCAGCTTATTCGGTCTGTAACCCAAACGCTCAGCTACTTCCAATACCTGCTTTTTGGTCTCCGAATTTATATCCGGCTTATCGTTTAACGCCCTAGAGACAGTGTTGGCCGATACCCCCGCTTCCTGTGCTACATCCTCCATGGTCACTCTGTTCATCATCGTCTCCTTTAATTGTCAATGCTCTTTGAATTATATCCTTTTTGACTACGTTACCGGTAAGCTTATCGGTATCATATTTGATCATATTTAATAACCTCATTCTCTGTCAAGTAGAGCATGTGGGAGCATCCAGAGCATCTGTAATTATACATTGTCATTTCCTAAAGAAATCCAGTGAGGATATTAAAGGAGAGTCAGCCAACTTTTGTTCATTAACTGCCTCTCCTTAACCTTAATTACAGCTTTTCTCCACCTTATGGAAAGATATTAGACGCTAAAATCTAATGACCCACCCTACTTTGTTGTGAACTCAAAGACTGTGGTTGTTTTATATTCTTCACCCGGCCTAAGAACCGTTGAAGGAAAGTTTGGATGATTAGGAGAATCTGGGAAATGCTGGGTCTCCAGGCAAATCCCGTAGCGATGTTCGTATACTATCCCGTTTTTCCCCACTAGACTACCATCTAGAAAGTTTCCAGAGTAAAATTGAACCCCGGGTTGATCCGTATAGACCTTCACAAGAATACCGGTCATTGGCTCATAAACCGTCCCGGCCATCGCCATCTGGCCGCCTCCGCTATTTAGTACATAGTTGTGGTCATATCCGTGTCCATTTTCTAGCTGCTTGTAATCCTCATTAATTCTTTCACCAACTGCTGTGGGCTGGGTGAAGTCCATCGGCGTCCCTTCCACCGATCGCAGCTCACCAGTCGGTATCCATTCATCATCAATTGGGGTAAATTTGTCCGCATCGATCATCAGCACATGACCCATGGCATCCGTTTTTGCCCCGGCGAGATTGTAATAATTGTGGTTGGTTAAATTAACTATGGTGGGTTCATCGGTGGTTGCCTCGATATCAAATATAAACTCGTTATCGTCGGTAAGGGTGTAGGTAACGGTTACGTCCAAATTTCCTGGGTAACCTTCTTCGCCATCTTTACTAAGATAGTTAAGTCTCACGCTCACTCCATCACTTGTTTTCACTCCCTCAGCGTTCCACACTCGCTGATCAAATCCCTTAAATCCACCATGGAGATGATTATCAAGGTTGTTTCGACCCAGGGTATATTCCACGCCGTCCAAGGTGAACTTGCCATCCTTTATCCGATTACCGTAACGGCCCACTATTGCTCCAAAATAGGTATGATTGTCAAGGTAGGCTTGTAAGTTATCGAACCCCAGGAGAACATCTACCATATTTCCATTTTTATCGGGTACTATTAAAGATGTCATCCTAGCGCCGTAGTTGGTAACCTTCATTTGAGCGCCGTTGGTATTAGTGAGAGTATAAAGATAAATTGGCTTACCATAAAGTTCTCCCCATGATTCCATCTCCACCTTTGATGCTGCATTGCTAAAAGCTCCAACTCCAATTAAGGTTCCAACCAACAAAATCATCAAAATTGCAGTTAACATTTTGTTTATTATATCCCCCAAACATATTTTCTCTTGTTAGGACTTTAATCCCTGGAAACTAAGCCTTGACCACTTTAGGCCAGCTACCTGAAATTTGTTATATCACCCTCCTCATCAGATATTAACACCTTTACCTTCCTCCTTACTACAACGTTACCGGTTACCTTACCGACAACGTTAACTATAGTAACATGGATTTACTATTTTGTCAAATTTTCTAGGAAGCTCTACCAGTCAGAATCCTCATTCTCTAGCCGTTATTTTCGCTCTCACCAACCTTTGAACTTAAATTTAGACAAGTAAGGTTAAACCAACCATCAAAAGACATTTCTAAAATGATATTTTAAGAAATAAAAGAGGGGATGGATAAAAAAGGAATTTCTGCTTCCTAGATAGCTTGAGGAGGGGGTATTATGCGCTGATGGTTGAAAACTTTTATGGAATGTCCTACACTTTACAAGGTGAGAAAATGTCTGGACATTCCAAATGGGACAATATAAAACATAAAAAAGAAAGGCAAGATAGAAAAAAGGGAAAGCTTTTTGCCAAGTTAGTAAAAGAGATAACCGTTTGTGCCCGCGAAGATCCCGATCCAGAAACCAATTATAATTTGGCCAATGCAATCGAGCAAGCCAAAGAAGCTAACATGCCCAAAGAGAACATCGAGAAGGCAATCAAACGGGCCACCGGTGAGTTGGAAGGGCATTCTTTTGAAGAAATCTTCTACGAGGGATACGGGCCCGGCGGAACTGCTATTATGATAAGGGTTGTAACTGATAACAGAAACCGAGCAGCCAGCGAGATCAGAAAGATCTTCGAAAAATACGGTGGCAATATGGGGGAGGAAGGATGTGTTTCCTGGATTTTTGAAAGAAAAGGGATAGTGGTTATAAAAGCTACAGAGGCGGACAAATTTGGCCGGGAGGACTTGTTAATATTGGCTATAGATTTGGGAGCAGAGGATATCCAGGAGACAGAAGAGGAGATCGAGATTTACTGCCCGCCTAGAGAATTGATGAATTTAAAACAGGGCTTAGCAAAGGAAGGAGCTATCATAGAGCGAGCCGAAGTGACCATGATTCCCAAAAATACCGTCTCCCTCAAAGGAAGAGAAGCGGAGAAAGTATTAGGACTACTAGAAGATCTGGAGGATTCAGAAGACGTCCAGCAGGTATTTGCCAACTTTGATGTCTCTGCTCTGCGAAGCTACGCAGTAGCCTAGCAGGCCCGGATGAAATACTTAAAGCCATTGCTTAGTAGAGGCTGGGCAAAATACCGACCGGATTTAAAACTCAAGGTTTAAAGAACGCTTCTCAAGTAAGCGCCTGAGCAGTTCCAGAGCGCACGCAGCGGCTAAAAAACGAACTTGCCCCCGATTTCCAGGCAAATTAAACCTCTTCACCCAGACTTTATCCTCACTTGCCAAGCCAATGTATACAGTTCCCACCGGGTTTTCTTCCGTACCCCCACTGGGCCCTGCGAAACCGGTAGTACTAACTGCATAGTCGGCGCCGAATTTATCCCTTGCTCCCTTAACCATGGCCTCTGCCACCGGTTTGCTAACTGCAGTATGGGCATCTATATCCTCTTCACTTACCCCTAATAAGGTTGTCTTGGAAGGGGAAGAATAAGTAACCAGTGAACCCAAAAAAACTTGGGAGGAGCCGGGGACATCAGTAATCATCTTACCGATTAAACCACCTGTACAAGACTCACCAGCGGCCAAAGTTAACTTGCGCTTGTGCATTTCACTTAATAATATTTCCGCCAGTGATTTATCTTCCGGAATTAATACGTAGGTTTCTAGTTCACGTTTAACATCCTCTACCACTTCTTTGAAAGCAGTCTCTAACCTTTCGCCTCCGCCTGAACCAGAAATTTCTATGGCTATTTTTGGAAATTGGTGGTCGAAGCTGATACTAAAGCCCTTGGGGAGGTCCTCGGTTACATGGTTTAAAATTTGAGCCAGTTTATCCCTTCTAACCCCATAAATCCAGAATTTTTCTGACAGATTTTTCATTATGTTAGTCCAAATCTTTTGAATTTAACTAACTGCTCCTCATAATTTAGAAGAGAATCCGCTAAGCTGTCAAGCACAAACCAGATTTTTAAAACTTGTCTAAAAATAAGCATCCATTGGGCACAGAGGCTTTAAGATACAAACCCAACAGATAAGATCAAATGTAGAGAATGGCCCTGTGCCATTTCAATCCACTTGTTAAAAAAACGGCTTATAGGTATTATAAAAGGCTTTAAACAAGATATAAGGTATCTCTGATGATATGGAACCTTGCGCCTTCCGCTACGAAAAATTGCAATTGGAGGGAATTAAATCCCAATTGTTACCTGGTAGCGGAACCTTTTAAGGTTCCATAATGTTTTTGGATCGATTTGAACAAAATATGGGTTATCCCAAGTAAGGTGGAACCCTAAAGGCTCTTCTTCGCTTCTACGTAGCTTCGAAGAAGCATAGTAGAGGTTCCGCTACGATCTTAAATGCAGAGTGAATACTTAACCTCAATTATTGGGAGGTAACGGAGCCCGATCCGGGATGCTTAAATGTGTAAACAACAATGGAAGCTTGCGCCTTCCGCTACTGAAAATAGGGAGGAAATAAAGATGCGCGAAATCAACCCAAACCAGCAGAAAACGGCCATAGTTACTGGAAGTTCTAAGGGAATAGGAGAAAAAACAGCAGTTAAATTGGCAAAGGTTGGTCATAACGTGGTCATAAATTATCTAACGGACGAAAAGGGAGCAAACCAAATAGCTAAAAAGATAAACGAATTTTCCGAAAGCCTAATAGTACAAGCGGATGTAGCAGATTACAAGCAGGTAAAAAGTATGGTAGAAAAGACCGTAGATAAATTTGGAAGCCTAGATATTCTAATTAATAACGCCGGGTTTTCACACCACGCCGCTTTGGATAAATTGGAACCTGACCGTTGGAACAGGATGCTGGATGTGAACCTGACTGCAGCCTATTATTGTTCCAAAGAG
>CAYUCE010000085.1:0-4877 GCA_964443275.1 uncultured Thermotogae bacterium | reverse complement strand
CAGGTTTGCCTTTTCGTTATGAATTTTTAGTTTCAGTAACTATAACATATATTTTAGGTTTTGTCAAGGATTTCCCATCATCTCAAAAATTCCACCGGATTTAAGTTAATTAAGAAGCTCAGCACAGGTAAGAGTAAATGAGGAAGTTAGCTATATTTGTAGGTCACCTCACCTCGAATATTATAATTGTCTGAAATGTCCACTGGGATTATGAATCCGGATAAAACTCTGGAAGTTTAAAAACGCATAAGGTCTATCCTCTTCTTAATCCCTTTCCAGTTGAATATGGCTACTTTCCTCCGCTTCCACCCCTTTGGTATCAAGATGGCGTAAAGTAGATAACCGGTAATCAATAACCAAGGCTTCTAGTTGTCTCATTTTCTGTGCACTTAACTCTTCTTTCCCTTCAATCAGGTATTTGCAAGCCAACTTGAGAAGCTCATATCTCCCATGTCGAAGGCTCTCCCTTAATTCTTTTTCCCTTTGATGAATGAAATTGCGGAGCTGATCAAAATCTATCCTTACGCTACGGGCACCGAAATCTATCCTCTTCCATAGACAATTTAATTCCGGTTGTAATGGTCCTAAAGCTAGAAGTTGGTGAACGATATTTTGGGACTGTTTACCATCGTAGGGATCTGTACAATCGGTCTGCATATTGATACCTACAGAATCAAAGGCATTAACGAATTTATCCCAGTCCTCTAATTGAACGGTAACCTCCGCTTTAGAAGTGGAATAGTACCAAGAGAAGCCGTCTCGTCCAAAGGCCCATTCATATATGTAGTTTTTAGGTTTTGATCCCAAAGGTCTGGTAATATGTGCATATCGGTAAATACCTTTCCTAAAAAAGTAATCTTCTATTTTCTTAAGCACTGCATGTTTCAAAAATTCCCTATGTCCTATCTGGTGAGAAGGATTAAAGGATTTACGTGAGGCAACTGGAATAGCCTGGCGAGTGTATATGGTCCCCCCGATTCCGGGAAAATCAGTTCTTAGCTCTATATCTATCTGGGCTTCGCTACCCCTTCCTCCCTCTCCTATAAATTTTGCATTCATGACTTTCAATAGTAACTTTTAATTTATACCTCTTGAAATAGAAAGGGAGAAACTACCCTTTCCATCCGTTCTCTGTAATCATCTGGATAGAGAAACCACAGGGTAGCTCCTAAGCTGGAAAGAATGGAATTTCCATCCTGGGGGGTGAAACAGAACCCAACAATCTCTCGCTTGGTTTCATCTACTGCAAGAGTAGGAGCCACCACTACCGTATTATCTAAAATGCGCCCATAGTGTCCGTGGTCACGTCCAAAGGAAAACACCTGACTAGTATTATCCTTCCAGGTAAGGGCAATTCTGGGGTTTTCTTCCAACCTACTCATAACTTCCTTTTTCTTCAATGGATAGTTTAGTTTTATGTCAAACCAGATTGAATGCATATACTGGCTGTTTACCTTCATGGCCGACGAGAAGAGGTTAAGATCATATCCCAGGGTCTCAAACAGTCGGTGGGCATCCTGGGCATGGTGGGTACCAAACCTATTATCATCATGTTTACTAACCGTGGGAGCGGGGACGAAGTTGGTAGTTTGACTTATATCGTTGGCTCTTCTAATGCATACAAAACGACCCCACTCTGGCAGGAATACCCCTTGATTACCGAAGACGAGAGTATGAATTAGAACTACTAGATTATGAGTATTACAAGAGAGAACTTGTAGATACCTGTCTTTATCTGGTTCTAGAGCTGACCCGCTCATAACTGAGTCACTAACCCCGTAAACGTAAGGTTTACCGAAGCCGGTCTCCGAGCCTTGGGCGATAAAACCTAGGGTATTATCCTCGAAGTTCTTGTAGTATTCCTCTTTATTTTGGTGACCAAAACCTTTAGGTGTACAATCGATAACCACAGAAGCTCTGTCAATAGCCTTTTCAGTTCCCACAATGAATGGGTCAAATCCTTCCTTTTCAAAACCCTTTTGGGTTTCTTCACCTTTGATGCATAGTTTCGCTCCCCGCTTGATAAGCTGTCTAACTAATGGACGGTCTTTTCTTTTGTCTCTTGTTTCATCAAGTAAGGTAGGGGGGGTATACTTATGAAACATAACCTCATCAATTCCTACCTGTTCCTTGGTATCACATAGTAATCCAATTAAAGGTTCCCCAATGGTTCCAGTACCAATAACTAAAACTGACTTCTTACAATTAATTTTAAGCCACACTCCTTGTCAAAAAATTCTTTGCTTCTTTTCACCAAAACTTAGCCTAAGTAGATTTTAGCAGCTTTGTTAGAAAAATTCAGCTTCCAAAGTTTAAAACAATCAGGTTGCAGGTAGTGAGAATGCTGTGATACAGTTTAGTGAGTGGGAAATACCATAGCCAGTTATCAGAAGAGGGAGGAGAAATGTCCGATTTTGATTTTAACTTAGCAAAAGTTATGGATGACTTTGCGGCGGAGCTTTCCGAGTTGGTTGCCATTCCCAGTGTAAGCTCGGATCCGGACTATAAAAAATCAATTCAAAAAGCGGCGGGTTTTCTAAAAGAAAAGCTAGCTGAACTGGGAGCAACCACCGAGCTGGTAGAGACCTCCGGGTATCCCCTACTTGTGGGACATAAGGAGAACGATCCGGGGGCCAAAACGATCGGGATCTATAATCATTATGACGTACAGCCCATTGCGGCCCCAGAGGAGTGGGAAAGTGATCCCTTCCGACTTAAGGAGAAAAAAGATAGATGGTACGGACGAGGAGCCTCAGACGATAAAGGTAATTTGCTAGTGGCTCTAAAGGCGGTCCAACTAGCCATTGGCGAAAATTTACCTCTGAATTTTCAGTTTATATATGAAGGTGAGGAGGAGGTGGGAAGTCCCCATTTTGAGGAGGGGCTTGAAAAAGCAAGACAATATCTTAACCCGGATATAGTCATAGTTGCCGATGGTGGATGGATGTCCCGCAAGCAGCCCACCGTGGAGTACGGATTAAGAGGGCTTCTTTATATGCATTGGAATCTGAAGACCGCAAGTTCGAACGCCCATTCGGGTTCGGTAGGAGGAGCAGCTAGAAATCCGCTTTTGGAAATCGCTGAAGTCCTAAGCCGGTGTATCGATGCCAAAACGGGTGAAATTAAGATACCTGGCATTTATGAAAAGGTAAGAAACCTAAAACCGGGAGAGTTCGAAGGGTGGCTTAAATCGGGCTTTGACATAAAGCATTTTATGAAAGAACATGGATTAAGATCCTTACGAACTACAGATAAAGAAAAAGTCCTAAAGGCCATCTGGGCCAAGCCCACTTTTGAAGTCCACAGTTTGGTGGGTGGTTACATGAAAAAGGACGGCCGGATGACCGTGTTACCTAAAGGTGGACAGTTATTGGTATCCATGCGGCTGGTGGCTGACCAAGATCCGGATGAAGTCTTCAAGCAAGTCAAACAGTATGTGAAGGAAATTAATCCGGATGTAGAGGTAGTAAAGGTTTCCGCTGCCAAGCCCTATTTAGGTGAGTTTAACAGTCCTAATTTAGAAGCGGCAAGTAGGGCACTAAACGAGACCTTTGGGTTACCGATAGCTAAAATCCGAGCTGGGGGATCAATAGGAGCCGTTCCCACTATGTATGAGGTCTTGGGGCAACCGGAGATACTTCTTATGGCCTTTGGTCTACCCGAACACGGCGCTCATGGGCCAAACGAATACTTTGACCATCAGATGGCTGAAGGGGGGATAAAGTCTTATCTTAAATACTTTCAGTTGATGTGTCACGATTAAATATCCGGCATTATATTTTGCTTAAAGGTGTTTCGTATATGTTATAATAGAAGCAGTGATTAATTATAATGAGGTGATATGGGTGGGTATAGCAAAAAGCGAGTTGCTGAATTTGATAGATAATTTGCCAGAAGAGATCGATATCGATGAGCTCATGTATCGCCTTTATTTAAAAAAAAGATTGAGCATTCTGAGGAAGATATTAGGAAAAATCGTCTTATCTCGCATGAAGATGTTGTATAAGGAAACCGAGAAGTGGTTCAGAAAATAAAGTGAGCTCTCTTCAATTTAATCTTCGATATCTACCCGGATGCTTTTTACTTCATCTACTCCTTTTAGGGAGCTGACCATCCCTTCTACGGTCTTTTTAATTAAATTGGTCGGGAACTGGCCTAACTGAATTCGTTCACCATTTACCTTTAAGCTTACTTTTTGAGTACCCATGTTCACGCAATCTGTAAAGTTTTTATCACCACTGTAGATGGCCAGAGCCATTTCCTGACAGGTCGTAAATCCACACTTTTCGCAATCGAGCCCCGGGAGCCGGTTTAGGATTTTTTGAACCTCTATTTTTTGTATTACCTGCTTCCTTACCTCCTCATAGTTATCTTTATAGGTAAGTATAGTCCCTTCCCTAGATTCTATCTGACCCACCGCGATTTTGGGGATGCTGGCTTCCTTAAAACCTTCTACTAAGATCACATCCCAGTCTCCTAGATGATTCATGGCTCGCACTATTTCCTTTAATTTTTTCTCTTCTCTTATTAAAAAAGTGGTTTCCAAAGGGGAAGCAAAGACGGACAAAGCGGCACCAGCCTGACCATGTCTCCAAGTATCTTTTCCTTTTTTATCTAGTGAGTATTCCCCTCGAGTATGCTTGACAGTAGCTACCTGATAGCCCTTTTTGGTTAATTCTTTGGTCAGCGACTCTATTAAAGAAGTCTTTCCGCCTTTGGATTCACCGTAGAATCCTATAACTAGAGGATGGTCTTTCAATTTCTCACTCCTTTAAGAATTTATTCAATTACCATCACCCCAAAACTCTTTCGTAGAGGAAGCTCTACTATGCTGCTTCGCAGCTTCGTAGAAGCGAAGAAGAGGCTTCAGCCTTCCA
>CAYUCE010000084.1:0-5288 GCA_964443275.1 uncultured Thermotogae bacterium | reverse complement strand
AAGTATTTTTATTCCCTCGTTTGATGTTTTCAGTCCTTATCCTTTCCTGATCAAGTTGTGCGATTATATAATCACCTAAGGCATCTTCCCCTACCTTTCCCACTACTTCAACCTCCACTCCCAGTCGGGCCAAGGCGATACCCGTATTGACCGCACATCCGCCGGTATGAATCTCCAATTTATCCAAAAATTCTAACTCACCCTTAGCCGGCATGCTATCTATGGGCTTACCCACCAGATCCGCCACTAATATTCCAATTGATAAGACTTTAGGCATGGATAGCTTAGATAAAAATTTGCGTATTAAAGCAAAGATGAAGTGGTCAGCTAAACTTTTTCGCCTAGCTTGGCCCCGATTATCATCATTCGCACTTCATCCATCTCAGTTTCCCCAATTTTTCTTTCCCCCGCCTTCTTCCCGTCCCGTAAAACCACTACTCTATCGCCCACCGCAAATACATCCTCCATCCGGTGGCTGATCATTATGATAGAAATTCCCTGGGCCCGAAGCTGTTTCATTAAGCCAAGAACTTCCTTTGTTTCCTGGACTCCCAAAGCCGAGGTAGGCTCATCCATAATAATGGCTTTAGCATTAGCAAGAATTGCTCGTCCTACAGCCACCGTCTGACGCTGCCCCCCGGAGAGAAACTCCACCTTTCTGTTAACCGTTCCGATTTTTATACCTACTTGATCCAGAGCTTCCATTGATTTTCTCTCCATTTGCTTTTTGTCCATCACTTTTATCAAGCCTCTGAGAAATTCCTTTTGAGGTTCCCTTCCCAAAAAAATGTTTCCAGCTACATCGAGGTTATCAGCCAAAGAAAGATCCTGGTACATCATCTCGATCCCATATTTTTTAGCATCTTCTGGACTTGTAATATGCGCTCTTTTACCTTCAATAAAAACCTCCCCCTCATCAGCGGTGTAGGTACCGGCTAATATTTTCATAAGGGTTGATTTCCCGGCTCCATTGTCACCGACCAAACCAAGAATCTCGTTGGAAAAGAGCTTGAGATTAACCTTATCTACGGCTTTCACCGCCCCGAAGCTTTTGGATATATTTCTCATTTCCACTAGTGGTTGCTCTTCTTGCCCCATAGTATCACCTTGTATTTAGAGACCTCCCCAAGAATAAATTCCCGGGGAGGTCCCTTCCGATTACCCTCTGTAATATCGACCCGAATTTACTAGCAAAATTCGGATTTTACTCCCCACTTATCCATCTGTTCACAGTACCATCCGAGTTTATCTTTGGTAACTACGTCAACTCCGGTATCGACAACGATGTCTCCATCCTCAGTACGAGGAAGCAGCATTGATACATTATCCACATTCTCTTTAGCCATTAAATAGAAGAGGCTTACGGAATGGTAACCCATGAAGTACTGCCTTTGACCCATGGTAGCCTGAATGTAACCTTCATCGATAAGCATCAAATGCTCATCGGTAGTGTCAAAGCATACTACCTTTATTTCGCCTGGATCTATGCCCGCTCCTTTAAGGGCTTTTGCCCCTGCCGGACCATTGTAAGCATATACCCCAAAAAAGGCGTCCAGTTCTGGATAGGTAGTTAAAGCCTGTTCGGCGTTAGCCAAAGAGCGTGCCGCGTCTTCGCGATCATTCAAGGTAGTTAGTACCTCGATATCCGTTCCCTCCAAGGCATCCTTGAATCCTTGGATTCTTTGTAGAGAGTTCATAGCGGTCAAGGAACCGGTGAGGATTACCACCTGGCCCTCCCCACCCAATACCTCGGCCATTTTCTCGCCGGCTATAGTTCCTGCAGTATAGTTATCCGTCCCCATATAAAGTAATCTATCCGTCTTGGGAGCATCGGTGTCTATGGTAAGAGTTGGAATTCCCCTTTCAGTGGCGTCTTTGATCACCGATATGACAGCATCAGGATCAGAAGGGGCGAAAGCAATCCCATCGAAATCTTGCGCTATCCAGGACTCCAAGGTACTAATTTGCTTCTGAATATCCTCTGTGGTAGGAACGTAGAAGGTAGCCTCCACTTCAGGGAAAAGCTTTGCAGCGTCCTTCATTCCCTGCTCTACCACGGCCCAATATGGATGTACTGATTTTCCTAAAACCCCAATTTTTATACTGTCTGCAGGTGCAGATCCAATGGTTCCCACACTTAGTACTAAGACCAGCCCTAATACTGTAAGCAAACTTAGAATCTTACGCATTTTTATCCTCCTTTTAAAAATTATAATAAGATTTAGAAAAAGAGCTACCTCATATATCACCCCCTGTTTTTAGCTCTCTCGGCGGCGTTGTCGGAGTATATCATAGGTAACCGAGGCTACTAAAACTAAACCGAGAGCAACTTCGTGCCAATAAGCAGATACCTTAAGTAATACCAATGAATTCCAGATAACGGTAATTATACTTGCCCCGATCAAAGCCCCCAGGACGGTCCCCTCCCCACCAAAAAGACTTGTTCCACCTATAACTGCACCGGCAATAGCATATAGTTCATACATTTGAGCTACATTGGCGTTGCCCGCAGATATTCTGGAGGCCACGATGATGCCAACTATTCCTGCAGCAACCGCACTGGTGCAATAGGCAAAGATTCTAACCCTATTAATGTGCACACCAGCTCGCCGGGCAGCCTCCAGATTTCCACCTACCGCATAAATATGCCGACCAAGTACCGTAAATCTCAAGATAAAAATGGTTATAGCAATTACTACCAGAAGTATTATCGCCGGAAATGGAATCCCAAAAATATTAGCTTGACCAATAAACAGAAAGCTTTGAGGTAAGTTTACTACCGGCCAGCCTTTGGTAACTACAGCGGCTACCCCCCGCCCTATGGTTAATGTGCCCAGAGTTATAACGAAGGGAGGAACTTTTAGTTTACTAACAAAAAAACCATGCCAAATTCCTACTAAAACTGTAATTACTATGACCGCGGGTATAGCTCCCGCCACGCCGAGGCCGTTTTTCATAAACCAGGCTACCAGCACGCAAGTTAGAGCAATTAAAGCTCCGGGAGAGAGATCAATTCCGGCAGTTATAATTACAAAGGTCTCCCCAACGGCGATTATGCCAAAGATAGCTATTTGCTTAGCTATACTCTGAAGATTATATGAGGTCAGGAAGCTGGGGTTTAAAATGGAAGTAAGGATACATATAAAAATTAAGGCCAAAAGAATATTTATTTCCCTTATTCCTAAAAGCTTCTTCCATCTATCTAGCTCAAACATCTGACCTTCCCACTCCTCTAAATAAAATACATACATTTGGAAACCTTATTCCACTTTTGCTAAGTAAATTTTTCAGTATCACCACTGCCAACTCCTCTACTTGCTAAATTACCTAAAACTCCTGTGGACTCCCGCACTTTGATAATGGTCTCCAGTTGCACAAATTGAGGCTTGGGCTTTGCTTCTTGCCTGTTTATTCTCTTTATTAGCATCTCAGTTGCTTTATACCCCATCTCATATGGCTTTTGAGCAACCGAAGTTATGCTAGGATTGAAGCTAGCTGCCCAATCCGGGTCATCAAAACCCACCAAAGCCACATCATCTGGGCATTTGACCCCCATATCCTTGAAACAATGTAAGACCCCCCTGGTTACTAAATTATTAGTGCTAAATATGGCGGTGATTTCCGGACGATCTTCTAAAAGAGCCTTAGTAACTTGGTAAGCTCCTTCAAGCTCCAATCCAGATTGTTTGATGTAACCCTCCTTAATTTTCAGCTCATTCTCTCGAAGGGCCTTTTTATAGCCTGCCAACCGGTCAGCAAAGCTTCTGATCTCGGTGATCTCCAAAATGATACCTATATTTTCATGACCTAAATCGATTAAATGTTTGACCGCCTGATAAGCTCCTCCAAAATTATCGGAAAATATCTGGTCAGTCTCTACCTCATCTATTTTCCTATCGATAAGCACCAGGGGGACTTCCTCAACCAAAGTATTTAAATACTCAATCCCGTTAACTGTGGGGGCTACGATAAAACCATCCATCTGCTTGGCTTTAAGTAAGGATAAGTAAAGCTTTTCTTCCGAGGGGTCCTCATCAGTATTGCAAAGGATTAAGTTATACTCGTTCTCACGCGCGCAATCTTCTACTCCTCGAGCGACTTTAGGGAAAAATGGGTTGGCGATATCTGAAACCAACAAAGCTATGGTGTTACTTTCCCCTTTCCTCAAACCACGGCCTAAAGGATTGGGGTGGTAATCCAGTTTCTCTATAGCTTGATTGACCTTTTGAGTTAACTCCGGACTTACATACCTGGTATTATTTATGACGTGGGAGACGGTAGTTACAGAAACTCCCGCCTCTTCTGCTACCTCTTTCATAGTGGCCATCTTACTCTGATAATTCTTACCTCTATCTTCGAAATTTAACCAAACGTTTGCCAAAACGTTTGCGCAATCGATTTAATAAGGTAATACAAAAAGTTTAATTTGTCAAGTAAAATTTGTATATGCTGGTTACTGACCCCCCATCAAAGTCAGTAATAAAACAAGATACAAAAGAAGGCGGACGTTCATCACCTTGCTCTAACCCCCTGATTTAACTTCTCCCACCGCTTTGCCGGGATTTAGTATGCTATTGGTGGCCATTGTTAAATTGCTTCAGTCCCATCTCACCAATACAATGACAAGATAAGTAAAAATTCTCACTCTTTAAGCATATTCATACAGAGGCACTTTGCTTTCTGGACGAGGTGCTGTTCGAAGTAAAGTTTCGATCCGGCGGACCGTCTCTGGTTTTAACAGCACATCTCCACACACTGGACAAACCTCTGCTGGAACATGGTCAATAACAATTACCTGTCCTTGATGACGTACAGTATGCACAATCTTCTTCTCTTCATATTTTCCAGGACACCCTTCAATACTACATTCCATCACTATCCCCCCTTTGGGTTGGACTTATCCACTTTGGTGATTTGGGTTCATATACGGTAATTATGATAAGCACTGATCTGGCCGTTGTACATACGATGTGTAAGGGCCGTTTATCTTGAGTATGACCGTTAAGCAAAATCCCCTTATTTTAACCGAGGATTATTTAACTTCTCCCACCGCTTTGCCGGGATTTAGGATGCCGTTGGGGTCAAAAACCTTCTTTATCCCCTGCATCAATTCTATCTCCTTCTGCCCGTACATTAAAGATAAATTTTTAACTCTGGTGCTGCCTACCCCGTGCTCACCGGTTATCGTCCCTCCCAAATTGATGGTTTGTTTATAGATTTCTTCCTTAAGTTCCTCATAAAAACGGGGAACTTCCCCATCCTTCTTCATTATATGTACATGTAGATTA
>CAYUCE010000083.1:0-5618 GCA_964443275.1 uncultured Thermotogae bacterium | reverse complement strand
CATCTACAACTAACTGTTCGCTGGATGTGAGTTGAGATACGGCTTGAGCCTGTCCTTGCGAATCAGCTATTAGAGGTTGTTGAGTGATAGTAAACCAACCTCCAAACACCAGAATACTCAACACTACCAGAGCTAAAGACAATTTACTCCACTTTGCTTTTGCCATATTGATCCCCCCTAATGGTATTCATTTTCTTTTTCCTCCCCTGTCCTTTGTCCAGATACAAAATAGCTTGATTCAATCCTTTCATTCACAAGCTTGATTGACTCACAAAAATCGCTATTATCATTAAATCACGCAAATATAACCTCATAACGAAAATTGCCTTGGTAACCTGCTATCTTAATGATATCTCAATCTGTAGTTATCTCCATGAACTGGCTTATTAAACTATAGCGCGTATGTATGAAGAAATTGTGAAGAAAAGGCTAATTTGAGATTACATAACGATGTTTAAAAGTTCGTATAAATAATCTAAAGTAGAATGATCGAAACTTTTTCTCCGCTCACTTTCTATTTTAGAACCTGAAGCTTAAATGCAAAACGGCGAGGAAGTATTTTATTCATGACCTGACGGTTATTATCATCAACGGCTTTAATCCGAAACCATAGGTAGGTTTCTCCAGTGTCAATAGCTTCCAGCTTAACGGTTGCCATCTTCAATTTGCGGTCACGGCCTGTAATTACGTTGTCTTTATCCGCACAGGTGAATTTGATCCAAAATCCCTGCCAATTTGGATCTGTTGAAACTTTGGACCGACAAAACCCTTCCTCAATTGTATCGAATTTCACCTCTTTTATTTTGGCGATGTGTCCTTCACCGCGGGAATCACCTATTTGAAAATGAACCTTGTATTCCTGCAGACCTGTGGGTGCATCTTCCAGCATGAGATTCAAAGAAATAGTTTGCCCTATTTCTGAATTAATGAAACCATCTTTAAGGAATTCACTTTCCCACTCCCATTCTATCCATGCTATACATCTATTAAAAGGATCAAAAGGGCAGGGATCCATACAATCGGGTATCCCATCTCCGTCACTATCTTGCTCACAGGATAAGTTACTGCCCCCCAGTGCAATATCGTTAAAATAGCTGCTTAAAACAACGCCCGAAAATAAAAACAGAAGTAAAATCACCGTGGTTAACTTTTTAAACATTTCTATCCCCTTAAGCTAAATTCTTCGATGTTTACCTTCTCTAATCTCCCTATTATCCTAGATTACTGATCCCATCCCTGTGCAACGATAAAATTCAACTAGTTCTTTTACCTATTTTTGCCTTTCTTCTACTACAATGGGAACCGCTTGTCGCCCGTAAATAACCTGATTGGGATACCGTTCATCTGTTTTCTTTACACTTTGATAACTGTACCCACCGGACATAGAAACTAACTGCTCCCCTAGCGGCTTAAGCAACTCCACTGATAGGTATTCATAGCTGTTTATATCTTCGATATAAGAGATGTAATCTTCTAAAGTTTCAATATCCTTGGTAGGAGCTATCTCAGATGGCTGAGGCCCTCCATAGGCTACCAGTATGTATCCACCGGGTTTTAGACCTTGGGGCAAGGGTAAAATTCCGGTCTCGGTGGTCATATCATTTCGATAATTGTTTATCCTTACCTGGTAGACAATTGAATCCCCGGCTTGATAAGTTAAATCGCCCGATTTTAAAGAAAATACCCGGCCGTAATTAATATCCTCAGTTATCCCCATTTCGACCTCCAGGCCCGTCAAATTCACTTTTTTGAAGGGGTTGTTAGCCAAAGCATCGGTCAAAACCGCAAGCTGTAGAGAAGGGAGTATAGCTACGTCCTGGGTAGAGAAGAAGGTATCCGTTCTACTTAATTCCTTGGGCAATCCGTCTCCCGTCATTGTGTAATCCAACCTTACCGTACCCGGACCTATCCGTTTTAGTGATCGATCGATAGCTTCCAAAACCACCGATAGAGTGAGGTTGCCTACTAGTTGAGGTTCCTTAACTGCATTGACCATTAGGCTATCAGTTGAGTTTGCATCCAAATCGGTAATTTCCAAGTCCATATCCAAAGTGTCTGTTTCCGCTCCTATCTCACCCAATACTCCTTGAGCACGGTCTTCAGTCAAAGAGCCAACCTGACCGGTAATAGTTGCTAGCTTATAAGAAGCTTTAAGGTTTTTCACCGTATCGAATACGTACGCTTGAGTAAGGAAAAAGTCGGATGAGCCATTAAGCAGGAAGCTATGGCCAAAACCTAATATATTATTCCCTTCTCTATAAGTCACTGTTCCTAGGGCGCCGATAGAAATATCTCCTTTGGTTAAAGCAACCCCAAAAGGAGAACCGGCTTGAAGGTCTAATGATTCTTGGCCGATTTGAACTCCATCCGATACCTGATGAAAAATAACTGAGTACTGGGAAAAGCCTTCACTTAACCTACTTGATGTATCCTTTGTAATTTCCTTTAAAGGATGGTAAACAAGGGGATAATTGGAAAGATTCAAGCCGTCTTTTAATGCCGAAAAAGAACGATCTCCCAAGCCATTTACCATCACAGATGACTGAAGAGAGTAGACTACAACGGAATTCTCATGGGAAAATATCCCTCTCTCTAAGGGAGGAGAATTGGAAAAATGGACTTTACTGACTCCATACATTTCCTCGAAAGCTGCTTTAACTGTTTGGTTCTGCTCTCTCTGAACTTTTCTGACCTCAACCTCTTCTTGGTTTTCGCCCTTCAAAAGTTTGAGCATAGTAAATATGGGAGTAACCAGACCGATAGGGTTTTCAGGATCGCTGCTCCACTGGGCTGCTCTACTCAAAGCCCCAATTAATTTATCATCGATATAAATAGGACTTCCACTCATCCCCTGTGAGATACCCCCCGATTTTTTTATTGCCTCACCACTTGATCTTATGATTATGAAGTCATTTAAATAACCTGGTTCATCTATTATCCCAACGACTTTTACTTGAAAGTCAGAAATTCGAGTTCCAGAAACTACGGTTTTTCCAATACCTTCCGCCCCTTTTTTTATCTGACTTAAAGTCATAAAATCAGACTCCGTCTCAGCGTTAAAAGCTACACCGAAACTTAAAAACACAAATAAAGAAATGACCATCAGCACTTTCAAAAATAGGCTTAAATAATTGATTCTATTATTTTTCATACTACCCCCTTAATCTGGTAGTGTCTAGACTGATCATAACTATTCTTAGATTTACGCCATTTAGCCCACAGCTTCCAATTTCACCCAGGATTCAGATGATACATTCCAACTATCGATGAGGTTCAGCCGTTCGGTATAACAACCTAGTGGTATGTATGTACTGTCCACGGCGGTTTCAGCCCACAACCATATTATGTCCGAGTTTGTAGAATCGGTAAAAGCGTTAAAATACCAGCCGTGTTGCCAGCACTGATCTTCTAGCCAATTTCGGTTTTCTTCCACCCAACTGCTATCCACAGGAGCTAGACCTGCCATGTGCCCTGGAACTTCAGCTAAGCGAGCTCCATAACCAAACGTCCTTATCAGCGAGGCGAACAAAATCGCCGTATCTTCACAATCTCCGTAGCCGGTGGCCAAGGTCTCTATCGGGTAACGGGGCCATTCACAGCCACACTCTACTTGCCCTGTACTGGAATCTGTGTAGCACATTTCATCGCATTCCACTCTTTGAGTAATGGGAGTGGGGCAGTTAGAACATTCAAACGACTCCGATACCAGAGGCGATTCCCAGTAATCGTATCTAATACCAGCTTGAGCAAAATATAATGCGTTTTCCAACTTATTATAGTGATCAGTTACACCGGCCGAAAGTTCGGCGGCTAGGGATTCCATTATGTTGTCATCTTCAGAGTTTAAGACGAAGTCCGCGTAATTGCAGTTATTAGGAAGTGGAAAGCATTGAGATCGGGGCTTGGTGTTGAAATATTCATAGAGGTAGGCGGCTATTTGAATTTGCCAGCTCCAATCGGTACCGTTCCAAGTCCAGTAAAAGATAGGGCGATAATACTCCCCGTCGCTTCCCACCGTAATCTCTCTAGCTAAGGTGCTTATCGCTCCATCGTCATCGGCGATAGATAACCTAACTTCAAATACCCCAGCCCGACTATAAGGATGATATACGATCATTCCGGAGTCAGTTTCTCCATCCCCGAAGTCCCACTCAAAGCTGGTAATTGATGCCGAAAGGGTTAGATTGGCCAGATCGTAGGAATCGGAGGCGCTAAAAGTAACTTCTTCTCCAACTGCCGGATTAATTGGCTGAAAAGAAAAATCAGCTACCGGAGCAGGATTGGTGACATTTATATCTACAGAATCAGAACCGGTTGCACTGCTAGCGTCAGTTACAATAAGCTGGACGGAGTATATTCCATCATCTTGGTAGGTATGAGAAGCGATTATTCCGGAGCTGGTATTACCATCCCCGAAATCCCATCGATACTTAGTTATCTCCCCGTCTGGGTCATAGGAACCAGCTCCGCTGAAATCCACATCGAGGGGTGTTTCTCCACTAGTTGTAGAAGCAGAAATCACGGCTACAGGGGACTGGTTAAGAAAACCACAGGAGGTTAAAAATAAAGACGATATTGCCCACAACAGTATAGACAGGTATTTTATCTTACTAGGCATATTTCACCTTTAATTCACATTGTTGGCCGTTGACCAAAACCCCAATTCAGAATCCGTCGCTTGCCACTGAAACATTCCAGGATATCATAACTTTTCAAACGATATAAGAATACACGAAGCGCAAACAGCTCAGGAACTACTAAAAAAGAGAGAAAAGATCCGCAAAAATTAATACCAATGCACCAAGTATTGCCAAAATTACATAAGGGCTTAAGCCTCCGCCCTGGGATGATCCCTCGCTACTGGTTGCAAGTCCCATATCAATCTGCGGATCTTCAAGCTCCCCCCTCATCTGCCGGGCCTGTTGTGAGTCAAGTTGGCCCTGATTTACCATTTGATCTATATTCTCCTGCATCAATTCGACGAAGAATCCTTTAAATGCCTTTTCTAGTTCATCAGTATCTATCCCAAGAGTTTCAGCTAGCTCAGGTAGAAATTGTTCAGCATTAATGAGATACGGGTCTGATCGATCACTTTGCTTCTCTGATCGATCACTTTGCTGAGGCATGTTATCAGCTGCAAGTCTTAGGACTATCTTGGGCTTTACCAACCTTTCCCTCATGTTTTGAGCCTGTTTTGAGCCAAGTTGCCCTCCCTCGACCATTTGATCGATCTCCTCATTGGCCAATGTGGTGAAAGCGTTACGAAAAGCCTCCTCCAGCCCACCTGTATCCATTCCTAGAGTCTCAGCTAGTTTGGGAATAATCTCAGAGGCTTCCACCTTCAGTTGTGGGGCTGGAAAGCGTTGTCCCTGCCGGTCACTCCAGCCGCTCTGCTGGGCAAGACCAGACATTGGGATTATGAAGAGGACCAGTACTGTGAAGGCCGCCATCAACAAACCCCGTCTTTTCTCTATCATCATGGATATCACCTCCTATCTTAAAACGCGACCGGGTTTTATTAGCATACGGTTTTACTATAGGCTGTAGATTTCAAGATTCGCTAAAAATTTATTCATATCCCAGTGCCTCTACCGGATCTAATCTTGCAGCCCTAAGGG
>CAYUCE010000082.1:0-5632 GCA_964443275.1 uncultured Thermotogae bacterium | reverse complement strand
GAAAGAAAGTGCCCAACGTCTTACCCAATCCCCAAAGCTGGGCAAGCAGCTATCCGGTTATAAAAACACTTATTCTTATCGAGTTGGTACCCCGGGAGGAGAATATAGGATTATCTACGAGCTAATTCCTGAGGATAAAGCTATTTTTGTATTCCTGGTGGGCTCAAGAGAGGAAATATATGACCTGCTTAATCATAAGACCATATAACGCTCACTAGCGGAATAAAACTGACAAGCCTAATCGACTATTATATTAAAAGGCCCTAAATAAGCTTTCAGAGGCAGTATAAGCATCTTTATGTAAATAAAATTAAGGAAGAAGTGTCCTTAAAAAAATAAGCCCCGAAGGTCGCCCTCCGGGGTAGCGTTGCCATTCATAAATCTAGCACAACAATGACCACCTACTAACCACCTACTAACCACCTACTCCAATCCATGCAGAAAAGCTTTTACATTTTTGCCCAGAACTTGGTGATTGTACCCACCTTCCAGAACTGCGAATCTTCTTCCTTCACAAACTTCTTGAGCAGCTTCTTTTATTAATTTGCCTATGACATGGTAATCTTCGGTAGAGAGTTGTCCGCCCCAATCTTCAAGGTGTCTATCAAAACCGGCTGATACTGCCAGTATGTCATATTCCATTTCACCCCATAAATTAGTTTCAATCTCTTCTAGGAAAGCTTCTCTCTCTTTTGATTTTGGTTGAAAGTATCTGATTTTACTATTCGCAAAAATAGTGTTGGTTCCATCGCCAAAGTGTAGATCAAAATCCAAGATTAAGGAGCTTTTAATTCGGCCTTGTTCTTTAAGTTTAGCCAAAGCTATGGCCATATTGTTAAAGTAACAGAACCCCCAGGCACTGTTGGTTCCAGCATGGTGTCCAGGGGGTCTAATAAGTCCAAAACTGGGATCGCCTTCCATGGCAAGTTCACCAGCCTTGATTGCTCCCCCGGCGGCCAACTTGGCTACTTCATATAGGGAAGGGTTTCTCTTAACTGAGTCAATATGAGATTTGGTGTGAACCCTCTTTAGATCATCTTCGGAAGCCGGCTCAGGTTCGATAAATTCGTATTCCCCTTCGATCTCTCTCAAAACTGCCTCTATCCTACCTTCCGCGGCTGCAGGATCAGAGGCATAGACCCTGTTGAAATAGGGATGATAAACTATCTTCATTGTATACCACCTCTAGGTTACATTTCTTATTTTAACAGACCTCGATTTTCTATCCTCACCCTTTTTAAAACAATAGGTAATTTGCAAGTTAAGTCAACGTTAAAAATCCGGCGGGACAAATGTCCCCTCTTTTGCGTATAGGCAACTTATGGGTTTTGTGCTATAGTAGTGCATGCAATATGAGCAACTATAGATGGCGGAAGACGAAAATTACAGAAAAAAAGGCCGAAGAGCTGCTTAAGGGCAGTTTCGAGAGGGGACAGGCGGCGGTATCGCTGGGGTCGGCGAAACGTAAAGAGATGCTTAAAAAACTGCTTGTGAAAACCCAATCCTCCTCGATAAGTGGGTCCATATTGCAGGCCATCGAGTACTTCCTTAAACATCAGGGAACGGAAGAGCAGTAATTATACCTTGACCATATCAGGGCGGGAGGTGACTACAGTGACCAAGACAATCGTTTTTGTTTTAGTTACAGCACTATTGTTGACTTCCTTTGGGGTCATAATATTTGCCCAAAGTGACGCCGAAATAAGAGCGCAGGCGGAAAGGGACGGAAAGGCTGACGGTTCTTCGGACGTCAATATGTTTGGCTGTGGCATGGGAGGGTTTTTCTTAGGGCCTTTTGGGTGGTTGCATGCCGTCTTTGCCCAGAGGAACTTAGAGACGGAGAGGATACTCATGCTTCAGGATTGATCCGAGCTCTATCGAGCGTTCTATGCTCCGGCTTATAAGCAGACCAAGAAAAACACATGCTTAATGTATTCACTTGGCGGTTCTGTAGTATGGGTTTTATTCCTATTCTACTAAGTCAGTAAGCTTTACAAGAAGGGGGGAGTAGGTATTTCTTTCGCCTAGCTTCCCCCTCTTCAAAACATTGAAACAAGAAAAGAGCGTGAAAAGATGAAGAGTAGGTCAAAACCCCTCCTCGTTTTATCATTAGTACTGGTAGTGTTAATGCTGACCTCCTGCCAATGGATCTTTAACAGGCTTCCCACCGCCAATATTTATGCATCCGCAGTCGGTGGAGAAGCGCCTATAACTGTTGAATTTGACGGGAGTGGATCTTACGATCCGGATGGAACGATCACTAACTATCGGTGGCAGTTCAGAGATGGAGGCATAGCTTATGGAGCTTTGGTATCACACACCTACCAGGATGATGGAATTTACACCGCTTCGTTAACAGTAACCGACAATAACGGGGCAACCGACTCCAATTCAATTAGCATTACCGTACTAAATCCGGCTCCCATTGCCGACTTTACCTTCTACCCCTTAAATCCGCCGGTAGGAGAAGAGGTCACCTTCGACGCTTCCATCTCCTACGATCCGGCTAGCTTTGTAACTCCGGAGACGGTTAGTTGGTATGAATGGGATTTTGGCGACGGTGTAACTGCCTATGGAATGACTACAACTCACACTTATCAGGAATCGAATACTTTCCAAGTTGCGTTGACCATCTCCGATGATGATGGGGCGATGGACACTTCCACCAAAGAAATCACGGTGGGAAGCTATGTAGAGTATTATTTTCCCACCTTTTATTGGAAATGGAACAATATCAACTGGAGTTGGGAGGTTCCTATTCCCAAATACCTCTATCAGTACTTCAACAGCAAGCCAAGACCGCAGTGCTTCCCTCTCCCCAGCAGTTGTGATTACGGTGAATTTGTGCTTAATCCGGATGATGACAGCTTGATGAATTCTCTGGCTGATGAACTCGCTTCAGGGATAGGTGATTATTTTGATAAGTTGGAAAATGCCTTATACTTTACACAAGCCGGTATCCGATACGATAGTTGGGAGTCCCCGCCGGAGTGGTTTGAATGTCCCAATTGCCCCGCTCCTATAACTAAGATAATGGGCTGTGATGAAATGTGTTATACAGATCCAGATACCGGGCAGGAGCAATGCGGCTGTGAATGGCCCAGGTACCCGGTAGAAACGCTGGCCAGCGGCTACGGTGACTGCGAAGATACTTCTATCTTATTTGCTTCGGTGGTGCGCACTTTGGGCTACGGGGCACGTCTTGCCGAAATTCCTGGCCATATGGGAGGTTTAGCACCTGTGGATAGCGGTTGGGTACAGGCTAATCGAGGGTGGTTGGAAAGCCGCTGTCTGCAAGTGGGTTTATTCTTCAACGCTTTTTCGGATCCGGGCAACCCGAACAAGACATGGTTGTGGGCGGAGACTGCCGTGGATAGTGGCTATATTCCACTGGGTTGTTACACCGAATATTTAAGCGCTATCGATAGCTGGGATGTTTCTTCAAAGTCCTGGATTAAGCTAACCTCTTTAGCCAATTGAGCTTTTCAGGGTGTTCCAAATGACCGGACCCGGAGAAGGAAAGCTAAAACTTGAGGCAAAAGTTTATCTGGATGAAAAGAAGTTGGCTGCCTCTGGAGTCTACATCCATCTAAAAGGGTACTCCCGGGCCAGGGTCACCCACCTAGACATTGAATCTGGAGAACTTAATAATTTAATTGAAGGTAAAGGGGAATATTTAAAAATTGTCGGGATAGGAGAGGGGATTTTAATTGAAATGCCCCAGGGGGCCAGGGTTGAAAAGATCAAGGTAATAGGGGCTAATTTAGATGAGGTCCTGCCTAGAGGAGAGGAGATATATACCTGGGTGGGTAGTAAATCGAGAGGAATCTTTATAGGGTTTAAGAAGAAGCAGATCAAAAAGCTTGAACTTCTAGCCGAAAAGAAATTTGGAATGGGCCCGATTTAGCTTGTGGCCTATCCGCAGACCGCAGAGTTTGTAAGCTCCGATGGCCCGGGAAGGCTGGAGTAGAGCTTCCGCTACAAATCTGAAGTCGTTGCTTTATTGAGCTTTTCGATCACTAAAGAAGCGAAAGATCGATCATGGATGTTATATTCTCGTACTTCGCTTCTTCGAAGCTTCGTAGAAGCGTAGGCAGTCTTGTCCTGCTTATATTTTTCATTAGCACTGGAATTCTCAATAACATCGATTATTTCCTGGTAGCGGAACCCTTCAGGGTTCCACCCTTATATGGGATGCCCAAATAAAAAACCATGGCTAAAGCCTTCCTCTACGAATATGAAAACCACTTTCCTGGAACTTCTTCAGCTATAACTTGCGTTCCACAAGATCCAAAAAGCTCAATAAACTTATTATTGAAAACTAACCAAATTAGGTTGTAATCAAAAGCGATTGGAACTAAAATGACCTTGCAATATCTTTTGTTTTAGTAGACAAACTCAAACTATAGAAAAAATAAGTTTAAGAGAGGAGAGCCAAAACGTGTCTATAAGTCAAGCTGAGGAGTTAAGCAAATTTCGGGAGAATGAGGTACTCTTACAGTTTAAGCTGGTAAATGGCGAAGAGATTCAAGGGCGTATCAATTGGTTTGACAATTACACTATTAACGTATCCGTGGCTAATAAGAAAGAAGCCGAGGATATCACCATTTTAAAACACGCAATTTCTTATTACTTTTCGGTCGCCTAGATTGGGAGGCAGAGTAACTTAAGCCGCCGGACATTCCAGCCAGATATTACGGAAGACCAGCGGTCCC
Source organism: uncultured Thermotogae bacterium (assembly GCA_964443275.1). Taxonomy (GTDB): domain Bacteria; phylum Bipolaricaulota; class Bipolaricaulia; order CAYUCE01; family CAYUCE01; genus CAYUCE01. Next base: position 917 of record CAYUCE010000082.1, on the reverse strand, counting down.
ATTTATGGGCGGGGGATCTTTCGCAAGGCCAACTCCACTTATAAACAAGGATGGGGCAGTCAGTTTTCTTTATTTCCTCCTCTCTAGTGCATAACGATCTATATATATTTATAGCCCGGCCAGCTCGATAATCTCGGGAACGTATTTTTCCCACCCCATGGGCATAAGATGGACACCTTGGCATAAATTCTTAGTCTGTTTAATGATCCGGGCAGATATCTCGATTGATTTAGCCACTGTGTCATCTGCATCGGCCAGCTCATTTATGATCTCCTCCGGTACGGAGACTCCGGCAATATTTTTGTTCATAAACCTGGCCATACCGGCTGATTTTAAGGGGAGAATTCCTACTAGAACCGGAGTATTGATCCTTTCCTTTGTTAGCTCACTCATAAAACCTTCCAAAACCTGTGGATCATATACGGCCTGGGATTGAAAGAAACGGGCGCCGCGGTTTACCTTCATCTTGGTCTTCATTATCTGGGGCCTAAGTGGGTCGGCTCCCGGGTTTACTGCACCTCCGGCAAAAAAGTTAGGGCTTCCTTTGAGCTCGTTTCCGGCTAAATCCTTCCCATTATTTAAAGTGGTGATAGTATCAAGTAACTGCGGGGAATCAAGATCAAATACCGGCTTGGCCTGCGGGTGGTCACCTAAGGTAGTATAATCGCCAGTGAGAGCTAAGACGTTTCTAAGCCCCAGAGTCCAGGCGGATAATAAATCAGACTGCAGAGCCAGCCTATTTCGATCTCTGCAGGTGAGCTGATAAACGGTTTCATGCCCCATATCCTGGATGTGGTGGCAAAATGCCATGGAGCCAAGCCGCATGGCCGAAGATTGCAGGTCAGTTACGTTAAAAGCATCTATAACCCAACTTCCCCCTCTTAGGCAAAAAATAAAAGGGGCAAAAAGCCCCTAGA
>CAYUCE010000081.1:0-5648 GCA_964443275.1 uncultured Thermotogae bacterium | reverse complement strand
GGAAAAAGCGGCTACCAAGCACGATTTGAGCATTATCTTACAGGACACGGACGAAAATTACCAAAAAGAAAAGAAGGCTATTCAAGTAATGCTGGCTGAGCAGGTAGATGGTATTTTAATCTCTCCGGTTCAAACTGAGAAAAAGACAGTTGCCCAGCTTAAAGAAGCCGGTTTTCCTTTTGTACTTATGGCTCGTCATTTTGAGGACTTAAAGACCGACTATGTGGTTACCGATGATGTGCAGGGTGGATATTTAGCTACAAAACATCTAATTGCCCAAGGGCATGAAGAGATTGCTTTTATCAATGGACCTGTTCATAATTCCAGTGCTAAAGAGAGGTTGCAAGGATACAAAAATGCTTTAAAAGAAGCTGGGCTAAATCCTGATAGGACCTTGGTCAAAGAAGGGGTGGTGACCATGGAGGAAGGTTACAACTACGGTAAAAGTTTATTGAGACATGAACCGAGGCCCACGGCGATTTTTACGTTCAGTGATTTTGTAGCCCTGGGGGTTATGAAAGCTATTCGTGAAGCAGGTTTAAAGATACCTCAAGATATGTCAATTGTAGGCTATGATGACATCTTATTTTCCTCTTGTCTTGAGGTGCCCTTGACTACGGTGAGGGTACCCAAAGAGAAGATAGGGGAGAAGGCGATGGAGATTTTGTTGGAGAGAATGGAAGGAAAGGAAACCGGTGAAAAAGAATTAAAATTAGAGGTTGAGCTGATACAAAGAAGTTCAACTAGTGCGAAATAGTCAGATTACATTAGTGAATGTTTTCGGGAGAAAAACCATTTTAAGGGGCAAAAGGTGATTTCAAATCTCGCCAAAGATTAATAAAAGATTTAAAAGAAGGGAGGTGATAAAGCTAAGCTAAGGGCGGCTTCCTAATTAAAGTTAATAGATTCCCAAATCCAAAATAAGGGGTGGAAAAAATGTTTAAGAGCAAAATTTCTCTTGTGCTGGTAGCAATGGCACTAGTTGCCTTGCTTATAGGACCGGGTCTATTTACCGGAGCGGCCAATGAAGAACCAGTGGAGATCTATTTCTTTCCTGGAGGCCCACCGGGTGGTACTTTCTCAACAGTAGTATATAATGGGGCAAGAGCTGCGGAAAAGATTTTAGGTGACAGGGTGGATATGAAGTACAAATGGTCAGATTGGAGTCCGCAGAAGATGGTCAACCAATTTCAGGAAGCAGTGGCAGCCAATCCGGATGGCATAGCAATTATGGGGCATCCCGGAGTCGATGCTTATGAGCCTTTTGTTAAGGAGGCCATAGATAAGGGGATTATAGTAACTAGCCAAAACACCACCCTCCCTGAGTTGGAAAAAATGTATAAATCCAAAGGATTTGGCTACGTCGGCCAAGAGCTTTATCCTTCCGGTCAGATACTGGGTGAAGGAATTGTTAGCAGAGGTGGATTTGGAGAGGGAGATAAAGCTCTGGTTTGGGGGCTTAAGTCAGAGCCGACCCGTGGATTAAGGACAAAAGGGGTAATAGATGCTCTGGAAGAAGCTGGAGTTACCGTCGACTACATGGAGATATCCTCCGAAGTTGACAAGGATGCCGCTGCTGGAATCCCGGTTATAGTTGGCTATCTCCAAAGTAACCCCGATTGTGACATCGTGGTTACTGACCATGGTCAACTTACTGCTACCCAGCAGCAGTACTTTGAGGCGGCCGGATTGGGCCCCGATGAGATATACGGAGCAGGTTTTGACCTCTCTCCTCGAACAGTGGATGCCATCAAAAGCGGGTACACTGACCTGGTATTGGATCAGCAGCCTTTCCTGCAGGGTTTCCTGCCCGTTTTCCAGATCTACCTGACTGCTAAGTATCAGTTTGCGGGGCTTCACATCGATACTGGAGCCGGCTTGATTCACGAAGGTAACATCGAGGCAATCGCTCCATTAGCTGAGGAAGGAATCAGATAAAAGGGGAGAAACTAGAAACTACTTAAGGATGTAGGCTCGCAAAATGCGAGCCTACATCCTAGTTTATTTTGACCGTTTGTAGTAAATAAAAAGATGCGAAAGATCTTCACTCGCCTTTGTTTACCAAAGGTCGAATTTGCTCAGAAAGGGGTGATAGCTAGATGAGTTTAGTACGAATGGAGAATATTCATAAATCTTTTGGGGAGGTCGTTGCTCTGAGAGGGGTAGATTTTGAAGTGGGTCAAAACGAGATAGTGGGGCTTATTGGGGATAACGGAGCCGGGAAATCGACCCTGATCAAGATTTTAAGTGGTGTCTATCGTCCTACCAAGGGAAATATATATATCAATGGTGAAAAGATAAATCTTAGGAAATATTCGGTCCAGAAAGCCCATGAATTAGGTATTGAGACCGTCTATCAGGAAAAAGCGTTAGGAGTCAAGCAGTCCCTGTGGAGAAATATTTTCTTGGGTAGGCAGATAACCAATAAATTGGGTTTTATCCAGGTAGAAGAAACCAAGAAGGAGACAGACAAGCTAATGCGAGAGTTCATGGGATTTACCGGAGGGGGGGTATCCCCGGATTCTACGGTCAGAACTCTATCCGGAGGCGAACGCCAAGGGGTGGCAATAGCTAGAGGACTATACTTTGAAGCTGACTTGGTAATTTTAGATGAACCTACCAGCGCTCTATCGGTAAAGGAGATAGGCAAAGTCCTAGACTTCATCAAAGGTATAAAGGAGCGGGGAAAATCCTGTGTTTATATATCCCATACGATTGCCAATATTTACCCGGTATCGGATCGTTTTGTCATCTTAGATCGGGGCGCAGTAGCAGGCAGATACGAAAGGGACAAAATAAGCGAACAAGAACTTACCGATCAGCTAGTTCACCACGCTACCCAAGCTGAGAGGGAAAGAAAGAACGTAGAAAGGGAAGAGCTTAGTAATAACGGAGGGGATGGATAAGATGGGAATATTAAGCCTTAGAAAGTATGGAACACAAATAGGTCTTATTGGTATCACTTTTATGATATTTATTTTATTTATGGTTACCAGCCCGGGTACCTTCTTAAGACCAAGTATTTATCGAGCTTTCTTATCTACCGTCCCTTTTGTGGGAATCATGGCTCTGGGTATAACTATGGTGCTTGTTTGCGGTGAGATTGACTTAAGTTTCCCGGCCACCATGGCCTTTGCGGGATTTGTTTTCGGGGTCACTTTTGGTGCCACGGGAAGCGTTTTGCTAGGTGTAATTGGTGCATTGGCGACAGGCGCAGCAGTAGGATTGTTTAACGGACTGCTTATAACCAAAATTGGTATACCTTCAATAATTGTAACTTTGGGCATGCAATTTCTTATCAGAGGGTCCACTAACGTCATGGCTTCTGGAATGGCTATCCCTTTAAGGGGAATAGCAGGTTCGCCTCTATATGCCGGTCTGGTAGCCAAAGCCGGAGGTATTATCCCGGCTCAATCCATATGGTTTCTGGCGATTGCGGTGCTTTTGTGGTTTGTTCTATTTCGGCATAAATTTGGCGATCATGTACTGTTTACTGGAGATAATGAAGATACTGCCAGAATGATGGGGGTCAGCGTGGACCGGACGAAAATCCTGGTCTTTATGTTAATGGGAGTATTGGCCGCTTTTGCCGGATTATTAGATTGCTTTAAAATGAACACCTGGTGGCCAACCATGGGAGAAGGATACCTTCTTACCACGTTTGCAGCAGTGTTCGTGGGTGGAACTTCCATGTTTGGTGGTGAGGGAACGATACTGGGTACCTTTATCGGGGCCTTTCTTATCGGCTCTTTGGAAGCGGGGATTGTAGCAGCTGGTCTTTCTGGATTTTGGACTCAGTTAATTTATGGTCTGCTCATACTGATCGCTGTGACCATCCATACGATACTTAGGCGAAGAAGGGGTTAATTAAGTGGAGAGCAGAGACCGGGCTATTGCTACCTTGAATCACCAGGAGCCGGATAGGATTCCTAATGACCTTGGAGGAACTATCGTATCCTCCATCCATGTTGAGGTTTATAAAGAATTACTCGATTATTTAAATATAGAAGCTTCTGAACCTGCGATACTGGATCCAGTTCAGCAGCTTCCGATAATAGATGAGGAGGTCAGGAGCCGCCTTAGGGCGGATTTCGTACCCCTTTCCGCAAATCCTCCCGATACATGGACCTTAAATATCGAAGAAAAAAGGGATTGCTATACTTACATCGATCAGTGGAAAACCACTATGCGAATGCCCAAAAAAGGCGGCAAATATTTTGACTATTGGAAATTTCCGGTGACTGGAGATTTAAATGATTTAAGAAACTATGACTGGCCCGATCCTGATGATCCGGGGAGGACTAGAGGATTGAGGGAAAAGGCAATTAAGATTTATGAGCGTACAGATTATGCTATCTGCGGCAGTCCGCTTTTCGGTGGGGGTATTTTGGAGCAGGCAGAGAGGATAATAGGATTGGAAGAATTTTTAACTCTACTGGTAAGAGATCGTAAAGCCGCCGATTACACGCTTAATAAAATATGTGAAATCTATAAACAGGCAGCGGTTAATTTCCTTGACCAAGTAGGAGATCTGATCCAAGTAGTATTGTACTGGGACGATATAGGCACACAAGATTCCTTGCTAATATCCCCTAGGATGTATAGAGAGACGATAAAGCCAAAGCAGCGAGAATTGTTTGAAACTATAAAAGATAGAACCGATGCTAAACTATTTTACCATACAGACGGGGCTATAAAGCCACTTATTCCCGATCTCATTGAGATTGGAGTGGATATCTTACAGCCTATACAGGTAAATAGTAAGGGAATGGGGGATACCGAAGAATTAAAGAAGGAATTTGGTCAGAAAATAGTCTTTTGGGGAGCAAGCTGCGACACACAAAGGATACTTCCATATGGAACACCTGCTGAGGTTAGAAAAGAGACAAAAAGAAGGATCTTCGATCTGAAACCGGAAGGGGGTTATGTATTTGCCCCCATCCATAATATTCAGCCCGGTGTACCGCCTGAAAATATTATGGCCATGTATGAAACTTTTTTTGAGTACTGTAGTTATTGAACTCTTGCGGGAAGCCCCAATCCTAGCTATTTAATTTTTTTTATTAAAAACTTCGTGAGGTTCATTGAATTGGGGGAGTAAGTAAAATGAACCATAAACAAAGGCTTTTGATGGCAATTGAACATCAAGAGCCGGACAGAGTTCCTGTGGACGTTTGGTATACACCGGAAATGAAAAAGAAAATGACTGATTATCTTGTTAAGGAGGGCCGCTTGAATGAATCCCTTGCAAGGGATCGAGCTGATCCTGACCCAGCTTTGTTAAATTTAGATCATGATATGTTGATAACTACTATAGGACCCTGCAAGAGCTATTACTTAGAAAGCTCCGAATACTATACCGACGAATGGGGAATAGGCTGGAAAAAGGTCCCCTACCAAGGGGGTTCTTACTATACGGAACCAGTAGACCATCCTTATAAGGATCTTAAAGACCCCAGTGAAGTATCCATACCCGATTTTACCGAAGAGGGTAGATACCAAACGGTAAAATATCTGTTGTCTAATTATGGAAGTGAGTACGGGATCGTGGCGGAAGTTGCCTGCACCCTTTTTGAGCTATCCTGGTATTTGAGAGGAATGAAGCAAGTTATGATGGACTTTCGACAAAATAAAGATTTTATGCATGG
>CAYUCE010000080.1:0-5978 GCA_964443275.1 uncultured Thermotogae bacterium | reverse complement strand
ACAGTAAGCTACGGGCCGGAGAACGTATGCCCGGAGAGGAGTCGAACCTCCCTGTTTAGCTATCCTTACGGGCGCACTAGCGGAATCCTTTAGGATTCCACCCTTATATGGGATGCATTAATTTATAAAAACCATGGAAGGCTAAAGCCTTCCTCTACGAAAAACCACTTCCCTGGAACTATACTTTTGCACTTTTTCTAGATCCCCGTCCCTATGGGGATTTTAGAATCAGGGAGGAAAAACATAACGAAATCAGGAAATCCCCTATTCATGGGCTTTACAGAGATTCCAAGAAATCGAACAAACGAAAAGTGCAAAAGTATAGTACATTTAACTATTCCTGATAAAAATGGGACCTACCAGGAAACAACCGAAAATTGACAACTAATCCCATAATCGGATGGGTAGCAGAAGCTCCACTCCATTAACCAGGGCTCATTATCCAAATTGCATTTAAGGTAGGGAAGAAAATTTGAGGGCTGTATCTGGAAATTTGAGTCCTTGACATGAATAGAGAAAACATATAAGATTGCATGTGTATTAAATTGCATTATATCATATTTGACGCTTCCACTCTGATCTTAACAGCCAAAGTGGAGATATTGAGGAAGATTGCTTCCAAGATAGATATCAAGATCCCTCCAGAGATTAAAGAGGAAAGCACCAGGAAAGATACACCGGATGCAAAGCTAATTGAAAAGCTGATAGATGAAGGAATGATAAAGGTCAAAAAGATCGGGGAGACTGGGGAAATTCAGGAACTTAAAAAGGAGTTTTCTATCGGAGATGAAGCTTATGCCATTAGGTTAGCTGAGGAAGAGGACAAACCTTTAGCCACCGATGACAAGCAAGCTATCAAGCTATGTAAGATATTAGGATTGGAGTTTATTACAGCAATAGATTTCCTAATTCGGATGTCTGAAAGGGGCGATATTAGCAAGGCTGTAAGTTTGGAAAAGTTAAAAAGCTTAAAGAAGTACGGCCGCTACAGCCAGGAAATTACAGATTTTGCAAAGATGCAAATTGGAGGTAAAGAAAATGAAAACCACTAGCTTGAGGTTAGATGAGGAAAAGATCACTCGGATTAAAGAGCTTTCTCAACAAGTCGGTAAAGGAAAGTCAGAAACCATACGGGAGCTGATAGATTATGGATGGGAGTACTTGATGCTTAGACGTTACAAAGAAGGAAAGATCTCCTTAAGTAAGCTGGCAAAAAAACTTGGGAAGCCAATCACGGAAACCATCGATATCTTAGCTTGGTTGGGAATAGAGTCTCCAGTAGATAAGGAAGAAGTACTACAAGGTTATGAAACACTTAAGAAGCATTATTGAATGTAAACTTCCCAGAAATGCTTACCCAGCACCTGGACGAACTAATGCTGGGTAATTTCCTTGCCAAAGACAAGCATTTCGATTTCAGTATATCAATCACTTTTTTTCTTTGAGCCAAGTTTTCCTTTCACCAAAACATGACCATCTAAACCAGCGAATTGCAGGATTTTGTGGATCAACTTTCCCAAATTTAGAGACCCATCTTGGCTACCGGTACTTTCATCTCGTGATCTGCTATATCCTCCTTGATAATGCGCTCCATTTCCCTAGATACCTCTGCTGAATAGTATTTCTCCCCACATTCATTGCAAACTTTCGCAGGAACCTTTTCAATCACCATTAATTTGTCCCCCCAACGGAAATCAACAGTCACCCTCTTTTTCTCTAAAATGCCTTTCCCGCAAAAATAGCACTTTTCTCTTACTTTTCCGTCAGACTGTTTTTCCTTTTTCATTATGCACCACCCCTAGTGAACGGATCCTTCCACTTTGGTTTCTTAGGAATATAAACCGTAATTATCAATAAATTATCGTGGTCGAAGTTCCCACATAGGACGTGAATCCACCTTTCGTCATCTCCCTTACCACAAAAAAGGCAGCTCTCACCTCTGGAATCTTCTGGATAGGGTTCTAGTTCCTGTCCAGTCAAGATAGCATTAGCAATGTCATCGACTCCGATTTTTTCTTCTCCCCGTTCCATTTGAGCATGATGAGAAAGTTCAAACTTGTTTTCTTTTACTTTCTCCTGAGCTATTTTCAAGTAAGATTTCTCTTCATTCAATTCATTCAAGGGTTCCTGATGTTTAATTCTCCCACATACAAGATATCTCAAAATGATGCTCTACTTAATACGATCCTACGTCAATTTTTGAGCTATCAAGTTTTCCCACTTTCACACATTGGTCCTCAATTTTCAAGAGTTCCTCTATATCAAATCATATTATAAGAGATCGCAGAAGACAACCGTACCATACACAATCTTGGAAAGAACTTCCTATTTGGTAGACCTAAGTGTATAGAGCAGGATAATCATTGATGGTTTTGCCATCATCCCCGCACCCAGGCCCGTAGCGGATGCTCTACTATGCTGTCCAGCACTTTCTTCTAAGAAAGATAGTGCTGGACGAAGAAGAGGCTTCAGCCATCGTTTTTATAAATTTAACCATCCCAGGTAGGATGGAACCTTGAAAGGTTCCGCTACAAGAAACAAACGATGTTAATAAGATTACCCCGAAACCAGATGGGTAGCGGATGCTCTACTACGCTGCTTCGTAGCTCTCTGCTTCGCAAGCTTCGCAGAAGCGTAGAAGAGGTCGTAGAAGCGAAGAAGAGACTTTAGCCTGGGTTTTATGCATTTAAGCATCCCAGATGGGATGGAACTCTAGAGAGTTCCGCTACTAGGAAAACCACAGGAGGACATGGCTAAATTTTTACCCGAATGTTATCTGCAAGACATTCGTCACCAGAACAGGTGGCCTAGCAATATTTAGCAAAGAATAGAAGATACGCAGTCCATTTTGTTACCCGATCCGAAGGGGGATTCTAATTCCCAAATAAGAAGCAAGCTGGATAACTCTCTTGCTAAATATATATCCGATCGCATGAGTGTTCGCTTCGAAAGTGTAGCTATCAAATTTTGGACTATAAATGGTAAACAATCTACAGATTTGTACTTTTGAGACCTCTTTCTTCTAATAAATTCTCGACTTCCCAAACAGTAAGTCCCAGTTCTTCCGCCAAATGCTCTAGGCTAATCTCGCCTCTCCTGAATTCCTCGTAAAGCTGTGTAAGTCTTTCCTCAAAGCCGACAGCGGCAAATTCCAATATTTTTTCTTTGTCCCCTCCCAAATCCCCGTATTTCGATTTCAGTATATCAATCACTTTTTTCCTTTGAGTTGACGTTTTCCTTTCACCAGACATAACCCTCTAAATCATAGCGAATTATAAGATTTAGACCAAGCTGTGTTTATATCATACAAGTAACGCACATAAAGATAAACCGCCGAAGGTTAAAGTTTAGAATTTTTTACCCGAATGTTATCTGCAAGACATTCGTCACCGGAACAGGTGACCTACCCGTAATGAATAAAAGATAGAAGTCTTGTCCCGGTTGCACTGCAGCGTATAGAATAGGGCCTGAAGTTAGGGATTATAAGGAGGTTCTGGATATGCAAAATAGGAAAGCATTTTTGTCTTTATTTTTAGCTGTTCTGTGTGGATTATTTTTCTCAGTCACCGCAATAGCTGGCTTCTCAGTTGATGATACAAGCGATAAAGTTACAGATGCATATAAATCTGCTGGCCAGACTTTAGTGCAAAAGGTAAAATTTTCAGTTGATGATGGTCCTCTTACTTTTGAGCAAATCTGGATCGGGAATAACATTACTACCAACCCCGCCACAAAGCAAGATATAAAAGAGATACTGGTAAAGCATGGGGGAACGACCTTACTTAGTATTGATAGTGATAATCTAGGCAGGGACGACTTTACCGACGGTCAGCTTTATGATCTTGATACCACGGCGGAAGTAAAAGACGGAGATACCGTTAGGGTCGAGTACAAAATAGCCGATGAATTAGAGTATATAAGTTATGATGGTACGGATATACGGAAGCTGCAACCTAAAGTGGTTATAAATGGAGAGCCAAATGGGACGGACCATGAAGCTATTTACCGCGACGGTAAGTCTAACAAAAAAATAAAACTCTATCCCCCATATGAAGAGGTTGCTGACTTATCTCCACCCAATGGTGGGGAATTCAATGGACTGCGGCTTTTAGCTCAGCGTATTCGACTAACCGACAATGACAATAATAATAAAGCAGTAACCATAAATCCAGTTGTCCTCTTTAATATTGCTAATAACCAGGTTCCTGAGGATGCAGTAGAAAAGATTGAGATAAGAAATCAAGATGGCGATTTGCTGGGAGAAAAAACCGATGTAAGTGGGCTCAACTCCCCGGGAGTCGGGGTACGCATTTCCACACTTCAAAATAATACTACAAATGATGATGGACAAACTGCCCTATATGTCTATTTCAATTTCTCTGAGGATGCCATGGTCATTGAGCCCGATGATGAACCCCAAATTGTAGGGGAGCTTATTCCCACAACCGCAGTAATTTCACATGAAGATCAAGGAGGGGGGATTAATGTAGTTTTCCCTATGGGTAATCCGCAAACTAAAACGTGGGAGATAGTACAAAATCGCAGACCTTATGTAGATTTCACTTATGATCCCTCTGGTGACTTAAATTATAATACCGAAATTACTTTTACTCCGAAAAATGTAGGCCCGGAGGATAAAGACGGGGATGAAATCATCAGTTACAACTGGGAATTTAGTGATGGGACTACTAAATCCGGTTTTTCTGTTACTCATACTTTTGGTGAAGGGGGTAACGTATGGGCCAAATTGATAGCGGAAGATGAGCACGGGGTTACCGGCGAGAAGACCAAAAGCTTTAATGTCACCGGTCCCGGAGCACCCACGGCCGAATTTTCTTATGATCCCGCTTCTCCCAAAGTAGATGAAGAGATTACTTTTACTGATCAATCGACTACAATTGGAGATGCGGATATAGTTGAACGAAAATGGGATTTTGGGGATGGGGAAAGTGTTACCTATAAAGATGTCAACCAAACGACAGCCACTCATTCTTACGGTTCATCGGATGTATATCAAGTAACTTTGACCGTAAAAGACTCCCGGGGGAATTCGGACAGCGTAATCCACGAAGTAACGGTCTCACCGATGGGGGTCACTGCGGCATTTTCGGTGAGCCCCTCTTCTCCGGTTATAGATGAGCCGGTAACTTTTGGCGATCAGTCCTCCACGGTGGGCGGCGAAGATGTCGTTAAGTGGGAATGGGACTTTGGAGACGATACCACAAAAACTATAGATTCGGGTGACAGCGGTACTACCACTCACTCATACAGTTCATCGGGTGTTTACACCGTTACCTTAAAGGCAACTGATTCCCGCGGAAAATCCGGCACTGTCAGCCACGATGTACCGGTGTCGGCCAGAGGGATTACGGCCGATTTTTCTTACGATCCTTCTTCTCCGCGAATCAATCAACAGGTAAGCTTCACCGATGAGTCCACCGTACCGGAAGGCTCCAGTATTACTAAATGGATATGGGAGTTCGGAGACGGCAATGTGCGGACAATTATCGCCGACGGTGCTGAAAATGGGAATACCACCTACACTTACCCGGAAACTGGAACCTACCAAGTAACCCTAACTATCATTACCTCCAAAGACCTGGCTGCCAGTGTGATCAAAGAGGTCGTGGTGGGTGCCAATCCACCGGAAGCAAAATTTAGCTACTCCCCATCTCTTCCTCAAGTTGATGAAGTTGTCCAGTTTACCGACAATTCCACCGAAGGGGATGGGAATATAGTTTCTTGGGAGTGGGACTTCGGCGACGGGTCTACATCAACGGAGCAAAATCCCACTCACGCTTACAGCGAGGTAGATAATTATCAGGTTACTCTTACTGTCACCGATGAATACGATAATACGGACAGCGTAAGCAAGACCATTACCGCGGCCGAAAAAGGTGCGGATATACGTACTTATCCCTATCCCAATCCTGCCGGCAGTCCGGTAACCATAGTTTACTACCTGCCGGAGAATACCA
>CAYUCE010000079.1:0-6015 GCA_964443275.1 uncultured Thermotogae bacterium | reverse complement strand
GCCGATGCGGCTTTGATGATGCAATTGGGAACCGATGGAGTATTTGTAGGTTCGGGTATATTCAAATCACAGATACCGGAGAAGAGAGCCAAAGCTATAGTCCAGGCTACTACCTATTTTGATGATCCTAAGAAACTCGCTCAGGTATCGGAAGATCTGGGTGAGCCCATGAGCGGTCTTCGCATAGAGGATATTAGAGAGGAAGAATTGATGCAGGCCAGATAGCACGGCTTTGCTTTTATCCAACTTCCGCTGGCAAAAGGGGTTTAATTCAGGATTATAGTTTAAGCCACCTTTAGTGGATAGCCTTCGGGTGGATACCATTTGAGTCTAACTGGTAAGTCATGGAAAGCTTTACTGTGGTTTTTCGATCCCTAGATTCTTCTTTGCTTCCGTCGGACTAAGGGAGCTGCCCCGGTCCCTCCTCTGCCGTCCCTTGCCGACTCTATCGGCATTCATCAACCTATTTTCATTCGCCTATTTTTTGCCAATTCAAGTAGTGGGATTGATATTTTGAGGGGGTTATGCATATAATACAATTCGGTTTTCAAAACTCATGAAAGATTGCCATGTCCCAAGATTTAAAAATGAGCTTAGTTGAACATTTGGACGAGATGCGATCCCGGATCATCTACTCTATCATTGCCGTGGCGCTAATTGCTGGCGGAGCCTATGTTTTCCGGGATTTTTTGCTGGAAATTTTAACCAGGCCTATCACCGTCACTACTTCGCCTAACTTAACCCAGGGAGATATTCCCGGACTTATCCAATCTATGCGTGAATTCCTGGAAGGCACCGGATCGGAGTACTTCACCGAACATCAAATCGAAGGTTTTCTGGATGCCTTCAAGATGCTTTTAAAACAAAGAAGCGGCCTCATGTTTATACATCCTACAGAAGCTTTCTTTACCTACATTAAGCTGGCCATCCTGACCGGGATCATCGTAGGAGCTCCCTTTATCCTTTATGAAGTTTGGCGATTTGTCCTGCCCGCTTTATACGAACATGAAAAGCGGTATTTTTTCTCTTCTTTTACTTTTGGAACTTTCCTATTTTATATAGGAGCGGGCTTTTCATTTTTGGTGGTTTTGCCCTTGGCCATTAAATTCTTAATCGGGGTTGCCGGTTCCCAGCTTCAAGCTAACTTTACTATAAGTAACTACGTTTCGTTTGTCATGTTATTTATGCTGGCTTTTGGGCTGGCATTTGAGATGCCGGTGCTGGCTTTTTTGGCCTCCAGAATGGGCCTGGTTACCAGCTCCTTCCTGCGAGAGAAAAGAAAATATATGATAGTCCTTATCTTTATCGCTGCTGCCATCCTCACCCCGCCGGATCCCTTTACTCAGATGTCACTAGCGATTCCGCTTTTGCTTTTGTATGAGCTTAGTATCTGGATAGCCAAAGTAGGAGAGAGAAAATCGGAACCGCAAGCAGAGCAGTAATTATGAGGTGATTTAATGAAAGTAAGTGATCTTACCAAGGGATTGACCATAGAGTATGATGGAGATCTTTATGAAGTAATTGAATATGAACATTCCAAGAGAGCCCGCGGCGATGCTTTTGCCCGTACCCGCCTCAAGAATTTGGTCACCGGCCGGGTGATCTCCCAGACGTTCAAAGGATCAGAAGAGGTAAAGAAGGCCTATATGGAAGAGAAATCACTCCAATTTTTGTATAGTGACCGGGGCAGCTATCATTTTATGGATAAGGAGACTTACGAACAGTTTGAGCTTACGGCTGAACATCTGGCCGATACCAAAGATTACCTTACAGAAAACTTGGATCTAAAAGGTGAATTTTATCGAGGAAACATAGTAAATATAAAGCTTCCCACCTTTGTAGTGCTGGAGGTTGAAAAGACCGCCCCGGGAGTTAGAGGCAATACAGTGTCCGGAGGTGATAAACCGGCTACTTTGGAGACCGGTAAAAAGGTGAAAGTTCCCTTATTTGTAGAGGAAGGAGATAAAATAAAAGTGGATGCCAGAACTGGCGAATACGTAGAACGCATGCAAAGTTAATTTGTTTGGAGGTGAAAAAATGGCCGAAAAGAAAGGTGTGATAGAAGAATCCGAAGGGAAAGTAGTTATCGCCGAGGATGTGGTAGCGGCAATTGCCGGTATAGCTGCTTCGGAAGTAGAAGGACTGGGGGGGATGCGAAAGAGCGCACCCGGGGGTATCGTAGGAATATTCGGGGGCAGGCAAAAGGGTGTGGAAACCGAGCTTACGGATGGAAAAGTAATCATAGACTTAAATGTGGCGATTAGCTACGGACAGCCGATTAGGGAGGTGGCAGTAAAGATACAACAAATAGTGAAAAGCGAGGTGGAGGAAATGACCGGCCTCCAAGTAGAACAGGTCAATGTACACGTAAGAAAAGTCCAACTTCCCGAAGAAGCCGAAGAGGAGGAGATCTAAAGTGAGAAATTTATCTGGTTATCTTCTGGAGACCGGCTTTTGGGTGGCGGCTATAAGCCTGGTGGCCGTGGCCTGTTTTCTTTTTCTATTCTCCTTTGAGGTAATTGATATCCTGGAGTTAAAAGAATTTTTGGCTACAGATATTGGGGATATACTAGCCTACGTAGTGGGTTCAATTGTTTTTCTCTCCGGCCTCTACTACCTGGGCAGGATTTGGGATATCAATAAGAGAAGGCGAAGGTTCGTCAAAGAAGGTGAAAAGGGCGAAATTCACGTCTCACCTTATGCCATCCGGGATTTTGTGGAAAAAATTTTAGCCAATGAAGAGGGGCTGTCCCGGTTTCGGGTAAGTTTAGCCCACGATGGAGAGGGAGTAAAGATAAAGGTGCGGGCCAATGTTCGTATGGGACAGAATACCTATCAACTTTCAAGGCGTCTGCAGAAACTTTTGGCCGAGGAAGTTGAGTCTGGAATTGGGGTGGAAGTATCGGATGTAGAGATATACACCCGAAGTATTGGGGGATCGAGGACCCCAGAAGAAAGGGAGGATAAAGAGGGCGAAATGTTTACCTCCTCTGAAAGAAAGGATGATTTATATGGATAAAATCGATTGCCGAATTTGGGGGGCGATTATTGGAACGGGCTTGGGGATAATTTTGTTAACTCTCGGATTTTGGAAGCTCATAGTGATTTTGGTGTTAGGTGTGGCCGGCTATCTTGTGGGTAGTTGGATAGGATCGGAGGGTAAAATAACGGAAAAATTAAAGGAAGCGTTCAAAGTTTTAACCCGCTAATATAGCTTTAACTTCAAAAAATAATGAACTCCTTTATTTAGAAGAGGTCCTAGTTTTGTTATGAGGCGTAGGAAAGCACGGGAATTGGTTTTAAGGATGCTTTACCAGCGGGATTTTAGAGATGTTTCCATAGATGAGTTATTGGACGAATATGGTTATAAAGATGCATATATCGGTCAGACCCTTAGAGGGGTTGCCAAAAATCTTCAAGAAATAGATGCCATAATCGGCAAAAGAGCAAAAGGTTGGAAGCTTAAGCGATTGGTTGCTGTAGATAGAAACATCCTCCGTCTGGGCATCTACGAGTTGTTGTTCAGCCAGGTGCCCCCGGAGGCGGTAATTAATGAAGCGGTGGAATTGGCCAAAAAGTACGGCACCGAAAAATCAGGTTCCTTTATAAACGGCATTTTGGACCGGGTCTACAAGGAAGAGGTAAATAAAAATAAAGTGGGATAGTGGGTCTTTCTTACTTTTCTAATTATATTTCAAGAGGTTCCGGGTCCTGCGCTTTGTGTGGGTGCTCTTGGCCACCATAAATTTTTAGCTTTTTAAACATCTTCCTGCCCAACTTATTTTTAGGTAGCATTCTCTTAACTGCCAGCTCTAAAGGCACAGTGGGTTTTTGGCGCAAGGTGTGTTCCAAATCTACTTCTCTCATTCCTCCCGGATACCCGGAATACTTTCTGTATATCTTCTGCTCTAGCTTGCTGCCGGTAACTATGATCTTGCCGGCATTAATCACTACTACATAATCCCCGGTGTCCACATGGGGGGTATAAATTGGCTTGTGTTTTCCCTGCAGTATTTCAGCGATTTTGGATGCTAGTCTGCCTAAAACTGTATCCTCGGCGTCAACTATATACCAATTTCTTTTTCCTTCTTTATCCAACTCTTCTTTCTTGGCCATGTAGGTTTTACCCATCTTTTACTCCCTCCATTCAGATAAATCTATACGGAACGCTATAATAATTTTTTTCAGAAAATCCTGTTTATGTTACCGATTTATGGGGGAGAATACAACCCGACGAAATGAGAAGATTACCGGTCTAATCGGTGATTTCATAAATTACGCTTAAAAAACCACCTAACTTAGATATGGCAAGATAGATTAAAGCGCCAAATAAGACGGGGACTGCTACCAGCAGTAGCTCGCTTTGGGTAAATATATTGATGATCCGGTAAAATCCGTAGGTCAAAACTCCGGTAAGAACTGCTCCTCCTAACATTTTTATTATCTGATCGGTTTGGGGAAAAACTTTTTCCAGTCCGTGAGCCGGCTTTAATTTCCTAGACAAGAAGGCAAATAACAAAGCCATATTGAACAGTCCGGCTACAGAAGTGGCCAAAGCCAGCCCACCTTCTTCCATGGGGCCTATTAGCAAAAAGTCCAAGGTGACGTTTACCCCTACGGCTCCAATCCCCGCTATAACCGGAATCTTGGTATCCTTTAGCGCATAGAAGGCCCGGGTTAGGATGTAGACCAATCCGTAACCGATCATGCCTACTAAATAGTTATTTAATACATAGACCGTCTTGCTAGTATCCTGAGGCAAGAAGTTTCCGTGCTCGAATATAAGCTGGATAATTGGCCTTCCTAGGGCGTATAGACCGGCTACTGAAGGTAGGATAATAAAGGTGCACAGCTTGATTCCCGATCTCAAAGTAGGGATGATATTCCCCTCTTTCGCTAAGGCTGCTTGTTCTGAAAGCCGGGGGAGGATAGCGGTGGCCACCGCCACTGCAAAAACTCCTAGTGGCAATTGAAATAGCCTAATTCCATACTGCAAAACGGCGATGCTTCCATCCCCCAGCCGGGAAGCCAGTTTATTATCTACCATGATATTTATTTGAGTAACGGCCAGGGCAATTACCACTGGAAGCATCATCCGGGCCAGCTTTTTTATGCCTTCGTGGTTTGGGTTCAACGTCCAGCTATATGTAAATTTTCCTCTCAAGAAGGGGGTCTGAATCAGAAGCTGCCCCACCCCCCCGACTATAACTCCTACTGCCAGACCGTATATCGCCCGTTCAAAATATATGCCGATAAAGAGGGCCCCGCTGATCACCCCCAGGTTGAAAAGCACCGGGGCAAAGGCGGGAGCAAAAAAGTGCTTGAAGCTGTTTAAAATCCCCATAAACAGTGCGGCCACCCCGATGATCCCGATAAATGGAAATATAATCCGGGTAAGTGTTACGGTGAGCTTTATCTTGGCCGGGGAAAACCCATCGGCCAAAAAGGGGACAAAACCGGGAGCGAAGAAAATGCCCACTCCGATTAAGATGGGGAAGAAGACTAAACTCAAGTTTAATGTATTGCTGGCAAATATTTGGGCCGCTTTCTTTCCCTTTTGAGTAAGGTACTCAGTAAATATGGGAATAAAAGCGGTAGATAGGGCCCCCTCTGCCAGGAGTTTTCTTAGTAGATGAGGGACGAAAAAGGCTATTATGTAAGCATCGTAGGCGGCACCGGCACCAAATTTATCGGCAATGACCACATCGCGGACAAGGCCAAATACTCTGGATAGAGCAGTAGCAGAAGCTATAACCAGAACGTTTCGCAGGAACCTAGAGGATTTCATCTGCCTTTTTTCCCTAGGTAAGATAAGAATAGAAGCTTTGGCAAAAGATATAATTTATTCAAGTTACTTATTGAGCTTTTCGATCACTAAAGAAACAACAGATCGATCATGGATATTATGTTTAGGCAGTCTTGTTATGCTTGTATGTTTCATTAGCACTGGAATTCTCAACAACATCGATTGTTTCCTGGTAGCGGAACCTCTACTATGCTTCTTCGAAGCTACGT
>CAYUCE010000078.1:0-6216 GCA_964443275.1 uncultured Thermotogae bacterium | reverse complement strand
GAATAGAAATTAAAAAAGAAATGAGGCCTTTTAAGGAGAGTGGTAGGGAGATAACGGCATTTTGGTTAAATAAATGAGGGGGTAAGATAAGTTAGGCAATTTATTCACCCATTCTCCTACTCACTCTGCCCTGCTGGCTCCAAATTGATAAGTGTCTCCAATCCACCCAATAGCCAGTACCCTGACCAGGTAGTAGGAAGCGTATTAGGAGTATCTGCCGCTTCCGTCGGCCAGTTCGTCCAGTACGCATCGCTAAACTGGGCCCACAGACCGTTGTACCAGAGTGGAATCATGGGTACTTCTGTCAGCATTTTTTCCTGGATGGCCGAACAAGCGTCCTTCACCCCTACCTTATCATCAACAGGCACCCTAGCAAGTGCATCCACAAGATCGAATATCTCTTGGTCATCGTACCTGCCGAAGTTACCATTCTGCATCTGGTCTTGAAATGGGGTGTCTAAATAAGAGGTTATACAGTGTCCATGGAGTGTTGCTAAGAGTTGCCCAGTTGTTCAGGGTCATATCAAATGTGCCACTTTGGAGCGCAGTATTCCAGGCGCCATAATCCGGAGTTTTATCCTGAATGTTGATCCCTGCTGCTTGGGCACTGTTGGCGATGATCTTGATTGCCTCCATCCAGTCCGTCCACCCGAACGGGCAGGTAACTTCCAGTTTGATCGCGGAGCCATCAGGTGTCTTGTAGAAACCATCGCTACCCTTCGTATATCCAGCATCTTCAAGAATCTTTGCGGCTTTTGCCGGATTATAGGTCCAACCAAGTCTATCGACCACATCCTGATCCACGTACTCTTCCAGAGTGGGAAGCAGGCCAGTTGGATTGGCAGCCTTGACCAAGTTGGCGTAAGCGACATTCACGATCTGATCTACATTGATAGAATAAGCAGGTGCTTTCCTGAAAGCCGGGTCACCCATCGGCGGCTTTGTGGTATTCAGGAACAAAACGGCCGTATCGGCAGAAAGCATGTACGGAGCCCCATCGAAATAGGTGTTGACGTACCCTTTATCCGCCAGGGTTGCAATGCCCGGGAGGAAGTTATTGCTGAGATCGACGTCACCCTTAATAACCGCACCCAAAGCAACGTTGTTACTGGTAAAGCGGATATCGACTATCCTCTTAGGTGTTGAAGTTCCAAACACGTCCTTTCCCCACCAGTCCTCGTTTCTCACCCATACGTTCCTATCTACGCTATGTGAGGAATATAGGTATGCACCCGAGCCGACAGGATTTTTATTCGCGCCAAAGGTGATTTGTTCTTCCGTTCTGTCTTCCCAGAGATGCTTCGGAACTATCGGTATATTGTAGAGGTTGTTGGCGAATTCTTGGTAGAGGGGGTCAGTGAACTTAAACTCCAGGTGGATGGTGGACCCCACGCTGCTCCACTGACGTAAAGTGTTTCACTCCGCTCGTAGGTTTGCCCAAAAACCAGCCCACCCATTAAGGCAATGACTAAAACCGCTGCAAACAGCTTTAAAAACATCAATCTACTCCTTGACCACATAAAGATCACTCCTTTTGGAAAATTAGATTTTTCCAGATTTACCTTACGTTTTTATATATAAACACATCACCTCCGAGAATTTTTTTGACCAATTACGGTTAAGTTGATTCTCTGACCACTAATTCGGTCTTAAAAACCCTCCTAGTTGGCTTGTTTTGTTTATTTAATTGACCTTCAATTAACCGGTTGAGTACCCTCACTGAAAGGCGGGCCATGCGTTCTACTGGCTGGGAGATAGTAGTTAAAGGAGGATCCACAGCAGAAGAAGCGGAGATATCATCAAAACCAACTACCGCTAAATCCTTCGGAATCTTTTTACCCGCTTTTTTCAGTTCTTTTAAAACTCCAATGGCGGTTTTGTCACTGGCAGCAAAAATTGCTGTTGGGAATTGAGAAAGGAGCCTTTGGACTCCTTCCGCCCCACTTCCTTCAGTAAAATCCCCCTTGAAAATCAATTCCTTTTCTACGGTTACACCGGAGCTTTTCAGGGCATCCTTGTATCCTTTGAGCCTATCTATTCCTGCCGCTTGATCTAAAGATCCGGTTACAGTGGCAATCCTTTCATGCCCTAGACCAAGCAAATATTCGGTAGCTTGTCTCGCACCGCCGTAGTTGTCTACATCCACATAATTGACTCGCTCATTTGGATGACGACCCACCGATACAAAAGGGGTGTTATCCTCGAGCAAATCCTCAACTAGAGGATCATTCACCGGAGCAGAGGCCAGAAGCAGACCGTCCAAATAGCTGCCAGCTACTATCCGATCATAGAGTCCTCTCTCTTCATCGGGAGCAGCCAAAAGTGAAAGCATTAATTCAAATCCAAGCTTCCTACATTCCTCAGTCACTGATCTAATAAAAGGGGCAAAAAATGGGTCGGAAAAGAGCCGTGATACCGATTCTGGAATAACCAATCCCACAATTCCAGTTTTATCAGTAACCAAGCTTCTTGCCACTGCGTGAGGTTTGTACCCTGATTCCTTGATTGCCCGTTGAACCTTCTTCCTGGTTTCAGAGCTTACATTGGAATGATCATTAACTACTCTAGAGACAGTTGCTCGGGAAACCTCAGCCATCTTTGCTACCTCATCTAGAGTATCCGCCATCCTTCCCCCTTATCTGTGGAAAGCGCTTCCACATAGATATTAGATAACATGTACTATTTGACCTGTCAACGGATATGAAAGCGCTTACAAATAATATAACAGATTGTGGAGAAAATGTCAAATGTTAAATCGAATATCAGGAGTAAAATTTTGCAATCAAGGTAGTTAACTTCACAGGGAAGATTTACCAACATAGGGAGCTTAACTGCTGGAAATTTAAAAGAGCTAGCGCAGGAGCCCCAAAGCAATGCTTCCAAATGCGGTGAAAACACCGGCAATTAATAGAGAGGGTCCTAAGGAAAGGCTCTGGGCCAAATTAGAAAAAATTAAAGTACCAAAGGCCGCCCCCAGGGTACCTAAAGTCCCTCTTACTCCCATAGCTATGCCTCTTTGTTCACTCTTGGTATATTTTCCAATCACATCAAAGACTATAGGCAGATAAAGCCCGGAACTTAATCCCCACAGGATTGAAAAAACAGAAAGCAAAACAAAAGATTCAGTTATAGAAATAAGGACCATGGATACTCCCACTAACACAGTAGTTACAACTAATACCTTAACCCCTCCGTACCGCCGGCTCACTCTAGCAGAAGCTAGCCTTATCAGGGTGGAAGAAGAGGACCTTATGGATATTAGAATCCCGATAAAGAAAGAGGATATCCCTATCTTGGAAAAATACAAAGGCAAGATAGAAGCTCCTAGGCCAAAGCTCATAAATACAATAAAAGAAAAAAGGGAAGCGATTAACAGCTCTTTATTACTTTTAAAAAGCTTCCAAGCCTGTAAATAGGATTTCATAGAAGGATAGATGGGGATTGATGCTGGAGTGAATATAGACAAACTTAAAAACGACTTTACCGATTCTCTGAGGTTAGTTTCTCGACTCTGGATATAAAAAAGTGAGGAAAGAAAAAGCAAAACTAGAGAGACAAACAACAGAGTTAAAAAAACCCACTGCATCCCCAAGTTGTCTTTGATATATCCCCCGGTAGGTGATCCAATTAGCCATCCCATACCGATTGCGAAAGTATAAATGGGAATAGCTTTTTTGATCCGGGTAATATAAGAAGGGATAGTGACCCAGGTTATGGAATTTGCCAAACCTAAAAATAACTCCCCTAGAAAAAGCAGAAGCCAGAGCCGGCTGGATAAGATGAAGGCTGTTGCGGAGGCCAGATAACACAAGGCCCCCAAAAAAATTGGGCGATAATGGCCTACAATATCAGAAAGTCTTCCCAACGGTATCCTAGTAATGGCTTGTAATAGATAATATAAGACCACTAGGTAACCGATGATGCTGACTGGAATGCCTATCTCTTTTCCATGGACCGGTATGTAGGGGAAGACCACACTCACCCCAAAGGCGCAAGCTACGGCATAGACCATCAAAATCCAAGCTTCCCGCTTTACTCCCCAAACCACTTTAAATCATCCCTTGTCCAGAAATTTGCAGAATAAATTACCTTTAATCCATAGGTGCAAATTCCAGGAGATATTATGATAAGTGATCTATCCATGGGGATCAAAAGTCTCCTTTGATAACCGATTAAGTTCCGATTTAAAGAATCCCCTAGTCACCTTGACATTCAGTTTGGAAGATGGTAGATTACAAATAAGGATTTAATGTTGTAATCTAAATTGATGGAAGAAAGTGGTGACCTATTCAACTGAGCATTTAGTGACAAGTAACCAAGTAAGGGGCAAAATGAAACTATCGGAAGTTGACAAACCCATCTGTAATGCCAGCCGGGCCAGTGAGATCCTTGATGTACCTTATACAACGCTTCTTTACTGGATAGATTCGGGGTTAGCTCACAAAGACTTTGCCGGTAGGAGAAAACAAGGGATTCCTATCAAGTTAAGTTTTAAAGACTTGATGGTTTTAAACGTAATCAAAGATCTGCGCCAACAAGGGGCCTCCACCCAAGCCATAAGAAGCACCATCGACAGATTAACTAAAGAATCCGACCAGGAGTGGTTTAAAGATAGAATTCTCTTGGTGGTAGGTGAAGATATCGTCAGTTTCGAAGAAAGGCCAGACGGATCTTTCGGCCAGCTTATATCATTATTGCGAGATAGGGGACAGCTTTATCTATTGGACGTGGGAGATGTGGAAGAAAAGGTTAGAAAGCATTTCAACCAGTAAGCAACCTGTTAAAACAGTAAGCAACCTGTTAAAAAATTTACAAATTCGGGTCTACGATATTCACCCTACCAAGTTTCAGTTAACTATCAATTGAAAAAAATTAGGTAAAATCATTGGAGAATTTAGAACAAGTAGCCGAGAAACTAAAGTCCAAGATTTCCCAGGTGAGTGAATCGGAGGTTTTCAAGGATTTGGGCAAAGATAGGTTGTATGCTCCGGGGATAGACTTTGACCAATTCAGAAAAGCAATAAAATATAAAAAGGTGCTTTTGGAAGAATTTAGGAATATTTCTCTCGATCAAGTTTATGATGGCCGGGAGCTAGAGACTGATTTCGGATCAGTATATTTAATTACCCACCGGGAAAGGTTGGAAATTAATAGCTGCATATGGGAGGATTGGCAACAGAAGCTACTATCAAATTTGAGATTAATTTATGGTATCGGACCTAAAACTGAGGTCAGGCTAAAAGAAGAGGGATATAAGACCATCCAGGATCTCATCAATCATCCCACCTACAAAAATAAGGCCCGCGATCTAGTAAACACTATAGAAAAAGGAAGGATAAAGGATCTACATGATTGCCTAAGATATTGGCTGCCAGCCTCCCATCCCACCAGCCTCTGTCTTACCGGAATCGCCGATACCGAAAACCTGCTTTTCTTTGACTTAGAATCGATGGGGCTTTTCTCCAGACCATTGGTACTTTTGGGCCTAGCTAAACCTGAAAAGGATAAACTATTAATTAGGCAGTACCTAATCCGGGATATAACTGAAGAATTAGCAGCGATAACCAAGACATTAGAACATTTGAAAAAGGACAGGATTTTAATTACTTATAATGGCCGCAGATTTGACTGTAACTACTTGCAAGAGAGGTTAGATTACTACGGGCAAAATCAATCTATCGAGATTCCCCATATGGACCTTCTGTTCTTTGCCCGCCGGGCTTGGAAAGATAAGCTTTCTGACTGTAGATTGGAGACAGTAGAAAAAAAGATTTTAAGGGAAAAAAGATCCTTGAACGTCCCTTCCGCTTTGGTGCCCGATTTTTATAATACCTATTTGGAGGAAAAATGTATCGGGCCACTCATTCCCATAATTGAACACAACAAACAGGATATCATAAGCTTAGCTCACCTGCTGGCCAACCTTTGTAAGATTTGGAAATAAAATGGATTTTGAAAAGCTAATCCAAAGAATAAAAAGGTGCCATTGGTACAGTGGGCAAATTGAAATTATTAAAGAAATACCCCCAAAGGAGGCCAAAAGGGGCGATTTAGACAACCCTCTGACTGAGCCGCTAGCTGGATGGCTCAAAAAACAAGGGATAGTTCTTTACTCCCATCAAACAGAGGCCATCGATTTGATCAAAAAGGGTACAAATGTGGTAACTATTTAGTTTTCTGAAGTAGCATATTTTAACAAGGTATTTTCAACTGTCT
>CAYUCE010000077.1:0-6317 GCA_964443275.1 uncultured Thermotogae bacterium | reverse complement strand
GAGCGCCTGCCTTACAAGCAGGAGGTCACTGGTTCAAATCCAGTCTCGCCCACCAGCAGGCAACATTTAAACCCTCTGGGTTTTATTTCTGCTCATGTATCTAATCTTCGGCATGGAGATAAATTTTTCCTCTTATACTAAGGCCAAATTAAAGAGTAAATTTTTAGTGAGACTAATATAAAAAGTAATGAAGCAAAGAGGTAGAATTTGCACCATATAGATATCATCTACAGGCGGCTGCCGGATCAAATTACACATTATAAGCACCAGCTAGTGTATGAAAACGCCAGATTTATGGTTACTCGTGCTCCCTTCAGACCTTCCCAATCCCTGATTGCCGAAGTGCCGGAGCTTCGGGATCTCACCTACCGCGCAGTGTGGTTTGTATTTGATGGCAAGTGGCATGATTTGGGCAAAATCTGTCGGCCTTCTGGAAGAGTCGAAGGCTATTACAGCGATATAATTCGTCCCCTGGAGCGGACAGATCAGGGACTAAAAATTGACGATCTGTTTCTCGATCTTTGGATTTTACCGGATGGCCGCTACCGGATTCTGGACCAGGATGAATTTGAGAAGGCGGTTGAATCAGGCTGGGTGGATTCAAAGACCGCAAATAGAGCCCAAAAAGAGCTGGAGAAACTTATCCGTAAAGTAAAACAGGGACGCTTCCCACCCCCGATAGCGGATCAATTTTAAATTTTCGGTGCGAACGAATTTATCTGGGCGTACCTTAACATTACATGCATTTTAAAGGTAATTTCATAATAGACGCCTGGGAATCAGCTTGACATAAGAAAACCTTTTCCCTACCATTAATATGGTTTAGAATCTCTAGAATTTAGGGGGTGATGGAAACAACGAGGATATAATCTCCTGTAAAAACCATAACTTCAATCTTAAGGAGGGGAGATAAATGCCTAGAAGAATTTGGTGTATCTCGCTTGTAGCGGTAATGATAATAGGGCTCCTGGTGGGTTTTGGTATGACCCAGGAAACCACCACCATAAAGGTACTTGGTCCTTGGGCAGGTAAGGAAGCTGAACCGTACCAGAAAGCATTTGAGGCTTTTACCGAAAAGACGGGGATAGAAGTAAACTATATAACTATGCGATCCGATGATCAGGCTCCGTTGTGGAAGACGGCTTTTATGGCTAAGCAGGCACCGTTTGACATAGGATTTATGTGGGCACCGTGGATTCGAGAAAATAGGGAGCATATAACCCCGGTAACAGATGTTATTAATCCAGAAGAGTTCCCCGAAGTAGCGGTTGAGCAGTCCAGGAAAGACGGCGAAATCTGGTTTGGTTTGTCCACTTACAAGGCCAAGGTTGGATTCTGGTATTCGCAAACCTTGTTTGAAGAACACGGCCTCACTGAACCAAAAACTTATGATGAATTCCTGGCTCTACTTGAAGAGCTAAAGGGTATAGTGCCCAAAGCTCCCATCGCTAGCGGTAACGGTGTTGGATGGCCGCTTAGTGACGTTACTGAAGGGTTTATTATAGGACTTGGCGGAATCGATATGTTCAGAGGACTCAAGACAGGAGAGGTCTCTTGGACCGACCCGGAAGTAGTGGAAGTTTTTGATAAGCTTACTTATTGTATCGAGCAAGGATACTTTGGTGAACCTTCTGAGTGGACTGCTTTAATTCCAGCCCTCGAGGCGGGAGAATATGGCCTTTACTGGATGGGTTCCTGGATTTTGGATCAAGCTGAACACCCAGAAGATTTGGGAGCATTTCAGTTCCCGGGAACCGAGGGATATGTGGCCGCCGGCTTGGGCAATGTAGGATTCTTTGTTCCCAAGTACACCGATAAGACAGAAGCTGCGAAAAAGTTCGTCGGATTCATGGCCTCCGCCGAAGGACAGAAGATCTTGGTTGAAGAGTCGGCGCTACTTTCGAGTAATCTAGAAGTTCCACCAAAGGAATACAGCGCTTTAGGTAAGAAAATTGCGGAAGAAGTTGAAGGTCTTACCGCCCTTATTGATCTAGACGATACAGTGGGTGGAGAATGGCAGCGTACTTTCTGGGATCAACTGAAGCTGTTGTGGGTCAATCCAGGAAAGCAGAGTCAAGTACTCGACATTTTAGAAAAGGAGTTTCCTAAGTAAATATAGTTGACACCGGCCCACTATCATTTACCGCAGGTAGTGGGCCGGTTAACTTTTTAGTTCAGGATATTCATATGGAGAGAAAATCACATCTTTTATTCCTCTTACCCGCTCTTTTGTTTATTTTGTTCTATTTACTTTATCCTATCGGGTCCACGGTCTATCTTAGCCTAATGGGTGAAGGGGAGCCGCCACAATTTGTTGGTCTCCAAAACTTTAAAAGGGTTTTAACACACCGGCGGGTCCTAAATTTTGAAGGTCTGACTAGCTTTTTCGAAGGTCCCCCGTACGGGGCTTTAATTCACAACATCCTATGGGTTCTCATCCATGTTCCAATAACCATATTCTTAGGTTTGACCCTTGCTCATCTTATGAGGGGTAAGAAAGGCGAAACCCTCATGAAGGCTGTAATCTTCCTGGGAATGGTAATCCCCATGGTAGTGGGAGCACTTATCTTCTTATTCATTTATGACAAATCCGGGGGTATAGTCAACGGGGTACTACGATTTATCGGTCTAGAGGGTACGACGAGGAATTGGCTTGCTCATCCAGAGACGGCACTTTGGGGTTTGATTTTGGGATCCGTTTGGATATGGACCGGTTTTTCGATGATAGTTTACTCTGCTGCACTAGAGGGTATTCCTCGAGATCTTATAGATGCAGCTAAAGTCGATGGTGCATCCGGATTCAGGATATTTATTTCTATTATCTTTCCTCTTGTCCGGCATGCTACTGTGGTAGTCGCCGTTTTAACCTTGCTGTGGGACTTGAGAATTTTCGATTTGGTCTATGTGGGTACGGGGGGAGGACCAGGAGCTGCCTCCAACGTTATGGATGTGGAGATGTATAGGCGGGCTTTTATTTACGGGGATTTTCATGGGGCAGCAGCTGTCTCGGTTATATTAACTGCGATAATGATAGCGGCAAGCGCGTATTTTATCATTAAACATATAGCAAGACCCACCTAATCAGATGAAGAAAACAAAGGGCATCTTCGGGCTTTTAAGCAAAAAGACTTACGTTTATATCCTACTTTGGGTTATTGTAGTGATCTGGTTTTTGCCCTTCCTTAGCGTATTTATAGCTTCCCTAAGGCCTTTTGCAGAAATAAGGAACGGGTGGTGGCATTTCGCGGAGTTTAATCCTTCTTTAGGTAATTTTGGGGAGGCTTGGACCCACTCCTCTGCCCCTCTTGCTATTGGGTTATTCAATTCCTTTTTTATCACGGGCATAGAAGTATTAATTCAGCTTGCGGTTGCCACTCCGGCAGCTTATGCTTTTGCCAGATTAAATTTTAGGGGTAAGAACGCCCTCTTTATCTTCATCGTTTCACTTATGGCTGTTCCTCCGGTGATGATTGCTGGGCCTTTATTTCAAACCTATTCTAAAATAGGTCTTTTAAATACCAGAATAGGAGTATCCCTTGTCCACGTGGCCTTAGGTCTCCCTTGGACTCTTCTATTCTTAAGGGCCTTTTTCGGTTCCCTTCCGGTAGCGGTGGAGGAGGCGGCGAAAGTGGACGGGGCAAGCTTCACCCTCAGATTTTGGAGGATCGCGCTCCCCATGGCTTTACCGGGGGTGGTTTCTGTAGCCGTTTTGGATTTCATCGGTGTTTGGAACAATTACTTCTTTCCACTTATCCTATTGTTTGACCCTATGAAGAAGACCGCCGTCCAGATGCTTCCGGCAATGAAAGGTCAATATTACGTCAATTGGAGCGTGATTTCTGCGGGGGCTATTCTGACTCTAGCCATACCCGTGACGGTCTACGTGTTGCTTCATAGATACTACGTGAGAGGATTGGCCGGTTATCAGCGGTAAAAGCGGATTTCTATGATTTTTAATCCTTTGGATGGTCAAACAGTAATGGAACCACCTAGTGAGGGAAAGGGATTTTGGGCGGGTGCTCCCTCGCCCTATTTCGACCATGAAAAAGAGAAATTCTACCTTTATTACAGAAATCGAAGACCGACAGAAGGAAAGTACGGTGATAAAGAAGCGATAGTAGCAGAAAGTAAGGATGGAGTAAATTTCAACAAGATATGGTCCTCGAAAAGGGGTGGATTTTCCAAATGTGAGGGGGCAGCTTTTCTTAAAAGAAAGGGCGATTATTGGCTTTATATAAGCTATCATAACAGAAAATCCTGGCGAATTGACTTGATTAAATCTGATAATCCTGTAGATTTTGATTGGGAAAACAGGATAAAGGTATTAAGGCCTTTTAGTAAACAGGTGAGTCATGTTAAGGATCCAGTTAGTCTGGGTGAGAACAGTAATGAGATGGTCGTCAGCTATCATCCTCGAAATGAATTATCCTCCTATAGTGGCTTAATTAGAAGCGATGATGGGATGGATTTTCATTGGGTAGGAGATTGCTCTCCGCATACCCATAAATGGAATGAGGGTATTGCCAGAATAACATCAGTGATTCCATCCCAGGGTGGAAAGCTGGTCTTTTTCGATTGTGAGCGCTCCATGCAATTCTCTGGAGAGGAGAAATCCTCTGTAGCATTTACTAAAGACCTAAACACCTTTATCCAACTTAAAGAGGAAGGTCCATTATTCAAATCTCCTCATCTAAGCGAATCTTTACGATATATTAAGGCCTTAGAGGTGAAAGGTAAACTTTACTTCTTCTATGAATATGCTCATGCTTCGGGAGCGCATGAGCTCAGGGTAAATAAGGTATCTGTGGAATCGCTGAAATCGGTGGTTGCCAAGTTTAAAAAAGAGAGGTATAAATGACATCACGAGAGAGGGTACTGAAAGTGTTGGCTCATCGGGAAACCGAGGTTATCCCATATAATGTCCCTATCTTTTTAGCGACGATTTTGGGCAGCAAAAAGGTCTGATCATGGGAAGCTTGAAGATGTGGAAGGGGGAGTAAGGAAAGCCCTGCGGTATTTAAGGGAAGGCGGTGGTTACATTACCGAGCTAACCAAGCCGATTTTGAAGGATGTCCCTCCTGAGAATGCAGCAATGCTCATTGAGGTTTTAGCTGAATAAACTGCTAAAAGTCAATGAGCGATATAAATGAGAAGGGATTTTTATCATTTTGCAACCAGATGGGTAGGGGAAGCTCTACTGTGCTACTTCGCATTATCTTCCGGGAACAAAGTGCTGGGGGAAGAAGCGACTTCATTCTTTGGTTGGTGGATTTAGTATTGGACTCAATGAACTTAACAACCCAAAAACCATGAACTCAAGAGAACGTTTACTTACTGCTTTAGTTGGAAAACAACCTGACCGGGTACCTACCTGGGAATTGGCTATAAATGAGCCGGTAATTAGGGGAATCTTGAAGGAAGAAGCCCGGGCTATTGGGGATCTAAATGCCTATATGGTTTTGGCAGAGAGGCTGGATCTAGATGGTCTAACTGCCTTTGAGGCCATGAATTACCAAAAGAAAAAAGATGGGGTAATCCAGGACGAATGGGGGATAACCTATAAAATAGGTGCCCAGGGTGAGAAGTTCCCACTGGACGGGCCTATCAAATCAATGCAAGATCTAGAAGATTACAGTCCACCCGATCCCCATAAGAGTTACCGCTGGAATACCTTAAAGATGATGAAGGCCATGTTCGATGGAGAGAGGGCTTTGGCCGTATGTGTACACGACTCCTTTGAGTATCCCTGGTTTCTTCGAGGGGGAATGGATGAATTCTTAAAGGACTTTTATCGGGACCCGGAGCTGATCAAAGCTATCACCAAAATGGCGGTAGATTATAATATTGAATTAGTCGAGGAAGCTGCTCAGGTGGGAGCTGATTTTGTGGTGGCCGGAGATGATTATGCTTATAAACATGGCCCTCTCATGTCCCCAGAGCAGTTTGAAGAGTTTATTCTTCCCGGACTTACCCGCTTAGTGGAAGCCACCCATCAAGAAGGCCTTTTGTTTTTAAAACATACGGACGGCAATATTTGGTCCATACTTGATATGTTAGTAAATGCAGGTATAGATGGGATTTGTCCTTTAGAGCCGAAAGCGGGAATGGATATAGGAAAAGTAAAACAGAAATACGGCCGTCAAATTTCGGTGGTGGGAAACATAGATTGTACCCAACTACTTCCCAGTGGTATGACAAAAGAGGTGAAAGAAGCCGTCCGGGAGTGCATTAGGGAGGCGGCCCCTGCAGGTGGGCATATCTTATCATCTTCTAACACCATCCATTACGGGGTCAAGCCGGCCAATTACCTGGCCATG
>CAYUCE010000076.1:4302-6758 GCA_964443275.1 uncultured Thermotogae bacterium | reverse complement strand
CATATCTGGTTTTCAATCCCAAAATTATTTTCTTAGGATATGACTAGGACATAAATTTAACGAAGAATTTCGACCATAAAAGTTTTAATAGGTGTAAGTAGTGATAACATTACCCTTTTGATCAACCAGTTTAGCAACCCCTCCTTCATCATCCCATGCGTAACCTTCTTCAGTTGTCCCTTCCCATTTCGGATATAGAACTATCACTATTTGATTGCAGGATGAACTTGACTTGCTTAAAGCCGGGGGGCCAGAATGTACTCTAAGCATTCCTCTGGGAGGAAATAAACAACCTTTAGGAAATCTCGCCTTTGCTTGTATCTCTTCCCCTCTGCGGTCTAAGCTTTGAATCTCCCACCCGCTTATATCAATACTCTTGTTGCTCTTATTTTTAATAGTCACAATCTCATCTGCTTTTCCATACTGAATTTGAGTTATGCTGATACCCTGGAGAGGAGACTCATTTGCAAAGCAGTTCAGTCCCCTACATTCACACCACAAACCTCTACCAGACTCACGCGCTTTTTTTTGGAGGTCGATAAAAAGCAATTCATATTGCCGATTAGGAGTAATAGAAGCAAATTCTGCATAACCTTGAGCTAACATTTTGGCATTAACCATATTCTTTTCCGGCTCAGCACTTTCCGAGGAGGTAAATACGTAAGCCAGCAGATGACCGAATTGATCTCTTTTGGCAATATCAAATTTTAACCATACCTCCCTATCACTAAGCAATCCTTGACTATATTTAAATGCTTCTTCGCCAAAACATTCCCCTGACCTATTGGGACGCTCCGGATGTGGGACATCTATTCCCGTAAATTTGACTACCTCCTCTTCATCACCCATCTTTACCAAAATTGTATCACTATCAATAACTTCCTTCACTTTCACTTTTTCCAAACTCGGCTTGGGTTTTCTTTCCACAAACGTGGTAGCGGTAATTACATACTCAAATTTCCACAAGGCGGAAAAACCTGCAAATATCGGGTTATTCTCCACGACTTTAACCAGCAGGCTAGGTTTTTGTGTAACGGTTTCATCTTGCTTCGAGGGGCAGTTAATAATAATTTCTTTGGATTTAGATCCCATGTCAGGATTAGGATCTTCTTCTTTGGCAATCGCCCCAACTGTAAGCTTCATTTGGGAATCAAAAATAGTTTCCTGAAAAATCTGGGTGGGCAAGCTTTGGGGCCGTACCGATTTTTTAACTCCATTTACTTCCGTCCAGTAGAACCAATTTTCACCCAAGTAATAGTTATGAATTAACTGAATTGAACTCAGGGTGACCTCAATCCGGCACTTTTTGGTCTCTTCCTGCAGTGCAAATGCTTTCGGGTAAGGGCTTTTCGGGGTGGTGGAAATCGAGGTTAAGTTGAACAGAGCTAATGTAATTAGAAAAGCAGAAAGCAAAACATACTTAGGAAAGGATTTCAAAATCCACACCTCCCATTTTACTTCGATTAAATATAGCACATCATAAGTTTGAATTAAAGTTTTCCGCCTGATTTTTATAAATTTCAAAAGTACACCACACTTATCCTGCTGTTTCTTACATTAGAAAATAGCTAGAGGAGACCGGGACTTGTTGGTACTATATGAATCAAATTAAAATTGAGCTTGAGACTAATCAATAAATTAACCTAAGGTCAATTCGACATAGAGGAGCTAGAATATGCAAACAAAAGTTGTGGTAACTGGGTTGGGAGTTATATCACCTATAGGAGTAGGAAAGCGGAGTTTCTTTGATTCCCTAAAAAAAGGCCTTTCTGCGGGTAAGCGAATGGATCAAATAAAGGAGGGCTGTGGACTTTATCCACTGGATCTTAAAGGTTGCAAAACTTTAGTCGGCGCTCCCGTCCTGGATTTTGAGCCCGCCCGCTTTATGCCCGAAAAATTAGCCAGCCGTCTCACCCGTTGTGCCCAATTTGGGGTAGCGGCTTCCAAACTTGCTTTTATTGACGCCGGTATCGAGCTTGTTAAAAGAGAGGATGGCCGGCAATCAGTTAAGGGTGAAAACCCGGAGAATATGGGAGTAATTATGGGAACCGGCATAGGGGGTCTGGAGATTTTTGAAAAAAATCATGAAATATTTTTGGAAAGAGGCCCTCGGCGGGTAAGTCCATTTCTCGCCCCCATGCTTATGCCAAATAGCATCGCCGGCTCCATATCTATTCACTTTAATTTAAAAGGATTTAGCCTGGCCACAATTTCAGCTTGTGCTTCTAGTAGTCATGCAATTGGTCTGGCGAGTGATCTTTTAAGAAGCGGGCGGGCGGATCTGGCCCTGGCCGGGGGATCGGAAGCCGTGCTCACCCCTTTAATGTTCGCCGCCCTTTCCAAGGTTCGAGCAACTACCAGGAGAAATAACGCACCCCAAAAGGCCTCCAGGCCGTTTGATAAAGATAGGGATGGATTTGTTCCCGGTGAAGGAGCCGGGGTTTTGATATTAGAAA
>CAYUCE010000076.1:0-4202 GCA_964443275.1 uncultured Thermotogae bacterium | reverse complement strand
TATTAGAAAAAAGGTAACCGTAGCTTTATCCAATTCCTTTGGCTTCGGAGGGCACAACGGCACGCTCTGTTTGGGAGCCTTGAATGATCCCGGTGGATGAAGAAAGGCTCAAACCTAGAAGGGACGGTGCAAAAAGTTAAACGCCTTCTTCAATATGTTAGATGAAAAAGACTCCTTCTCTTTTACCCACGCCCGTCTTCTCGCTTCCAAACCACAAATAACTAGACCAATGGCTGTGGAGTATCCGGGTGATTTCACTATATCGGAAAGACCTTGCACTCTGGTCTCGATCTCCCCTTCCCGTACGGGTACCTCGTATTTAGTTTGCAAGTATTCAGCCAGGCTGTCTACCTGAGTTGCACCTCCGGTAATTATAATTCCCAGAGAAATATCCTTCCAATAGCCCTTTTCCTTTATCGTGGATAATGCCAGTTCAAAAATTTCTTCCCATCTAGGGGCAATTATTTCAGAAAGCCGGGTGGCGGAAACTTCAATCCTTTCCCCGCCTATAGTGGTTGATTTGATGGGCTCTCCTCTTCCAAACTCCTTTTGATAGGAAGGATCGGCGTCTATTTTTATCCTCTCTGCTTCTTCAAATGGTACAGCTAGGGCAATTGCTAAGTCCTTGGTTACATTTTCTCCGGCGATGGGCAGACAAGTAGAGAACAGTGGACGGCCATTTTTGAAAACGGCTATATCAGTTATACCTCCTCCAATGTCCATCAAAACTACACCTTGTTTTTTCTCTGCCCGGCTTAGGACCGCCCGGGCAGAAGCCAGGGAATTCAAGAAAATCTGGTCCACGGCTAAGCGAGCGTTTTCTATGGCTCTGACCAGATTTAGTACCGCAGTGATGGAACCGGTCACCACATGCTGATAGACCTCCAGCCGGCTCCCCACCATCCCCACCGGGTCGGTGATACCCACTTGCCCGTCAACAACGTATTGCTTCAGATCGGTCTGTATAACCTTCTTTTCCGGGGGCATCTCTTTGGGCCGGGCGGCTTTGATAACCCGCTTAATATCCCTGGGGGAAATTCTTTTATCTCCGCTGGTGATAGAAACCGTACCATAACTTTCAAACGTTTCTATATGTTGGCCGGAAATACCGGCATGTACTGATTGTATTTTAGTGCCTGAAACTCCCTCTGCCTCCTCTACCGCCTTTTTTATACAGCGGGTAGTCTTGGGAGGATCGACTACCACACCCCGCTCTACTCCTAAAGATTCTGCGTACCCTGTCCCTATTACTTCTATAGTGTCACTGTTTCCAACTTCAGCTACTAAAGCCGCCGTCTTCTTGGTACCTACATCGAGTCCCACCACAAAGTTTTCCATTCTATATCCCCCTCATTTATTCTTTTTTGTCGGGCATTCAATCACCGGGGCTGAATTCTTTGAAATCTTTTAGGTCCAACTCTTCCAAAAATCTTTGAAACTCTTCTTTTTCCTCCTTTTCTTTATCTTCCTGAGACTGAATTGCAGCCACTTCAAAAATTTTATCGGATATATAAATGGGAGCATTTGCCTTTAATGCTAAGGTTATTGAGTCGGAGGGCCGGGCATCTATCTCTAAGATTTGCTGAGAATCTTTATCTTTCACAAAAAGAGATGCATAATAAGTACGATCCCTTAGATCATTTATGACCACCCTCTCCAGGCCATTCCCCAACTCATGCAGTAAGGTATTTAGGAGATCGTGGGTCAGCGGTCGGTCGAATTCCTTGCCTTGTAATTCGTAACTTATAGCCATTGCTTCGTAAGCCCCTATCCAGATAGGCATTACTTTCTTTGACTTTAAATCCTGAAGCAAGACAAAAGGTGCCTTATTTTCTTGATCCATCAAAAGAGCTTTCACCTGCAATTCCCTCATAGATCTCACCCCTAATCAACACCATTATAAAAATGAAATGGGCAAATTCCAACAGGAAATAATGAAAGTGGGAGTTTCAATCCCCAGATGATCCAACCCCTTGACAAAAGGGATGTCAATATGTATTTTATGGCTTAACTTACAAGCTAAATATATTAATTTTAAAATCAGGAGGTTAATCAATGGCTGCTTATAACCCGGAAGTTGATCGTGATTTGTGTATAAGCTGTGGATTATGTGAGGAGATCTGTCCGGAAGTTTTTGAATTGGATGACGAAGACATCTCCGTAGTTAAAGACGATGCGGACTTGGACTTAGAATGCATCAGTGAGGCCGCTGAAGAGTGTCCAACGGACGCCATTAGTATTTAGGACCTAGAATATAAGGGATTTAGGGTTTGGGGATTGGTTTTGACCTACTCCCCTTACCCTAAATTAGATTTTCTTTTCTTAAGCTTGCCCAAACAATAAATAGCAATGGAAGAGATGAGCCTGGACAACCTAAAGAGTAAAGCTGTAAAAGAAGCCCTACATTATATTCATAGAAAATATCTCCCGACCCCTCGACCTATCTATATAGGCGCAGGCTCCGGGTCTACTGCAAAAAAAGCTTTTCCTGCTTTAAGCAAGTACAAAGGGTTAATAGCGATTCCTACGTCCAAGGAAACCGAGTCCCAACTTCTTGCTTTAGGTATAAAAGTCAAAAAAGAAGATGAGGTTAAGAAAATAGAATTTGATATCGACGGAGCCGATGAGGTAGACCCAAGCCTGACATTGATCAAGGGGGGCTGGGGGCACCATACCCAAGAGAAAAAGGTTGCCAAAAAATCCCGAGAGCTAATAATTGTAGTTGATGAGACAAAGCTGGTCGATTATTTAGGGCAGAGATCACCTATCCCGGTGGAGGTAGAAGACAAGAAAACGAAAGCAGTAATGGAAGAACTAAAAGATTTAGGTCCGGTTGAGATAAGAAAGGCTGATTCAAAAGAATTTAAGACTGACCAGGGCACTAAAATTTTGGACCTTACTTTACTAAGCGTTTATCAAGGAGCAAAAGCAGCGGAGTTAGAGCGTAAAATCAACCGGATTGACGGGGTTATAGATAACGGCATCTTTGCCACCCGCAAGGCCGATATTGTGTTCGTGGGAACCCCAAAAGGGGTCAGAACCCTGACTTGAGGCAATTTTTTAACTCCCACAAATTGGAAAAAGCAGAGTTTCCTTCCTCAACCCTTGAAAGCAGCAAAAAGTCCACCCCTGCGCTTTTGGCTGCCTGTCTATCCTGGTCCGTGTCACCTATATAGAGCACATCCCGAGAGTCAATCTTTGACATCATCCGGTTTAATAGATGAGGATTGGGCTTCATGGCGAAAAGATCGCTCAGATCGGACCCTCTACCTATCCATAACTCAAAGTACTCCTCTAATTCATAACGTTTCAAAAAATAATCAGCTATAGGTTGGGGAGAGTTGGTTACTATGGATAGTTTGTAACCGTCGTTTAGCTCCTTGACTACATTTGCGTCTTCAAAAGGTTTGATCTCCCCTTTTCTTAAAGCATTTAATTTCTCCTCTAAGAAGTGTTTTTCCCGCACTTGCCACAATTTGTGAGGATCCTCTATTCCAAAATCACGACAAATTTTATCATAGTTATCCACCATGTTTCGCATGTAGAGTTTTTTCATATTATCCGGAGTGGTGGGTACATTAAAGTGGCTTAAAGTCTTACTTACCATGCGGTAGATCCAGCTTCCAACTGAGAAATCCTCCGAATCAAGCAAGACCCCGTCCATATCAAACGATATTACTTTATATTCTTTTGAACATGGGTCCTGTGTTGATTTCATCATGTTATCCCTTCCTCCATAATTTTATTTCTAAGTGGCTCCAGGCTTGAATGGATAGATGTTATTTAAAACCGAGTAAATTAGCAAGTGTAGTTAGGCT
This sequence comes from uncultured Thermotogae bacterium, assembly GCA_964443275.1. Lineage (GTDB taxonomy): Bacteria > Bipolaricaulota > Bipolaricaulia > CAYUCE01 > CAYUCE01 > CAYUCE01. The sequence continues at coordinate 384 of CAYUCE010000076.1, read as the reverse complement.
TGGTCGCTGTGATGATGCGTACTCCTCTTTATATCTACTTTTCACCCGATTCCATAAACAAGTACTTTTGCACTTTTCGTTTGTTCGATTTCTTGGAATCTCTGTAAAGCCCATGAATAGGGGATTTCCTGATTTCGTTATGTTTTTCCTCCCTGATTCTAAAATCCCCATAGGGACGGGGATCTAGAAAAAGTGCAAAAGTATAGTTATAAGACGTGTACTTTTTCTCCGCATAAGTCATTATGGTATAATAATTGATAGATATATGGAAAAGCACTGTGAATAGAGACTCTATTGGTAATTGATAATGATAAGGAGTTGAGCAGAGATGAAAACAATTCCCATTGATGAGGAGATTATGGCTCAAGTTCGACAACTTCCCTA
>CAYUCE010000075.1:0-6778 GCA_964443275.1 uncultured Thermotogae bacterium | reverse complement strand
TGGGTCAAATTACCTATCATAATTACCCTATTTAAACCGGCCATATATTTCTCCTCCTTTTTTAGTCTTTTCGGACTAGGAGGTGTCTTAGAACCTTATCGGAAAGCTTAAACTTTTCCTCCAATTCCGAAAGATTTGAGCTCTCATATGAAAATTCCATCAATACGTAATATCCCTCACTTTCATTATTTATCTCATAAGCCAGGGATCTAACTCCCCACTCATCTATATTTTCTATCTCCGCTCCTCTTTGTTCCATCCATTCTTCAAATCCCCTGATTTGATCCGAATAATCACTCGTTTCATTATCACTTTCCGTTTTGAGTATATACATCAGTTCGTATCTATTTTTCAACTAATTCAACCTCCTGACTTTAAGTATATCAACTCTTAGATAATTCGTCAATTGAGCTCTAACTCAGTAAATACTTGACATTTGGATAATTCTCTGCTATAATTTTCAAACGTCTTGCGATAATCCGTAGTTGTGATGTGAAAATGCGGGGGAAGGGCTTCTCACAGGTAGTAGGTGATTGAGTAGTATCACGTGCATAAAGAAAGTTTATTAATCTTGGTAAAAGGAGGTGAAATTTATGAATAAAGGGGAATTTGTTGATGCGCTGGCCGAAAAGACGGGTTTCACGAAAAAGGATTCAAAGACAGCTTTGGATGCAGTTACAGATATAATTACCGAGTCGCTCTCCAAGAATCAGGAAGTTTTGCTCACCGGCTTTGGCAAATTTGAACCCAGACCACGCAAGGCTTCCACCAGGATAAATCCTCAGACCCAGGAGCCGATAAAGGTTCCGAAGAAGGTTGTTCCGGCATTCAAAGCAGGTAAGGGTTTGAGAGAAGCCGTAAAGAAGAGTCTAAGGGCTGTAGGATCGGGAGACAACCTAGAAGTGAGGAGAGCCTAGATACTTAACCTTACCTTTATGGGGAGAGGCGATGGATTTGTCTTGGGAAGGGGATGCTTTCCCTGAGATGAGAGAGCCCCGCCAACCAGGCAATGAGACGCTCTACCCCCAGGCCGAAACCGGAATGGGGAACGGAGCCGTATTTTCTGAGATCCAAATACCATTGATAAGGTTTTTTAGGGAGATTATCCTCTTCCAGCCTCTCTTCCAGAAGATTCAATTCAGCTATTCTTTGGCTGCCGCCGATCAACTCCCCATATCCTTCTGGAGCTAATAAATCAGCAGCTAGTACCAGATTCGGATCACCGGGCATAGGCTCCATGTAAAAAGGTTTCATCGTTTTTGGAAAAGCCTCAACGAAAACCGGCCTGTTAAAATAATCTCCGATGAATTCCTCCTCTTTTGCCCCGAAATCATCCCCCCAATTTATTTCAAATTCGTTTTGTTTAAGTAAATTAAGCGCTTTCTGATAAGTAATTCTGGCAAAGGGCTGGTCAATTTCTTTCTCTAACTTTTGGATATCTCTATTTAACTCTTTCAGTTCGCTCCTTCTATTTGTTATGACCTGACGGCAAATATACTTAATTAGTTCCTCCTGAATCTTTAAATTACATTCATGGTCACAGTATGCCATCTCCGCTTCAGCCATCCAGAACTCGGTTAAGTGCTTTCTGGTTTTGGATTTTTCAGCCCTAAAAGTGGGACCTATCCAAAAGACGTTACCTAAGGACATACAGGTAGCTTCTAGGTAGAGCTGGCCGGATTGGGTAAGGTAAGCATTATCTCCGAAATAATCGACTTCAAATAAGGTAGTGGTACCTTCTACGGATACCGGAGTAAGTATAGGAGCGGAGGTTTCGTAAAAACCCTCCTGGTGAAAGAAATCACGCAGGGCTTTAATTACCTCATCCCTTATTTTCAGTGTTGGTATTTGTTTGGAGGACCGTATCCATAGGTGGCGGTTATCCATCAGAAAGCCTACGCCGTGATTTTTTAAAGTTATCGGATATTTCTCAGCAATTTGTACTATCTCTAGATCTTCGATTTTCAACTCATATCCGGTGGGGGCTCGCGCGTCCTGACCGGGGACTCCCCAGACTTTGATAGAAGATTCCTGAGTTAGGTTATCAGTTGATTTAAAGACATCATCTGCCACTTCGTCCTGGGTAATTATTCCCTGGATAAATCCGGTGCCGTCTCTTATTTGCAAAAACCGGAGTTTTCCGCTCGACCGCATATTATAAAGCCACCCGCAGATTTTTACCTTTTCACCTATTTTAGACGGTATTTCCCTAATGTAGGTCTGGCCTTTTTCCATTACAGTGCCTCCCTCCAATGTCTATGACTAATTGCTTATAATCTACAAAATTAAAGCTTTTTCTTCAACTTAATTCATCTTGGGTAATCTTTTCGATTTTACAGTCTTGGTAAGCTGGCCGCAATGAAATCACTTACTATATAATTTGCAAATCATTTCCTAAATCTATATAAAAATATGAAGAAAGCTAGAAAACTCGTACTTCGCTTCTTTGACCTCTTCTACGCTACTGCGTAGCTTGCGAAGCAGAGAGCTTCGTAGAAGCGTAGAAGAGTCGGTAAGTGAATCAGAATATGTACCGAGGTGAGCAGCATGGAGACTAGAAAAGTCCAGATTACCGGCGGATCTACCTTTATGGTGACCCTTCCCAAAAAATGGGCGGAGGAAGTGGGGCTTAAATCAGGGTCCAAAATGCACCTGATCCCTCACTTTGGGAATTTGTTGGTGCTAAAACCGGCTAAAAAGGAGGAGGTAAATAGGGGAGTCCTGCAAATTGAAGGTAAGAGCGGTGATGTTTTGATCCGGGCGGTAATTTCTATGTATATATCCGGTTATGATATTATTGAAGTCCGAGGCGAAAAAATAACTCCTACCCAGCGGGCTACAGTGCGCAAAACCTCTCAGAATTTGATAGGTCCGGAGATCATGGAAGAATCGGGAACTTCCATAACTATACACAATCTTTTGGACTCTTCTGAACTATCTGTTCCTCAAACTGTTAAAAGGATTTATCTTATTACCAAATCTATGCTTAAAGATGCACTGACTGCTTTGAAAACTAATGACGGGGAACTGGCTCAAGATGTGAAAGATCGAGATACTGATGTGGACAGGCTCTTTTTGATGATCTCCCGACAGTTTAGATTTGCTTTAAGAGATGTGTTATACGAAGAGGAAGTTGGTATTGGCAGATTAGAATTTTTAAGCTATCATACTGCAGCTTATCAGTTGGAAAGGATTGCCGATCATGCGGTTAAAATAGCTGATGTGGCCGGTTCCCTTGAGGATAGGTTTGACGAGGCTATTATATCTAGCATTTTGCCCGTTGAAGATTTAGTCATAAAAACCATTGAAAAAGCGGTTACTGCCTTGGAGAACAAAGATACCGATCAGGCCAATCTAGCTTTAGACTTAAGCAAAAAGGTCGATGATCGCTTGACCAACTTGAATAAGCGTCTTTACGAACTAGATTCAAAAGTTTCTCAACTTCTAGGTATAGTCTCAGATTCTATAGGAAGAGCAAAGGACTACGGTACTAATATCGCAGAGACGGCGCTGGATGCCGCCTCTCCCTCACCGGCTTAAAATAGACACTTTCAACAATTCAGTCACCCACTTTTATGAAATTAGGTTATCTTCTGTTGGAATCTTTGCCTATCTTAAAAACCTTCATCAACAGCCAGCGATTTTTTCTGCTAATCCTTGACAGGATTGGTCATCTTCTATATAATATGTTCGTTTTCTATATTGATTCTCTATTAAATACATTTATGAGAAGCTTGTTTAAGGGATATGGATTGATGGAGTATGGAATAAGTTTTGCGTAAGTAATATGGATTACGGAATAAGGAGGCTGGAGTAAAAACTTGCCTTTCAAACTAAATCCCTAATCCTAAAAACATGATCCCTAATCCCTAAATCCCAAAAAAGATAGATGAAATCATATAGGGTATTTAAAAAAGGAAGTGGTAGATGGAGCAGGAAAATTATATCCTTAAACGTTCGTTTTGGGATCTCGTATGTTCTAACTAAGGAAAGGGCAGTGTTTGAAAATCAAAATCTATTCACTTAAATTTAGGAGGAAAAATGAAATTACTACGTAACTCTCTGCTTCGCAGAAGGGAAAGAAGTCCGGAGGGGAGCATAATGAAACTGAACAGCAAATTTCTATTAGCTATTCTACTGGTAAGCTTAATGAGCATCTTTTCCCTTAATGTTATCGCTACATCTTCTTCTACTCTCAATATTGTTGGATCAACCACAGTTCTTCCCATCGCCCAACGTGCTTCGGAGCTTTTCATGGAGGCCTATCCTGACTATTCGGTTACTATAAAGGGCGGTGGCTCCTCAGTGGGAATAACTAGCTTGATCAATGGTACTTGTGACGTAGCGGATGCCTCGCGTCCTATAAGAGATGAAGAAGTAAAAATGTCCGAAGAAAAGGGGGTTAATCCGGTAGAATTCGCCATAGCCAAAGATGGTATTGCCGTGGTAGTACATCCTTCGAATCCAAAAGATCAGCTTACTTTTGAGCAAATAGCGAAGATCTACGTGAACCCAAAAATTGTTAATTGGAAAGCTTTAGGAGGTCCGGATAGGAGACTAGTAGTGGTCTCCAGAGATACCACCTCCGGCACTTACGGGTCCTTTTTGGAGATGGTTATCGAGGAGGTGGAGGGCAAAGGAGCTAGACTAAGACCAGATACGATTTTTGTAGGTTCCAACGCCGAGATGGCTGAGACAGTATCTGGCGCTGAAGGGGCCATTGGATACATTGGGATGGGTTATTTGGGAGAGGGATTAAAGGTGACTAGAGTATCTGCAAAAGGAGAAATTTACATTTCAGCTACCATCCGTAATGTACGTGAAGGGGTTTATCCTATTAGCCGGTCTCTTTACATGTACATAGATGGAGAAAGGACAAATGGCCAGTGGGAACCAGCCAAACCGATCATTGCTAAGTGGTTAGATTTCATTTATTCTTATACTGGTCAGTGTGTAGTCAAGGAGCAAGGTTATATCCCTCTTTATGAGACGTACCCTAGCTTTTGTAAATTCCTTTTCAAAAAGTTAGGAGCGAAATACTTAGGGTAAGGTATCAGGAGTATGGATTCAGGATTTAGTTAACTGAGAACCAAGAACTAAATAACTAAAATATGACCTACAGAAGGTTAAAAGAGCGGTTAATCAGATATTTCTTTTTAATCTGTGCCCTCGTTTCCATCATCGTATTGTTCTTGATAATGCTTTTTTTATTCCATGAAGGACTTCCTTTATTTGTGGAATATAGTCCACTCGATTTTTTGGTCGGTAAGTATTGGTATCCTACTGCTGATTCACCCGATTACGGTATTTTACCACTACTTTTGGGATCACTCTGGGTTACTTTGGGGGCTTTACTTATTTGTGTTCCACTGGGAATTGCAGCCGCCATATTCATATCAGAAATTGCTCCTCCTTCCTTACGTGATTTATTGAAGTCCTTCATTGAACTCTTGGCCGGTATACCCTCCGTAGTTTATGGTTTTTTCGGTTTGATGATAGTGGTTCCCTGGGTTAAGGAGACATTCAATTTACCCATTGGCAAAACTGCGCTAACTGGATCGATGCTGCTGGGGATAATGGCTTTGCCTACCGTGGTAAGTGTGGCTGAAGATGCCATCAGTGCAGTTCCAAAAAGTTACAAAGACGCTGCCCTAGCTTTGGGATCAACGAAGTGGCAGACCATATACAAAGTCACCGTACCGGCGGCCTTATCAGGCATATCATGTGCGGCGATCCTAGGTATGGGCCGGGCGGTTGGTGAAACCATGACTGTGCTGATGATAACCGGAATGAGCCCTATAATCCCTACCTCTTTCCTGCAGCCTGTTCGCCCCATGACCGCCACTATAGCCGCAGAAATTGGAGAAGCAGTTTGGGGAGGCCAGCACTACCACGCAATATTTGCTATCGGCATAGTGCTTTTCTTATTTACCTTATTTATTAACATAGTTGCAGACTGGATCTCACATCGCTACAAGGAGGTTGAACGTTGAGGCGAAGAATTACTCAAAAAGTAGCTTTTGCTTCTATGGGAGTAGCCACTTTGATTATATTAGCTGCCTTGGGGATGATTCTTTACTTCATAATAGCAAGAGGGGCATCTGCCATATCTATTGAATTTTTGACCGCCTTTCCCCGCCAGGCCATGACTGAGGGGGGGATTTTCCCAGCACTGGTAGGGACACTCTATCTTGCCATTGGTACTTTGGCCTTCTCTCTTCCTCTGGGGATACTTTCAGCCATATATTTAACCGAATATGCTAAGCAGGGGACTGTAATTCGCATAATTAGATTAGGTATCAATAACCTGGCCGGAGTTCCATCAGTAGTGTTTGGTCTGTTTGGATTGGCCTTCTTTGTAAGGTTTTCGGGCTTCGGGATTTCCCTTCTTTCCGGCTCCCTGACTCTGGCTTTACTTGTATTGCCGGTCATCATCAGGGCCTCAGAAGAAGCATTGCTTTCAGTTCCAAAAGGGTTCAGAGAGGCTTCCTTGGCTTTGGGAGCCACAAAATGGCAAACTATCAGAAAAGTGGTGCTACCTTCTGGGCTTTCAGGCATCTTAACCGGCTCAATTCTGGCCTTGGGTAGAGCTGCTGGAGAGACCGCCCCCATAATCTTTACTGCTGCCGTGTTCTCCGGAAAAGTACCCAACTCCCCTCTGTCACCGGTAATGGCCCTCCCCTATCACTTATTCGTCATGGCTACGGAGAGCGTCTTTTACAGACAAACCCGCCATATTCAGTATGGGACGGCACTTGTACTTTTAGGACTGGTTCTT
>CAYUCE010000074.1:0-6834 GCA_964443275.1 uncultured Thermotogae bacterium | reverse complement strand
GCTTTGATGTAGTCGTTTCTTTTTTGGGCTTCGATTTCAAAATCCACTTCTTCATCATAAGAATACCCCTGGGGTTGATCATCCAGCGCAATTACTTGTAGATGTTTGTTTTCGCTCAATTCCTCACCTTGAAGCTCGGCTACTGCCGATGCCAAATCATGAGTGAAGGTCCCTATGCCGCACTGTCTAGGAGGATAAGTTGCCACAAAGGAGACTGGAATCTCTTTTAGTATCTGACTTAATTTAGTCATTTCAGTTTCCCCCTTTCATTTCTCTCATTTATTATCCGTTCATAGATTAAGCTATATTCTTCCACCATTTTCTGAGCCGAAAAGTGCTTCTTAACCCACCGTCTACATTCACCTCGATCGATAGAGTCCAGTTTCCCAATGCACTCTGTCGCTTGTTCTCCATCTTGGACCAAAAAGCCAGTCCGTCCTGGGCTTATTATTTCGGGCATGGATCCTCGATTTAAAGCAATGACCGGGGTCCCGGAGGCCATAGCTTCAATTACCGTCAGGCCAAATGGCTCATCAAAATTGATCAGATGAAGCAGGCAGCGAGCTTTGGATAAAAGCTCTTTTTTCTGATCAGAATCTACTTTGCCCAGGTACCTAATCTTATCTCCATCTAGCTGGGGCTTTACTTGACGGTTGAAATATTCTTGATCGTGAATGATTCCAGCGATTAACAAACGTAGGCCTGTTTGCTTGGCCACTTTGATAGCTTCAGAGGTCCCTTTATGAGGGTGAATTCTGCCCAAGAAAAGTAGGTAGTCAGAAGGTTGATCATCGAATTTATATTCCTCTACAGGAATACCATGGTGAGTAGTAGCTATGTAATTAAGTTCTGGATGGCGATCAGCATCGCTTATGGCTACGTAATAAGTACTATGATCATATTTTTTATATACGGGTAGAATCCGGGGGGAAGAGAAGCCGTGAATAGTAGTAAGAACCGGGGTAGTTACTAAAGATGAATAAGACAAAGGTAGGAAATCAAAATGATTGTGAATTAGGTCGAAATCTGCTGCCTGTTCGAACACTTCGGATATATGTAAAGCTTCCCATACTTTGGGGTCAAGCTTCGAGTCCTCCGAATAGGGACGTGGGCATACCCAATGCAAGGTAGCCGAAGTTTTGGAATCTCCGGTGGCAAATAGGGTCACCTGATATCCTTTCTTCACTAATCCTTCGGTGAGAATACTGGTTATTTGCTCCCAGGGTCCGTAGTCCCTAGGCGGAGTACGCCAAGATATAGAGGAAAGCATAGCAATTTTCATGATGCCCGGTTTGATCCCATTATCTTCCTACGGCGCCGGACAGCTTCTTACATAATCGATAACTTCCTTCAAATCGGCATAAGCCATCGCTACCGTAGTATCTGCCGCTCCATAGTAGATTATGAGCTCGTTTGCCTCCTTATCTATTACCGACCCGGTCGGAAAGACTACTCCGGGGACATCTCCAATGAACTCATATTCCGCTTTAGGACCAAATACCCACTCTTCAGATCGTCGGATAAGCTTCCACGGTTCCGCAAGATCGAGCAGAGCAAAGCCAACTCTATACAGGCTACCGGCGGCAGTTTCCCTAACCCCATGATAGATAATAAGCCAACCCTCGGGGGTTTCAATGGGTGGAGGACCTAGGCCTACTCGATGGCAGTCCCACCAGCCTCCCCGGGCGGGAATTAAAATTCTGTGTTCTCCCCAGTGAACAAGATCCGGTGAAAGTGATATCCAAATATGGGCTTCTCTTTTGACTATAGGGCGGTGAATCAGAACGTACCGTTCATCAAACTTTCGAGGAAATAAGGAGGAATCCTTATCCTCAGGGGGAACCAAAGTCCCTTTTCGATCAAAAGTTTTGAAATCTTCGGTCATGGCCAAGGAAACCTGGGGGCCGCCGGGGGAAAAGGAGGTATAGGTTATCCCGTATTTTTCCTGATCCTCCAGCCATATCACCCGGGGGTCTTCAAGGCCCCATCTCTCTTCTTGAAAATCTTGATCCCTGATTAAAGTGGGGGAGGGATCGATCTGCCAATTTGTCCTGCCGTCTTCGCTTACCGCTTTAGTAAGATGAGAAAAACCCCGCTTATCTTCTACCCTGACTAAGAGTAAAGTCTTCCCATTTACGGTGGTCGCTCCCGGATTGAATACCGTATTAGCCGGATATGGCCAATCTTCCGCTGCCAAAATGGGATTTCCTTCAAACCGCTGGAAAAGGTCACTATCACCATTTTTGGCTCTATAACGATTAGACATCTTTCCTCCTGTCAAAGCTCGTATACATATTATTATTCAGCTAACAGGTTACTCAAGGTACTCATCTCAGTCAAGCTTAGCTAACCAATCTGCTCTCCATTTATACAAGGTGCCGGAGTGAGATGATAAAATGGGACGTATCCTAAGATTATAGGTAAGTGATGAGGGGGGCCTTGCCAAAACCGAGAATTTTAATATCATTTTATTAGCATTTAGGTGGCTCGAGTGCTAAAAGGCTCAAAATATACAGCAAGGGGTGTTTTGAACAACATCCTAAAAATTTTTTCAAGGCCCAAATTTCCTAAAGGAAAGAAGGGGAATGTAAGTTTGCCATTTGATTTACGGGATCATTATCATGAAAATTTCTTTGCTGAAGGATCTTGAAGAGCAACTGCTTCTGGAACTCAGGTGAGAATAGGCCTTGACGGGATAGTGGCTCACCGATAATAAATCAGCTAATAGATCGTTTCAAAGGGATTGAGGAGGTGTTTAAAGCAAACCAAGAGGAGTTAACGGCTGTAAAAGGGGTAGCTGAAGAAAGAGCGGAGATTATTAAGAGTGGACTTAGGAGATTAAAAGAAGGTACAACTGAAGCAGAGGAACTAAACAAAGGGGGTATATATGACAAACCCTGATCGAGAGATAAGAATAGCTATAGTGGGAATTGGAAACTGCGCTTCTTCCTTGGTGCAGAGTTTACATTTTTATAAAAAACACACAAATCACAATAACATCGGGTTACTACATCCAAAACTGGGAGGATATAAAGTAGAGGATATAAAAGTAGTTTGCGCCTTTGATATCGACCGCAGGAAAGTTGGACGCGATTTATCCGAAGCCATCTTCGCTCCACCTAATTGCACCCAAGTCTTTCAAGAATTTAAAACCATGGGGGTGAAGGTACAAAAAGGACCGGTCATGGACGGGGTTGCTGAACATATGTCCGGTTATTCTGAAAAGGAAGCTTTTAGGATAGCTACTCAAGAACCGGTAGATGTGGTAGGGGAACTAAAAAGCACTGGGGCCCAGATTTTAATAAATTATCTACCCGTTGGCTCTGAGGAGGCTACTACCTTTTATGCCCAAAGCTGTCTAGAGGCTGGAGTTGCCATGATAAATTGTATACCCGTATTTATTGCCTCCGATGATAACTGGGCACAGAGATTCGAGCAAAAAGGGCTTCCAGTGTTGGGGGACGATATTAAATCTCAGCTAGGGGCTACCATTATTCACCGGGTATTGACCAAATTATTTGAGGATCGTGGATTAACGCTAGATCGTACATATCAGCTAAATGTGGGAGGGAATACCGATTTTCTGAATATGCTTGAACGCTCCCGCCTAAAATCCAAAAAGATTTCCAAGACGGAAGCTGTACAATCACAATTGGAAGAGCCCCTTTCCTCGTATGATATCCATGTTGGCCCCTCTGATTACGTGCCTTGGCTTGATGATAACAAAATAGGCTTCATCCGGATGGAGGGTAGGGAATTCGGCAACGTGCCGGTATCACTAGACCTTAGGCTTTCAGTGGAGGATTCTCCTAACAGTGGAGGAATGGTCATAGATACTATAAGAGCCTGTAAATTGGCACTAGATAGAGGTATAGGGGGTGCTTTGACTTCCGTATCTGCTTGGACCATGAAACATCCTCCAAAACAATACTCGGATAAAGAGGCACTGAAACGGTTCGAAGAGTATATCCGAGGAGAAAGGGAAAGATAACGCTCGGTTCACCTTCACAAGCAGTGAGTACGATGGCTACATACCATCGGAGGTATAAGATGGACTGGCTCATTTTAGCTGCTGGAATGGGAAATAGATTTAAAGAGGATGGTATTTCCCTTCCCAAACCCCTGATTACACTGGATGATAAACCGTTAATAAAGCATGTTTTAGATGGGCTAGAAACCGCAGATCCAGATAGAGTAATAGTAGTACTAGGATTTAAATCTGAAACCATAAGCCGTTTTTTAAATAAGATGGATTACCCTTTTCACATAATTCCAATAATTAATCAAGACTACGAACGGGGGAATGGAAGTTCCTTACTAAAATGCAAGGATATGCTTAAAAAAAAAGAGCAGTTCTTCCTGACCATGGCTGACCATGTAGTTGATCCTGCCATCTACCAGAAAGCTTCTAAAAATAAAGGGCTTGGCCTATGTATAGATAGCAAAATACCAAAGCACTTTACCCTTTCTCAGGTAGATGAAGCTACCAAGGTCAAGGTAAAAGATGGCCACTTAATTGCTATAGGGAAGAACTTATCAAGTTGGGATGGAATTGACACCGGTGTCTTCTCGTTAACCCCCACGGTTTTCGAGGCTTTAAAATATCCTGACAGTAAAGACGCAAAGCTTACTCTGACTTCTGCTGTCTTAACCTTAATTGAATGGGGTATTGACTTCAAAACTATAGATGTATCTGGCTTGTTTTGGATGGATATAGATACGGTGGAAGACCTCGCATTGGCTGAACACTGCCTCTCTGCCCCCTCATGAAAGCGATAATAGCAAACCCCAGCTTTGAGATTGTGTGCGGTGCTTCCCTAGTTGAACGCACCTTGAGATATTTGGCCCGCTTTAGTATAGAGGCTGTTTATCTTGTAGGGAAAATAAGATGCGAATCTCTGCAAGAAAAAACCAGCTTACCAATTAAGTGGGTAAAATTCGAAGAAATAAGTGGTGTGCTTGAGTTTAAGGAAGAAGAACGCTATCTCTTTCTATCAGGTAACTACCTTATTGACCCTCGGATTATCGAACATCTCATAGACCGAAGCGGTCTATTGTTAGATGAGGCCTCGATAATAATGGTGGATGAGGAAAAAGAAGGAGAGGTAAGTCCAGTTGGGCAGGTGGAAAGTAATGAAAGCTGGGCATGGACAAAAATAGCAGTTTTGGATAAAAGTACTATTTCAGTATTAGAAAGGAACCTGAATGATAAAAAAATCGATTATAAAACCTTCCTTTCTCAACTGGTATGTCAATTTCCGGTAAAGGTGGTAAAGGTTTCGGAAATAAATAGCTACGTGTCTGAACTTAGAAGAGATATCAAACCTTATTGGTTTCCTGTCAACACGGAAGCAGCAAAGAGAGAAGCTGAGTACACGCTAATTCAAGGAGGCCAAAAGGACCCCCCAGATCTTATTGCCCGGTATATACACAGCCCAGTTGAGACCTGGGCTGTGATAAGACTGGCAAATTACTCCGTAACGCCGAATCAGATCAGTATAGTAGTGAATTTACTTGCCTATCTGGTAGTTTATCTATTCGTTAGTGACCATTTGCTGGCTGGATCATCAATTACTTTCCTGGTAGGACTAATGGACGGTATAGACGGAAAATTAGCTAGAGTAAAAGGAATGACCACTAAAATTGGATCATTGGAACACTCATTCGATCTACTTTTTGAAGCCGCATGGATTATAGGGCTAGCTTATTATTTATCCCTCTCCTTAGGAGCCAAACCGCTAATTTTGGCCTTAATTATAGTGGCTTTAACGGCCTTTTATCGAGATATCTATAATCGCTTTGGCCAGGCTAGTGGAAGGTGTTTAGATGTTTACGGGAAGTTTGAAACTCATTTTCGAAGGATCGCTGGCCGAAGAAATTTATATAACGTCCACATTCTAATCTTCATTATGTTAGGGGAGCCAATCTACGCTTTATTCTCCATAGCGTGCCATGCATTCATCACCGCAGCAGTCTACACCTATCGGACTCTAAGACACCTTCATAAAATGGACAGGAGGATTAGGTGAAGCAATTTAAGAAGGAATTTGTTCATGCAATTAGCACAAAAATGGGAATCAGTAACGGGTTGAATGAAGGTGAAGCAGTATTAAACTTAGATAAAAGGTATTTCAACACCAGGCTGCATTTCATGTATCAAAAAGGGCACAAAAGCCTGGTTTTTACAGATTCTAACAGGAGTGTAATTAAAGCTTATCTATCTCCGGGGACTTATAGGAATCTTTCAGACATCGCCAAAAGTTATGAGGTATCGTACCAGGAAAATCCCGATCTCTTCCCGGAAGCACATAAAGCAGGCCAGGGTGAGGTAGTTATAAACAATATTCCCTATGAAGTTCTCTTCATCTGGCAAAAGCAAGTGGTCTATCCTCGAATGGAAGTAGAAAAAATTGTTCCAAAACAATGGGATCAGGTACTTAAAAAATGGGATCTATTGATCGAGAGACATCGAACGGCTTTTCCTAAGAAACTGGAGGATTTATATAATCAAATTCTGGCTGGGGATGTGGAAGCATTTAGGGAGGTGACCGATACTTATTACGACTCCTTTTCATTTCTCCAGGCAAAATTTGTTATTAGTAAGCTTAGGTTAAGGTCTGATTTCGAATTTTTAAAGGGGTTTGATCCCCCTGAACCTTCGCTTTTTGAAGTCTCGAAGATAATAGGAGATTTAGCCGCCAAACACCTATTCTCCAGCGGACCCTGCTTAGCCTATGACCTGGAAAAATACGGGTGGGGAAACCCAGCTAGTGATCTAAGTTCCTCGGTGCGCTTTTATTTGAAAAAAGATTTTACTATGGCTTCGGAGTTTTT
>CAYUCE010000073.1:0-6961 GCA_964443275.1 uncultured Thermotogae bacterium | reverse complement strand
TTCAGGAGTCCGTGAGCATTTGCTCGTGTGGGTTCGAATCCCACCCTCGGCACCACCTATCTATAAGCCACCACCCGCCTCGGGGTGAGTTCAAATCCCCTCCAAAAACTGGCAAACTTAACCGGATTTGGTCTCTGGTTTGTCTTCCGGGTAACTTTTGGTTTCAAATCCTATAGGGGCACGCATCTTCTGCTCCCGTAATTGCCCGGCGATTTCTTTATATCTTTCTTCCATCCGGGAGGATATAGAAGGAGGTGTATCATCAATAGCTTTTAGAAAATGGGGCATCTTTACATCCACGGCTTCGGTGTTTTCTCTAATTGCTAATCGACCAGCCTTCTTGCAGACCGCTGCTACATCGGCGCCGCTATATCTTTCGGTTTTGGTCACCAGTGGGTCGATATCTACATCTTCTGCCAGGGTCATCTTGCGGGTGTGTACTTGGAAGATTTTACGCCGGGCCTCTTTATCGGGAACAGGTACGTAAATTAGCTCATCGAATCTTCCCGGTCTAAGTAGTGCGGGATCAACTATATCCGGGCGGTTGGTGGCTCCGATTATCACCACCTCTCTAAGTTCCTCTAAGCCGTCCAGCTCAGATAATAATTGGTTTACTATGCGCTCGGTAGCCCGGGGCTCACCGGCAAAGCTTCCTCTGGCCGGCGCCAAGCTATCTAGCTCATCCAAGAAGATTATGGAGGGAGCTACCTGGCGGGCTTTGTTAAAGACTTCGGCTATTCTTTGCTCGGATTCCCCATACCATTTAGAGAGTAAATCCGATCCTTTAGCTGAGATAAAGTTGGCTTCCGATTCGTTGGCTACCGCCTTGGCTAGCATGGTTTTACCGTTACCCGGTGGGCCGTAAAGCAATACTCCTTTGGGGGGTTCCACTCCCACTCTTCTAAAGGAATCGGGCCTTTTGAGAGGTAATTCTACCGTCTCCCTTAAAAGTTGCTTTACACCTCCCAGGCCTCCAATATCTTCCCAGGTAACGTTTGGTATTTCCACAAATATCTCTCGCAAGGCCGAGGGTTCTATCTCCCGCATGGCCTGATTTAAATCATCACGGGTTACAAACAGATTATCCAATATTTCTTTAGGGATTATTTTTTCTTCCAGATCTATTTGGGGAAGTGCGCGTCTTAGGGCATTCATAGCCGCTTCCCGAAAAAGTGCCGCAATATCCGAGCCGGTAAACCCATAAGTGAGATCTACAAACCTGTCCAAATCAACGTTTTCGGCCAAGGGCATTCCCCGGGTGTGGATCATAAAGATCTCTTTTCTACCCTCGGCATCTGGGACTCCTACCTCTATCTCTCGGTCAAACCTTCCCGGTCTGCGAAGTGCTGCATCTACAGCATCAACCCGGTTGGTAGCCCCGATGACAATTACGTTCTTTCTCTCCTCTAGGCCATCCATAAGCGAGAGAAGCTGGGCGACCACCCGCCTTTCTACTTCACCGGTGACCTCGGCCCGCTTGGGGGCAACGGAGTCAAGCTCATCTATAAATATTATTGAGGGTGCGTTTTGTTCAGCTTCTTCAAAGGCATCCCGTAAGCGCTGCTCACTTTCCCCGTAGTATTTGCTCATAATTTCCGGTCCGTTTATGGAGATGAAATGGGCGTCCGATTCGTTGGCTACCGCCTTAGCCAAAAGCGTTTTACCTGTCCCCGGTGGGCCATGAAGTAATACTCCTTTGGGTGCTTCTATTCCCAACCGATCAAATAGTTCCGGGTGTTTTAAGGGAAGTTCTACCATCTCCCGGATTTTTTCGATGACCGATTTTAGCCCCCCTACGTCTTCGTAAGTGACGTCAGGCAGAACCCTCTCCTCTACTTCCACGTATTCTGGTAGCAGCTCCACTTCGGTATTTTCGGTAACTTTGACAATCCCTTTAGGGGAAGTGGTCACCACTTTAAGTCTTATTTCACCTAATCCAAAGGCTGGGTATTCCATGAAGTCCCTAAAGAAGGTGTCGGAAAAGAGCTCTTTCGCAAATGGATCTGAACTGAAGGGCGATCGGGCCCTGGAAACCGTAGTAGATATAAGGTCGCCGGTCTTTACGGGCTTGTTTAAAAGCATTCTCTTAAGGCTATCCCCGGGTGCTTGCAGGCGAATGTTCTTTCTAGCTGGAGCTAAAGAGACTTTTTTTGCTTCCTTGATTTCGGCCCTTTTGACTTCTACATAATCTCCAATACCCACCCCGGCGTTAGACCGCATTAGCCCATCGATTCTGATTATATCCAGTCCTTCGTCTTCACTGTAACCTCTAACTGCTATACCGGCAGTACTGCTTTTACCTACAATCTCTATTAGCTCACCTTCTGAAATACCTAGGTTTCTCATATTGGAAGGGCTAATTCTAACTATTCCCTTACCTACATCCTGCTGCTGGGCTTCGGCCACTTTTAGTTTAAGTCCGTCGTTATTTGGCATATTTACTTCCCCCTTCAGTTCAGAACTTACCTTTGATGAGCAAGGTATAGCCAGAAGCAATACAGCATTGCGTGCAAGGTAAGTGCTGGATCCAACAATTATTATAATTTAGAAGATAGCCCCCTGCAAGAAAGCGACCATTAGACTGTAGTTTATAGTCTTCGCTCTTTGGATTAATATTTAAATTTAAGTTTTCTCCTCAAGTGGTAAGCCCATAGTGAAAATTAAGTTTTCTATCTTTCCCTCAATTAGAGAGCTCCAGAGGCTGGTTTCAACCCTTCGGTAAATGTTGAAACCGTACTTTTCATAAAAAGAGATGGCTCCAGAATTATTGGAGGTGGTGATCAGGTGCACACCTTTTGCTCTGCAACTTATCAAGTATCTAATAAATGCATCCATCAGTTGAGTTCCAATTCCCATCCTGCGATATCTTGCTAAGAGATTTATATGGAGGTGGGCAGGATATTTATCAACCGGGGGCCTTAAGTTTTCATCCAGAATATAGGAGCGCAAAGCTCTAAAAGCATGGATAATAGTTTTCTGGCCGAACGAGTACCGGAAAGTGAGAAGCTTTCCAACTACCTTTGGGTAGATAAAAAGGTGTGAAATTCTTCTTTCCCGATTTGTATCTTTAGTTCCCAACAGGTAACCCACTACCTTTGATCTTTCCTTATCTTCTGCCACAAAACAGGATTCTGGCTCGTAGTAAAGGTAGTAATTGGTCATCAAGTCGGCAAAAATTTTGCGTCCGTCCATAAAGTGTTCGAGTGGCCTTCCCATAAAAGCGGTTTCACAAGCTATATGTCTTACGTATTGTTTGTCTTTATGGGGATCAAGGGGTCTTATATTGATTTTTTCCGGTAGTTTTTTAAGGTGCTCTTCCTCACTCATCAGCTCAAACATGGGTTATTTGATTTAAATAGATTTGTGGTAAAAGTGCAATTGGGTGAAGCGGACTCCAGAGATAGCAATTCGAAAATCAACTAGCGGTGAGGAGCAAAATCCCCAAAATTGCTAGGCCAGCTCCAGTGCCTTTGAGCAAAGTTATCTTTTCACCGGCAAAAGTAACGGCCAATAAAAAGCCCCACAGAGGGGTGGTGAAGGCAATGGGCATAACCTTGGAAAGCTGACCGCTTTTAATGGCGTTGTAATAGAAGAGCATACCAAAAGCCCCGGCCACTATTCCTTCGAATATAAACAAGTAAATCAGCCCCTTTCTTCCGGCGGTGGTTCCGGCAGCTTCTACTAGATGATTGAGCTTCGGTCCGGCAATTACTGCTACTATTACTAAAGAGACAGCCAACCTGATAACAAGCCCCACCTTGGGTTGAAGGTTGGCCATATGTAAGCCAGCTTTTCCAAAGTAGGAACCCAGGGCCCAGAATAAGGCGGTAAAAAGAGCAAAAAGTTCCGGTTTCATAAGTTGATCATTCCTCCTGAACAATTAATTTTGTACCTATCTCATGGAAGCTGCCGCTATGCTATGGCAACAGCTTTCTGATAATGAAGTTACTTGGGGAAAAATTATACCACCTTTAGGGGAGGCTAAAAAATGAGAAAAAATAGTTAAGACCTCCAAGCTAGTCCTAATCCCCTTTCTCATCTAGAAAACACACCAAACGACATAAGTTATGAATTTGGGATCAAAAATGCTATAATGTTACCCAACAAAAGTGATCAAAAATGGTGAATAAAAAGGACTTGAAATCAATTACGGAAATTTCCGCCAGCAGGAGGGCGGCTAAAGAATTTGGAAATAGGATAGCTATTGTTCAACAGGTTCCCAAAAATTTAAGAGAAAGTTTTGATTACGTCAAACCGCAGATATTAGGAGAGTTTGGAACCAAATCAGATGATTTTTATACCAAGTGGGTGGGAACCACCTACAAGGAGCTTGACAGCTTTTCCGACTATTTTGCCAGCGCCCTGACTAAGCTGGGAGTTGAAAAAAATGATCGAGTGGGGCTTTTAGGTAATAATACTCCGGAGTGGGATATCGCTAACTGCGGAATCCAAAAGGCAGGGGGGATACCGGTCCAGCTCTTTCCTTTGGAGTCCCCAGACACTATCTATTACGACCTGGAAAATTCCGGATCAAAATTTCTTATTGCTGATAAGTCAAATTTAAAACAGGCCAAGGAGAAAGGGGTAGATTACCTTGATCTTTCCGCAATGGAGAAGTTGATTGAAATTGAGGACATGCCTCTTGGCCTCAAGACCGGACCCTTGATGAACGGTAAGTGGGTAGGGCTTGAGGAGAGGGAATTAGCGAATAAACAAAAATATACATGGAAGGAGGTTTTGTCAGGCGGGTTATATGAGGAGCCAGCCTACCTACCAACTGAAGAAGATGTAGCAGCCATAATCTATACCTCGGGCACTACCGGCAAACCCAAAGGGGTGATGCTAACTCATAAAAATATCATCAGCAATGCGCTGGATGGGATAGAAGTATTTCAGGTAAAGGGTGATGATCGGATGGCTTCCATAATGCCCTGGGGGCATCGATTTGGAAGGCTCATTTTTGATATTGCTCGGTTAGTGGGAGCCCTTTTTGTAACCGTCCCTCCTACTACTGCTATAGTTGAGTATCTGGGAGATTTACAACCCACTTATTTGGTGGGAGTTCCTAGGTTATATGATCATCTAATTCGCAATATAGAGCGGGATGTTAATAAGAGAAAGGCAGGTTGGATGGTGACCAAGCTGCCCCCTAAATACCAGGGAAGACTGCTGAGAAAAAGGATACTGGAAGTGATGGGGGGAAGGATAAAATACTTTATCTCCGGTGGAGCCAAGATTTCTCCCTATACGGCAGCATTTTTTGAAGGGGTGGGAAATATTATGACCGGATACGGTATGACTGAGGCTGCTCCCGCTACTAACGTCAATCCTCCCGGAGGTTACGCATCCGGTACGGTTGGACCTCCCCTTCCCTCAGTCAGAGAAAAGCTGATCAATCTAAACCAAGACGAGGTAGGGGAGATTCTGGTTAAAGGACCCAATGTTATGAAAGGATATTATCAAAATGAGGAAGCGACCGGGAGAAAAATTGATGATGAGGGATGGCTTCACACCGGGGATTTAGGGAAGACGGTCCCGGTTGGAGGAAAGAAATATTTAAGGATCATGGGAAGAACGGACAGCATGTTTACTTTAAGCGGGGCGGGCAATATCTACCCTGAGGAAATTGAGGAGCGCTTCTTAAGATCCCATTATGTAGAAGAAATACTGGTGGGAAAAGATCCGGAAGCCAGGGAAGGAAAGACAGAAAGATTAATCGCTTGCATCTATCCTAACTACGAGCTGATAGCTGAAAAGCGTGGATGGGATCCCCAAAAAGTACCCATCTGGGAGCGTGAAGGTGACATTCGAGAGATAGTCAAAAAACATGTTGAAGAGCATGTGAACACACTTTCCAGCTATAAAAAGCCGGCCGATATAAGAATCCGAGATCGGGAATTTGAAAAAGGAAGTACCCAAGACATCAGAAGGTTTTTATACGTGGACTCCGAAGGTTTTCTAAAATTTAGTTAAATTCGGTAACTATAACCAAAATATAGCTGCTAACACTAAAATGGCTAAACTTAGGAGGGTGGGAGGACCTAGGGTAATGATCACCTCCCGGATGGATATTTTAAAGTATTCCACAGATACCGAAACACAAGGGTGAATAGGTGAGACACAGTAACCCAAAAAGACACTGAAGAAGGTAAACGCAAAGACTAGATGAGTCATGTTCCCAAACCGGACAGCATAGATAGGGACCAGGATAGACATTGGTGCCTGGATACGACCGGTTATCACTCCCAATAAGTATCCACCTAAAACACAAAGGACCACCAACGGCATTTGTATATCAGCCATTAACTGAGGAGCACCGGAGGTCTTAAAGATATTTAAGAAGGTAAACATACCAAAAATGATTAGGGCAAACTTCCAGGGCTGCATTGTTTTTCCTATTTGGAAAAGTTTTTTTAGGGTAATTCTTCCAAAAAAGAGTCCCAGAGCCAAGCTGGCTAATACCCCCATTAAGGTAGCAATTTCCGGCACTTCAAACTCGAAAAAGCTTTTGAGGGTAAGATCCAGTAGAGGTGCAGTTAAGATAATCGTTATAGGGACCATGAGCTTTTTGAACGAAAACTGATCCCGGTATTCCATCCTCCCTTGAATATCTTTTAAGAAAAAGAAATATCCTAAAAGCAGTGAGAATATCAGGGCGGGAAACAAATAAGGGATAACCTGATAAACTTCCAATTCAGCTATTCTGGCTGAAGCGATCAAGGCTGGTGCTAGGGGATATACTAAAAATAAGATATGCCTAAACCACACATTTATGGAGGCCTTTATCTGGCCACTTATTTCCTTCCCGCCTTCTTCTACTAAAGGGGCGGATAGGAGAGCGCCGCCGGGCATAGGAAGCATTCCTAAAAGTGCCGGAGAGAGGGCAAGGAAAGGTTTTTTACCTATCTCAACTTCCCCCTCTTAGGCAAAAAATAAAAGGGGCAAAAAGCCTATAGAGGAA
>CAYUCE010000072.1:0-6962 GCA_964443275.1 uncultured Thermotogae bacterium | reverse complement strand
AGAAGAAGTCAAGGAATCAAAAGAAGCCAGGGGGGAATTTATAAATCAGTTACGAGAAGAAACTCGGACTGCCCTTAAGAATTTTTCCGACGATAGGGATAAGATGGCCACTGAGCTAACAAACAAGCTAGCGGAATCGAGGAATGCACTCTCTGATTATGCCAATCAGCTTAAGGTAGAAACCAATCAAACTTTAAAGGAGTTTGCCCGCACTAGGGAAGCTAAAAGTGAGCAACTTAGAAACTGGTTAGCTGAAGGAAGTGAAGAAAGAAGACGGGAAGTGGGAGATCTGTTAAACCAGTCCAGAACATTTCTGGATGAGGCTTCCAAAAGTAGGCGCAACGCGGCAGCGGATTTAAATAAAATGCTTTCTGGAAGTAGAGTCAGTAGGCTAGATGAATTAAGGGAAATCCTAAAGGGTTTCCGAAACGAAAGGCTTTCTTTTCGCCAGGAGCTTATCAAAGGGAGAGAAGCATATCGTATGGCAGTAATGAGAAAACCTCCAGAAAAGGTAAAAAAGATTGAAGAGGTTACTGAAGAAGAGATGGAAGTAGAAGAAGCTGAGGAAGTTTCTTACTACGAAGAGGTGTTGGAAATCATTCAATCTCATCCCGAGGGTATAAGGCTTGCCGATATTGGTGACCAGATAGGTGTAGGGTGGCAGGGTTTGATACCAACCGCTAACCGGCTCCTAGATGAGGGGAAAGTTAGAAAAGAGGACCGAGATTACTTCCCAGTGGAATAACAAGGAGGAGGTCATGCGGGATCTTACTGTATTCTACCCGAAACCAGGTAAAGACTTTGTTGTAACTCATCAGATTAAAGATATCACCAATCGAGCTATTTCTTACATCCAAGCTGGTTATCCAGTTAACTTCTCCGGTCCCACCGGGGTTGGAAAAACTACCCTGGCTTTGCACCTGGCGTCTCAATTTGATCAAGGTACAATACTCATTCACGGCGATGAAGAGCTTTCCACTTCAGGGTTAGTGGGTGAGAAATCCGGCTACAGGAGAAGGTATGTGAGAGATAACTTTATCGGGTCTGTTCTGAAAATAGAAGAGAATGCTTCCAAGAGGTGGTCCGATCAAAGACTCACCCATGCTTGCAAAAACGGTTTCATCCTTGTATATGATGAGTTTTCCAGGTCCCGTCCCGAGGCAAACAATGTCCTTTTATCTGTTCTGGAAGAGGGGGTTTTAGAGCTCCCCGGTGGGAGGGAAGATGCTATAAAGGTCCATCCGAATTTTAAGGCCATCTTTACAAGTAACCCGGCAGAATATGCCGGGGTACATACCGCACAAGATGCGCTCTTGGACAGAATGATAACTATTCACTTAGAAGGCTATAATAAAAAGACAGAATGTGCCATTACTGAAGCTAAATCTGGCCTCCCTTTTCATTTAGCCCAAAAGTTGGTCAAATTGGTGCATAGTTTGCAAAACGGAGGATTATCAGATGGTCACTCCACTCTGCGATCGGCTATCAAAATAGGAAAGGCGATCAAAGTGCGGGGAGGGAGACTTGAACCTGATGATCCAATATTCGCCCAGATCTGCATAGACGTTTTGAATTCCATGAACAATAAAGACAATCAGAAGGAGCAGATCAGGGAAGCTATCCAAGCTTTAAAGGAGGAGTGAGATGAGAGTAAGAAAAAAGACCGGTGATATCAGAGGGGTGAATGATATCAAGAAGTTCACTACTGCAGCTACCGCTGCTAAGAGGATGAGACAGCCTTTTATTGAACTACATAAAGCCTGGAACAGAAGGGAGCGGTTCGACAACGAAATAAAAAGACTGGGAACAAGAAAGGAAGTAATCAGCCAGAGACAAAAGAAAGCAAATAGAAGTCACCAATCAGCGGATAAAGAACTGAGAAAATTGCTCCAATCCGTAATAGAAAAAGAGCTGGAAGAAAAGGCAAATCCCGGCTCAATTGAGGACCAAAAAAATTCCGTCAAACTATCTTATTGAAGAAAGTGGCAAGAATGAAAAAGATCCTATACGGAATTGTCCCTTCTGAATCTTGGGATTTTGGAAAATCAAAACTTGCCAATCAAACAAGGGATGTTTACTCGATTACACATCAAAAGATTAGAGCCGTAGTATCCGATATTGATGGTGTGGAGGAACTCAGAGCAACCAGAAAAGAGACCAAAGCTTATCAAAAAGTCTTAAATCAAATTTTATCCAAAACAGATACCTTACTACCTTTTAATTTTGGCACGATCTTGACCAATACTTCTCAGGTGAAGAGCCTTCTGAGCCAAGAATACAATACTTTTGAGAAAGAGCTTAACCGACTCTCCGGTCAGGTTGAGATGAGCGTCACGGTCTACTGGGATCTGGAATTGATAATGAAAAGAATCGGTGAAACGGGAGATGTGAAGAAGCTTAAGAAAGCTGTCAAGAGGAGTCTTAACTTCTATCAAGCAAAAATTAAGCTGGGAAAAAAGATAGAAAACATATTAAATAAGAAGCGGAATGAAGTGACTGAAGAGATTATGAAGAAAATGGCTCCTATCTCAGTGAGTTGTGTAAAAAACGATTGTTTTGACGAGCGAATGGTGGCTAACACCGCCTTCCTTATCCATCGGAATATGGAACCAAAATTTGATCAAAGGATGCAGGAACTGGGCAAATCATATTCAAAGCTGTTTACTTTTAAATACAGCGGGCCATGGCCACCATTTAACTTCGTGGATATTAAAATCCCCAAGTAAAAAGGGAGAATATAATCCATGCTTTTAGTGGATGATCTTCTGAAGGTTCCCATAACATTATCAAAACAGATTCTTAAAGGAATAAAGGAGGAAGTGGATCGGGAAATGGGTTTTGATGAAGAAAAGCTGCAAGATAAACTAAAGAGCCTGCAGGTAAGCTATGATTTAGAAGAGATAACCGAGAAAGAGTATGACAGGCAAGAAGCTGAGATTTTGGACCAATTGGAAAAAATAAAGGGAGGCAGGTAAATGTCAATTAAGCAGGTCGAAGAAGCTGTCCGCAAGTTTGCCCAAGAAGAGTTCAGCCAGGAGGGTAAGGTAACCAAAGTGGGAAAAATCCAAGAGGGTTGGCTGGCGGAGGTGGAAATACTGGAAACGGAGGAATACCGACGAACTCATGCTTTGCCGGATGTGATCGAGACCTACCAACTTACCTTGGATGAAGAATACGAACTGATTGGCTTTAAGCGAATAAAAGCCCGGGGGAGAGGGGATATTCCACAGGAAGGAACTGAAGAGGGATTTGAAGAATAGGTTGTTGAGTATCACAGTTAGCAAAGTATAAAGTTACGAGCTTAAAGTTAGTTGTTAACTAGCTAGCCTTCTTTTATCATAGAATTAGCTTTGGCTAATGAGGTGAATCAATGACCAAGAATAAAAACGAAAACGACAAAGAGATGAAGGTGGGGTTTAATTTTAGTTTAGGAGGTTTGTTTGGAAAGATGTTTGAGGGGTTAGGGGATATCTCAGAGCTAATAGAAGAACTGGCAGATAGAGGACAGGTGGAGAGAAGAGGGGAATTTGACCTGGGGAGGAAGGGTAAGGATCTAAAAGGAAAGTTTGGCATCTCCATGCGAACAGGTATAGGGGAAGACGTGGATTTAGAAGTTAAAACCTATGAAAGGAAGAAGACCCCTCAAGGTGAGGAAGTACGCGAGCCCCTAGTGGATCGGTTCGAAGAGGAAGGGAAGGTGATATTTTACGTAGAGCTTCCTGGAGTGGAAGAGGAGGATATTGAAACTGAGTATAAAGAAAATATCTTATCGATAAAGGCCGCGCATGACAAGATCAAATATTCAAAAAAGATTGAAATTTCCCAGGGGCTTGGCCAACCCAGCTTCCGATATAGAAACGGGATCTTGAAGATAGAGTTCTCACTAGAAGAAAATGAGTAGGGAATGGCCTCCGTGCCATTCCGAGGTTTTCGGTTGGGCACGGAGGCCCAACCCTACATATAAAACGCATCGTAATCCTTCCTACCCCTACGGATCCACGGGACAAGGTTTTGCGATGTAGGGAATGGCCTCTGTGCCATTCCGAGAGCAAATTATTCAGGCAAGGGATCTAACATTCCCGAATATGGCCAATCATCAACTTGGTTTACTAGATTTTTCCGAATAGGATTCTCCAGGATGTACTGGCAAATAGATAGTAAGTCTTCAGATTGACGTGCAATATGGTCATACCAACTACTCTGCCATAATTTACCTTTAATCCCGTATTCCCAACTTTGATGGGTAGTATAACTTTTAAATGCTCCAATCGATTTGGATAAAGTCATTCCTGCTGTGCCTGGGAGATATAGCTAGGTGTAAATGATCGGGCATCAGACAGTAGCAATATACCTTAAAACAGTTATTTTCACGAGACCACAGCAAAGATTCAATTATCATTTTTGCCAGATTTTCATTTTCAAATGGCTTAGTCAAATGCCGAGCACAAATCGTAGCAAAGCAAACATAATTAGGATCCGAATAGTCAAAATCCTGTAGCCGTAATCGTTTTCGTTTCGGGAGTTTGGATTTCATGGTCCTATTTCTGTTTCTGTTTCGGTTGGGCACAGAGGCCCAACCCTACATTTAATTCACTACGGATCTATTGGTACCATTAATACGTTTGGTACCATTAATACGTTTGGTACCATCAATATGTAGGGAATGGCCTCCGTGCCATTCCGACATGTTTCGGTTGGGCACATCCAGCACTCACTTCTAGCTATCTCCGGTAGACAGTTTACTGTAGTTTTCTAGAAGTGAGTGCTGGACAACCCTACATGTAAATCAAGAATTATTCCTCTCTCCTTACTTCTTCTATAGCCTTCTGGAAATGATGAGGAGTGATCTGGAGACTTTTGGCTCCATTTAAAACCTCTCGTATAGCAAACAAGGAAGCTTTGCTGCAAATAAGTTCGATATCCGCCCCCGACAATCCATTAGTCTGGGAAGCAAGTTTAGATGGATCTACCTGGGAGGAAAGAGGTTTTCCATGGGTATGAATCTTAAAAATTTCTTCTCTTGCTTTCTTATCCGGAAGCGGAAGCTTCATCTGGAGGTCAAATCGGCCAGCTCTCATTAAGGCAGGGTCGAGTTGATCCGGGCGATTGGTGGCTCCGATAACTACTACTCCTTTCAGCTCCTCTATTCCATCTAGCTCAACCAGAAATTGGCTGATCACCCGCTCGGCTACCTGACTTCCTTCCCCTGAGCCCCGCGTAGGGCACAGCCCATCCAGCTCATCGAAGAAGAGAATGCAGGGGGAGGCAGCTCTTGCTTTGGTAAAGACTTCTCTTACTCCCTTCTCCGCTTCCCCTACCCACTTACTCATTAGTTGAGGACCCTTGATGGAGATGAAGTTGGCTTCACATTCACTGGCTACCGCTTTGGCCAGTAGTGTCTTCCCTGTGCCGGGAGGCCCGTAAAGCAGGATACCTTTAGGCGGAGTGGTTTTAGCTTCTTCAAAAAGGTCCTTATGTTCAAGCGGCCACTGGATAGCCTCAATGAGTTCTCTTTTTACTCCTTCCAGGCCTCCTATGTCTTCCCACCCTTTATCCGGAATTTCGGTAAAGACTTCTCGTAAGGCTGAGGGGGTTATATCTTTCATGGCTTTCGCGAAATCATCGGAAGTTACTTCCAATTCCCTCAAAGCTTCATAAGGAAGTTCAGATAGACTGAAATCGATTTTAGGAAAGATTCGTCGTAAGGAAGCCATGGCTGCCTCCTTGGCTAGGGACTGTAGATCTGCCCCTACATATCCATGAGTAATGCGAGAAAGTTTATCTAAATTCACTCCATTACTTAGAGGCATACCTCGGGTGTGGATTTGAAGGATTTCTTTGCGAGCCTGCCGGTCGGGAATTCCCACCTCTATTTCTCGATCAAATCGTCCCGGCCTGCGCAAGGCAGGATCTACAACATCGGGAATGTTGGTAGCTCCGATAACAATTACCTCACCGCGTGATTCAAGACCGTCCATTAAGGAAAGAAGCTGGGCGACTACCCTTTTCTCTACTTGTTTTTCGCCGCCCAGCTCGCCCCGCTTTCCAGATATGGCATCTATTTCGTCTATAAAAATTATAGATGGCGCATTTTTAGAGGCTTTAGCAAATATGCGCCTGAGACGTGCTTCGGATTCCCCGTAATATTTTCCGATAATTTCCGGACCCCCGATATGATAAAAGCTAGCATCTGTTTCATTAGCTAAGGCTTTAGCTAGAAGCGTTTTCCCACAACCCGGTGGTCCATATAAGAATACTCCTTTAGGGGGCTGGACACCTAATTTTCTGAAAACTTCCGGAAACTTTAGGGGAAGCTCTACCATTTCTCGCACTCGTCGGATCTCCTTTTTTAGTCCTCCTATATCCTCATAAGATACTTTGGCCTTTTTCTCTACCTGCTCTTTTTCTTCTTCTATTGTAATTATTGTTTTAGGATGGATTATAACTGGGCCTGGAGGGGAAGTCTCTTTTATTTTAAAATCCTGGGCACCCGATCCGAATAGCTCTACCCTCAACCTGTTTTCTTCCAAGACGGGGTAGTTATTTAGTAGCGAACCGATATAGTCTTTATCGTTTTCGGTTAACCTTACAGAAGTTAGGGCCCGCATGGTAACCTTCTTTGCCGGCTGGATGTCAACTCTCCTCACTTTGGCTTTCTCGTCCAATCCAGCTTGTGCATTTTCTCTAAGTAAACCATCCATCTGAATAACATTATCCCCTCGATGGGACGTGTGGGTGGGCATGGCTTTGGCCAAGGTAGCACTTTTTCCTTTAACTTCGATTATATCTCCCACCTCCACTCCCAGCTTGTCCATCCAGTATGGATCTAGTCGGGCGATTGCCCTACCTACATCTTTGGGGCTGGCCTTGGCCACCCGTAAAGTCAACGCTTTTCCTTGGT
This sequence comes from uncultured Thermotogae bacterium, assembly GCA_964443275.1. Taxonomy (GTDB): domain Bacteria; phylum Bipolaricaulota; class Bipolaricaulia; order CAYUCE01; family CAYUCE01; genus CAYUCE01. The sequence continues at coordinate 61 of CAYUCE010000072.1, read as the reverse complement.
TCATATTTTCTCCTGTAGGGTTGTCCAGCACTCACTTCTAGAAAACTACAGTAAACCGTCT
>CAYUCE010000071.1:0-7181 GCA_964443275.1 uncultured Thermotogae bacterium | reverse complement strand
TATCTGGAGTATTACTAGTTAGGTTAACGCTGAATAAAGATGTCACCCAAACAGGCCTTGGAAGTCCTAAAGTTTTGATATAAGCTTTCCATCTACTTCGAGCAGCTATTTTGCTATACTGCTTGCTTGGGGGAGAGAGGATAAAATTTATCTTCTCCTCCCTATCCATTGGGCATCCGAGGGAAATGCCCTACATATCACGAAAGTTTCTGTTCACTTGCGACCTACAACCTAGTTTCTTGCTTATATCAAAACTTCAGAGGGGCTTATATCAAGATTGACGCCCTATTTCCCAATTGGTATATTAGTGCTACAGTTAGCTGGAGAGTGAATAATTTATGCCAGAAAGAGAAGAAGTAACATTACCATTTTTGAAAAGCCTAAAGCAAAAGGGTGAGAAGATCTCCATGATCACTGCCTATGATTATCCTTCAGCAATTCTGGTTGAAAAGGCGGAAATAGAGATTATCTTGGTAGGTGACTCAGTTGGAAATACGGTGCTAGGCTATGATAATCCCATCCCGGTGACCTTGGAGGATATATTACACCATACCAAGGCGGTGACCAAAGGGGCAAAGAATCCATTGGTGGTCTCAGATATGCCCTTTATGACTTTTAATGTTTCGGCCCAGCAAGCTATAGAAAATGCCGGCCGACTGATGAAAGAAGGGGGGGCTGATGCAGTCAAGCTGGAGGGAGGCCAGGAAATGGCCCGAACCGTAGGAGCCATAACCCAAGCCGGAATTCCAGTTATGGGACATATAGGATTAACCCCCCAAAGGGTAGCCCAATTGGGAGGATTAAAAGTGCAGGGAAAGGATATGGAGAAAGCAGAGAAGCTTCTAAACGATGCTCATCTATTGGAAGAAGCGGGTGTTTTCTCCATAATTTTAGAATGTGTTCCCTATCAATTGGCCCGTTTGATAACCAAAAGATGCGAGGTACCCATTATTGGAATAGGTGCTGGGCCATATTGTGATGGTCAGGTTTTGGTACTGCACGATGTGCTGGGGTTATCGTTTGGATTCTCACCAAAATTCGTCAAACAATATGTAGATCTTTCCCAAATTACAACCGATGCTTTGTCCAGGTTTAAAAAAGAGGTAAAGAAAGAGGTTTTCCCCAGTGTGGAAAAGCACAGCTTCTCCATAAAAGAAGAAGTGCTGGAGAGACTTGTTGATAAATGCCCTTAGTCTTTTGATCGGTTCGGTTTAACTTCTAATTTGGGAAGATCGGTATAAATATAATCTCATTTTAATTTTATAAGAAAAATGAAGATTGTCATTGTTGGAGCAGGAGCGTTAGGAACTTTATTTGGGGGATTACTTGCCCAAAGCGGCGAGGAGGTATGGCTTTATAATCCCTCAAATAAAGAACATATTCAGCGTATAAACCAGGATGGGCTGATAATAGAGGAAAAGGATGGTAAGCATCGGATATCGGTAAAAGCTACTAGCGAGCTTAAAAATATCAAAGATAAAGCGGATCTTGTGGGGATATTTGTTAAAGCTTATCATACAACCCAAGCTGTAAAGGATGCGCTACCCCTGGTGGGGCCAGACACGCAAGTCCTATCTGTCCAAAATGGTTTGGGTAATACGGCCCAGATTGCCAAGTTTGTCCCGCCCGGGCAGATAATTCGGGGGGTTACTTCATTGGGTTCCACTTTAGTAGGACCCGGGCACATAAAGTGGGCTGGTTATGGACCAACTTATATAGGAGAGGTAGGGAATGGGGAAACGGAGAAAGTGGATCGGATAGTTGAGGCCTTCAATAAGGCCAGGATGAAAACCTGGCGGGTGAAAGATGTGGATAAAAAAGTTTGGCACAAGCTTCTCATCAACGCCGGTATCAACCCATTAACGGCCATATTCAATGTTAAAAACGGGGATTTAATAACTAATCCCGATCTTAGAAAAGTTATGCGCTCTGCGGTTTCTGAAGGGGTAAAGGTAGCCCAAAAAGTAGGGATAGATATGGACTTAGATGAAACGGTAGAGGAAGTGGAAGAAGTTTGTCGGCTAACTTCTGAAAATATTTCCTCGATGCTTCAAGACGTAAGAAACCAAAAGCAGACAGAAATAGATTATATAAATGGAAAAGTGGTAGAAAAAGGCGAAAAGATAGGGATAGGGGCCCCAGTAAACAACATATTGACTACTCTGATTAAAGAAGGCGTCTGTAAATATCAACGGAGGGAATCAAGATGAAAACAGAAGTAGAGCAGAAAACAAAGACCAAGCTTAAAGCAAAAGTTGAAATCCCTGCTTCGGTGGTAGATGAGAAGATGGAAGAAATTTATAGGAGTACAGTTAAAGATGTTAAGCTGCCTGGATTCCGCCGGGGTAAGGTACCTCGAGGTTTGCTCGAAGCCCGTTTTGGAAAAGATATGTTTGATGAGGATACCCAATCTGCTTTGATAAAGGAATATCTCCCCCAGGCCTTGGAGGAGCTGGATATGGAGCCGGTGGCCGAACCGGATACGGAAGTGATCGAATTTGGTCGGGGGAACCCTTTTAAGTTCAGGGTAGAGGTAGAGGTACTTCCCGAACCCGAACTTCCACCATATACCGGCATTGAGATCAAAGACCCCGGCCCACCGGAGCCCACAGAGGAAGAAATTGAAGCAAAAATAGAGCAGCTACAGCGCGAAAATGCCATCTTGGTGCCCAAAGAGGAAGGTGTAATTTCCAGTGGAGATGTAGTGGTTTTAAGCGATCTTGGGTCCGGGGAGGAATTTGAGCTGGAAATAAGCGAAGATAATGAAATTTCTTCAAAGCTGGTAGGGAAGAGAGAGGATGAAGAAGTAGATCTAGGAGATTATGATACCCGGATCAAGATTTTGGCCATAAAAGAGGTTGAGTTGCCAACCATAGAGGAATTAGCTCAAGAGCTGGGTCATGATTTAGTAGAGGAATTACGAGGAGAGGTTACTCAAGAGCTGGCTCAAACTAATGAAGAAAGACATCAAGAGGAGCTTTCACTAAAAATATTGGATAAGGTAATTTCCGATACCGAGCTGGAAATACCTCAGGGAATGGTAGATAGAATTATAGAAGATAACCTAAATGCAACCCGGCAGGCCCGCAGCGACTCATCTATTAACCTACCCGATCTATTAGAGGAAAGGGGGATGACTGAAGATAAATACAGAGGAAAGGTAAAGAAGGATATTAGAAGGAACTTAGTTTTGAAGGAGATTAAAAAACAGGAGGGGATTGAAATAGATGATGATGAATTAGAGGAAATAATAGAGGAAGAAGCGAACAAAAAAGGTATGAATCCACTTAAGTTCAAAAATCTCATAAAGGCCCGACAAGGGGGGCTAGATAGCTTTAAGGAGCAGAAAGAAAATGAGAGAGCCTTAGATTTACTGCGAGAGAAGGCCAAGATAGTTGCTGGGGGTTAGGATTTGAGGGCAAGGTGTTAGCCTTTACCAGACAATTGTTGACTAAAACATTGAACTATTAACCTTGAACTTCGAACTTTAAACTGTATTTAAACTAAAAGTAAGGAGATGATATGAATGAGAGAAAATAGAGAAAGGGAAAGGATGCAGATATTTCCCCCTAGAGTAATTGAAAAAAGAAACGGAGGGGAAATTGCCTACGATATATGGTCTAGACTCCTAGAAGAGGGGATTATCTTTATACGCGGTCCCATCCAAGACGAAATGGCCAACATAGTGGTTGCTCAGATTCTGTTTTTGGAGTCAAAAAACCCGGAAAAAGACATCAGTATATACATTAATACTCCGGGTGGGGCGGTAACCGCTGGCCTTGCCATTTATGATACTATGCAATATGTGAAAAACGATATTTCCACTATTTGTGTTGGTCAAGGAGCAAGTTTAGGTGCGTTGCTACTGGCCGCAGGTACTAAAAAGAAGCGTTTTGCCCTTCCTAACTCCAGAATCCTCATTCACCAGCCGCTTGGTGGAGCTCAAGGTCAGGCCACAGACGTAAAGATACAGACTGATGAACTTCTAAAAACCAAGGAACGTATTAATAAAATCCTTTCCCATCATACCGGCCAACCCCTGAAGAAGATAGAAAAGGATACCGATCGGGATTTCTTTATGACTGCAGATCAGGCTAGGGAGTATGGATTGATAGATGATATTATTGAATCAAAGAAAGCTGGGTAATAATCAAAATGAGGAAGCCGTAACGGGCCCAGTTTTAACTGGATAAATCCTTTAAATAATTTTTTACCTTTTGAATATCCTGCCAGGTAAGATACTTAGGACTACCAACTTTGGTTGATTGATAGCGAAGAAGATAGCTAGGGTGAAACATAGGAAATACCTTTATACTCCCCCGCCAGCTTTTAAACTCCCCTCTAAGAGAGGTAATTCCTTGATCGGTGTTTAAAAGCTTCTTGGTAGCGGCATTTCCCAAAGTCACTATTATGGCCGGATTTATGCGGGCAATTTGGGCTTCTAGGTAAGGAAAGCAAGTTTCCATCTCTCCGGCCAGCGGGGTTCTGTTGTCCGGAGGTCGACATTTGACTACATTAGTGATATAGACTTCCTCTCTTCTGATTCCTACAGACTTCAAGATTTCATCCAGCTTCTTTCCGGCCCTTCCCACAAAAGGCCTACCTTGTTCGTCTTCCACTCTGCCCGGCCCTTCACCGATTAAAAGTAGGGAGCTTTTCGGATCCCCTTCTCCAAACACCGCATTTGTCCTGTTGCTATGAAGCTCACATTTCTTACATTGGCTTACCTTCTCTTCTAATTCGGCCAGTGACAGGTTGCTCATATCCTCACTAAACAAGTCTCTCACCTGGATCTAGCTCCTTTGGCTTTTCGTCTTTGAAAACAGGGAAGGCGCTTACTTATTCATATATTGAATTGGAGCGGGCAACGGGACTCGAACCCGCGACCTTCAGTATGGCAAACTGACGCTCTGCCACTGAGCTATGCCCGCTTAAAATTCGTATTTATTATAAATCATACCTTTAAAATATTCAAGCTGGCGAATTACACCAATGGAGTTTACTTAAAGACCTGGTAGTTTGGTGCGAAGGGCGGGATTCGAACCCGCACGGGAATATGCCCACTAGGTCCTAAACCTAGCGCGTCTGCCAGTTCCGCCACCTTCGCCGGACGTTAACCATTTTATCAAAAAGATCCTTGTAGGCCAATTTGCCGCTTGCATTTTATCTTCAATTATGCTAAGTTTGGATGCTACAAATTTCAAAAAAGTGTTACTAACTGCTTATCTTATTTTAAATAAAGAAGTGGTTGTTTTATGTCCGATACGGTAAGGTTCGGAGTTTCCATAAATGAGAACTTGCTGGAAAAGTTCGATGGCCTAATAGCCCAAAAGCACTATGCAAACCGTTCAGAAGCTATTAGAGATCTTATAAGAAAGGAGCTCATAAGTTGGGAATGGGCAGAGAACGAGGAGGTAGTAGGGGTAATAACCTTACTTTTCGATCACCATAAAAGGAACCTTTCCGGCAACCTTACCAAGCTGCAGCATCACCAGCACGATCTGATCATATCCACTACCCATATTCATTTGGACGATGATAATTGCCTGGAACTTTTGGCGGTGAAAGGTAAGGGAAAAGAAGTGGAAAACCTGGCTTCTCAATTGATCGGGATCAAGGGGGTGAAACATGGAGAGTTAACCGCTACCTCTACCGGAAAGAAACTGGATTAATTTTTTTTTGCTCTTGTGGTGTTACTTTATAGAAAATAATAACATTTACTTAAAACCTAAGAGGAGTGATCTAGATGTCAAAAGCAAGTTTGAAAATTGTGGTGGGCTTACTATTGGTAAGCCTGTTATTTGTGGGGTTAGCAAGAAGTGGACTTACTGAAGAAAAAAAACCATTAGTTATCGCTACCACTTCGATAGGGAAGGATTTTGCTAAACAAGTGGGAGGGGATATGGTTGAGGTTTATACTATTACTCCGTCCGGACTATGTCCTGGCCATTATGATGTGAAACCTTCGGATGCTCAGGCGGTAAGCGAAGCTAGCCTGGTCATCTACCACGGTATAGAGCCTTGGCTAGAAAAGCTTATCCAGGCCTCTGGAAATAAAGATATCATAAAGGTTAGGACCCAAGGGGAATGGAACGTGCCTCCCAACGCCGCCCGGATGGTAGAAGAGATAGAGGAAGCCCTAATTGAGGTAGATTCAACTAATGCCGATTTTTATAGAGCCAATGCACTGTCCTTAAGGGAAAACATCGACCAATTAGCCAAAGAAATCCAAGAGGAGGCTGTGAACCAGGGAGTAAGCGGAACCAAAGTAATAGTAATGAGGTGGCAGAAGGCTTTTGTTTCCTGGCTGGGGTTAGAAGTAGTGGCCGATTATCCGCCACCGGAGATGGTTTCTGTAAAAGAGGCAACCGACTTGGTAAAGGTGGGAAGGGAAGAAAAGGTGGCTTTGGTGATAGACAACCTCCAATCTGGAACCGGATTTGGGGCCAAGATTGCTTATAAAATAGGGGCAGTACACGTAATACTCTCTAACTTCCCGGGAGCTGTACCTTATACCCAAAATTACCAACAGATGATTCGCCATAACGCTGACCAGCTTTTGGAAGCCTTAGAAATCTATTTGGAGAGGTAAGGATGAGGTATTGACAGGTTTTAGCCCCCACCAAAATGGGACTTAAAAGAATTTATGGATCAATAAGCATCAAACCATATGTAAGGAGTGAAATAGGATGGAGATGAGAAAAATAGACCTTACCACCACCAGCCTGCCGGAGCTGGTAAAAAAGGGCGAGGAATTTCACGGCCATTTGGGACCTTTCTTGGTAGTTGGAATAAAGATGGGACTTTTAGCCCTGGATAAGCTACAATCTACGGGCTTTTTTGACCTAAAAGCGGAGGTAGCCACCGGAAGTACTCCTCCCATTTCCTGTATGGTGGATGGAATTCAACTTTCTACTGGGTGCACCCTAGGGAAAGGCAACATTTCGGTTACTGAACAGGGGGAACCCAGAGCCCAATTTTCCAAGGACGGTAAGGTGTTGACCATAGAGCTTGACCCAGAGATCTTTACATCCATCTCGGAAGGAGAACCAATCTCCTTAGCTCGTCGAATCATAGAATTAGAAAGGGAAGAATTGTTCACATGGGAATTCCAATAATTGAAATTATAGACGTAGATACCATTTATGAAGGGGAAAAAATACCTGCCATCAGGGATATCA
>CAYUCE010000070.1:0-8237 GCA_964443275.1 uncultured Thermotogae bacterium | reverse complement strand
TCCATATTTACGGATTCAGGATAAAACCTTATGGAATCCTAAAGGATTCCGCTACCAGGAAATAATTGAGATTTGATCTTCGCAATAGCAGCTTTTCGTAGCGGAATGCTTTAGCATTCCACCTTATCAGGGATGCTTCCTGTTTCCTTCCCGTGGTTTTGACATATATTCTACAAAGAAGGCCAATAAAGTTCCTAAAAATATTCCCAATACACCAGCCACAGCTATATTCATCTTCCGGTTAGGTCCCACCACACCCGCCGGCAGGTAAGGAGGATCCAGGGGTTCTAAAAGCTTGTTGCCTTTTGAAAACTCCGATTCCAACCGGGTTAGGGAATTTATTCTTCTGTCGATCTGATTTATTTGATCCTCAATGCTATTAAGGTTATCATATAAATTAGGGAAGAACTTGTGGGGGGTCAAATTTAGCCGATCCAGATCCCGCTGCAAGGAAGTCAACCGCTGGTTTAGCGCCCCATATTGCTCACGGAGAGCAAAGCCTTCCATAGTGGTCTCGTATTCCCCCACTGGCACATTTTTATATTTTTCCGTACTTTCAATTTCCTCGATCTTTTTTCTTAGGCCGGTGATATTATCTTGATATTCGGCCTTCAAGCTTTTTATGCGGCTTTCGACTTGGCTTTCCAACTTTTTTTTATCAGATTCAAGAATTTCTCTTCTCTTTCCTTCTTGCTCTTTTTCCCTCCCGATTTGACTGAGAATACGTTGGGCTAGCTCTTCTTCTGCACCTTTTGCTAGGTAAACCACCATATCCCTAAGAAAATCCGGCTCCTTTGCTCCCCTAATTTCGAATTTCAGCAATTCACTGTTAATAATCTGTACGTCCAAATTTCTAGCAACCCATGGAATTAGTTTATCCGGTTGGTTGTTTTGTGCCCAGGAGGTTTGACTGAATTCATCACTTGTAACCACCTTTTGAACAAGACTTCGAGAGTTCAAGATTGTAAATAGTTCTTCCTTTGAAAGGACCTCTATCTCCCGTAAGTCAAAATAGGGCTGGTTTTTCAATGCGTAATTGATTTTGATCCTGGTTTCATTGCTAGACTTATCAACTACTGCTTTAAGCTCTGTTAACTCATAAATTCCTTGAGTTTTGTATTCATTAGGTTGGGTGTAAGAATAGGCTGCTGCTACCCCTACCGCCACCACAGTAACTAAAATAATAATCCATTTTCTTTTCCAGATCACTTCCAGATAGTCTCTCAAATCAACTTCGTACTCCTCCATCAGAACCCTCCCTTTAAGTCCGGTGGATATTATAAAAAGTATATAGCAAAGTTTAAATATAGACAAATACAGGTTTTAGGTCACCACAACGTGGAACTAAAGAGTTTTGTAGCGGAAGCTCTACTATGCTGTCCAGCACTTACCTTAGATGCAACAGGGTACTGTTTCAGACAATGCCACATTTTATCAAAGGTAAGTGCTGGACGAAGAAGAGGCTTTAGTTTCCATCTTATCCGGGATGCCCCATGTTTGTTTGTCGAATGGATAAAAAACATTATGGAACTCTAAAGAGTTCCGCTACCAGGAGACAATCGGGGGTTGTAATGAGGTATTGACATCAGACCCGTAGCGGAAGGCTTTAGCCTGTCTTTATGTAGTCAACCCATATTTTGCCCGAATCGACGTAAAGCCGTTATGGAACCTTAAAACTTTGCGCTACGGGGGAACAATTGGGATTTAATTCCCTCACCTGTTGTTTTTCGTAGTGGAATGCTTTAGCATTCCACCTTACTTGAGACGGCCTATATTTTGTTCTTGTGATTTATAGATTTTATCATATATCATAATGGGGATAGATTATAGGAGATAATTTTCTTTAATTTTCCTTACTATAAACGAGTGGATTAACCATGCGCATTGATATTATCACCATATTCCCAGATATGGTAGAAGCCTTTTTTGAATATGGGATACTAGAAACTGCCCAAAAGAAGGGTCTCATTTCGATAAACCTACACAACTTAAGGGATTTCACGGAGGACAAACATCGCACGGTTGACGACCGACCTTTCGGCGGGGGCCCGGGTATGGTCCTAAAACCCGAACCTATTTTTAGAGGGGTGGAGTCAGTTAAAAAAGATTTGGTTTCCAGCCCGCGGGTAATACTCCTTTCGGCCCGGGGAAAGCTATTTAATCAAAGTAAGGCGGAAAAATTGGCCAGCGAAGAAAATATTATGTTGATCTGTGGCCGCTACGAGGGGGTAGATGAGCGGGTCCAGGAGATAATTACCGACGAAATTTCTATCGGAAATTTTGTGCTAAGTGGGGGAGAGGCGGCCTGTGCCTGTGTGGTTGAGGCAATAAGTCGGTTAATACCCGGAGTTTTAGGAAATTATGATTCTATAAAGGGCGATTCTTTCCAGAAGCCGAATCGCCTAGGCCCCCCTCAGTACACCCGTCCGCGAGAATTTAGAGGCCTTAGGGTCCCTGAAGTGCTCCTTTCCGGAAACCACGGGGAGATCGAAAAGTTTAGAGAACAGAAGGCTATGGAGAAGACCAGACAAAATAGACCGGATCTATTGGGAGAAGAGTAACTGTGTTAAATTGGCGAAAGGCGCGAAGTTTTGCCATCAGGAAATCACGATACTAATAATGATACTAATAATTTTGATACCGAATCAGAATTGTAGCGGAAACCTTCAGCTTTCCACCTTATTTGGGATACCCCATATTTTGCCCGAGTCGACGCAAAAAAACATGGAACTACGAAAGTGATAACCGATGTTAACAAGATTACTTAGAGATCAGGTGGATAGCGGAAACTCTACTATGCTGTCCAGCACTTACCTTAGATGCAACAGGGTACTGTTTCAGACAATGCCACATTTTATCAAAGGTAAGTGCTGGGCGTAGAAGAGGCTTTAGCTTTCCACCTTATTTGGGAGTCCCCATATTTGATCGAATGAGGATAAAAACATTATGGAACTCTAAAGAGTTCCTCTACGCAGAAACAATTGGTATTGATTGTTAGTTAACCCCGCAACCAGGTGGGTAGCGGAAAGCTCTACTCTGCTTCGTAAGCTTCGCAGAAGCGTAGAAGAGGACGTAGTAGCGTAGAAGAGGCTTTAGCCTTCCACTGCATTCGAAGTCAAGTGAAGCCTACATGGGATCTTAAAGGATTTCACTACTCGATTAAATTTGAAAGTCGACCTGGAAAAAAGACTATAGATGACCAAGTAGTACGATGAGGTAAAAATGACCCTATACGTTGGCCAACTTCATTATCCGATATTAAATAAAAGAGGAGAGATCGTAACTACCGCTGTTACCAGCATGGATCCACACGACATTTCCAGAAGCTGTCGTACTTTTGGAGTAAAAGCCTACTATCTTATTACTCCTCTCGAGACCCAAAAAGATATTGTAGCCAGGATAAAAGATTACTGGACTTCAAATTCTTTCGATCAAACCCATCGAGGCGAGGCCTTGAAGTTGATAAAGATTATTGATACCTTATATGAAAGTATCCAAGATATTGAAAAGCTTGAAGGAAAGACACCCATAACAGTTGGCACTTCCGCTCAACGTAAGGATGTAAACACTGAAAAACTTAATTATGGCCATCTCAGGGATAAAATAAGCAAAGGCAGTCGGCCGGTCTATCTCCTATTTGGCACCGGTTGGGGGTTGCCAGATCAGATACTGGAAACTTTTGATTACCTGCTTGAACCCATTCGGGGGCCGGTGTCTGACTATAACCACTTGTCAGTAAGAGCCGCTGTTGCTATCATCTTGGATAGGTTAGTAGGGCGTAGGTGATGTAATTATCATAGGTATAGGGAGTTGTCCGATCATGAACAAGGATGAAATAATCAGGTCTGTAGAGCAAGAGTTTATCAAAAATAATATACCCAATTTTTCACCCGGAGATGTGATAAGGGTGCATGAGAGGGTTGGTCCGATAGATGAAGAAAAAGCTGAGCAAGGAGCAGGGTTAGGACGCAAGCAAATTTTTGAAGGGGTGGTGCTTAAAAGATCCGGTGGAGGGACATCGGAGATGTTCACGGTTCGCAAGGATTCCTTTGGAGTGGGTATAGAGAAGGTCTTTCCACTGCATTCACCCCGGATAGAAAAAATTGAGCTGGTTCAGAAAGGATCGGTTCATCAAGCCCGCCCTTATTACTTACGAAAAAAGACTAAAAGAAAACCAAAGAGAAGGGCTCCCACTGAGGAAGAGATGAGCAATCTTTCGGCTGCAGAGCCCGAAGAGCAAAAGGGTGAATCGGCAAATAGCGAAGAGGAAAACGTAGAATCCAATGAATGAAGAGTACCTCTTGCCGGAAGAGGAAGAAAGAAGAAAAAAGAAGAAGAGACCGCTTCTTGCTCGCCTGTTAAATAAAATAGGGGTTCCTACCGGCCCGTTTAGCGAATGGGTACTGGATTGGGTTCAGGTTATTTGTGTGGCCGTACTTTTGGCCTGGTTTGTAATGACTTTCGTAGTGGTAAGGATGCAAGTTCCCACCGGTTCCATGAAACCCACTATTCAGGAAGGCAGCTCCTTCTTCGTAGACAAAGTCTCTTATTATTTTAGAGAGCCCAACGTAGGAGACATAGTAGTTTTCTGGCATGAAGAAAACGATGAGCGAGTCCGATACGTGAAGCGACTAATTGCCGTAGGAGGCCAGACGGTCCAGATAAAGGAAGGAAACGTATACGTAAACGGCCAACAACTGGAGGGTCCGGCCTTCGACAGACACTACTACTGCTACCCCAATCGAATGAACGGCTGTGAGTGGACTGTTCCCCAGGGTAAATATTTTGTGCTGGGAGATAATTCTAGAAACAGCCAAGACAGCCGCTACTGGGGATTTGCCGATGCCAAGGACTTCATCGGTGAACCCTTTCTTAGGGTTTGGCCTCTGAACCGGATAGGTTTTATGAATGGCTACCTGGGGAGCAAGTAGATAACACAAATTACTCAAGCTCATGACAAAAGTCCATTTGTAAATTCCCACCTGACCTTTCTTGGTTTCATATTCATCCTCTACCCTGTTATAGGTGTAATGGACATTACATAATTGGATCAATCTAGGCGTTAGATGCGTCCAAGGGTCAAAACAATAAGTGGCTCTTGACCTCGGGAAGCGAGGTAGGAAATTAAACCTTGGGAGGAATAGAAAAATGAAAAACACCAAAGTGAGAGGGATAGCTGTCTTCATTTTATGTGCGTTATTGGTGATGGGGTTGGTCAGCTCCGGTTTTTCGGGCGGTGCTCCGGAAGAGGAAAAAAACAATTCGAGTGGCTCCTCGGATCTTTTTACGGACGTGCCGGAAAGCCATTGGGCATACGAGAACTTAAAATATTTGGTAAATAGAGGAATCGTGGAGGGATTTCCTTCCGGAAAATATGAAGGAGATGCCGCCTTAAGTCGTTATGGGGCAGCTGCAATGATTGCTAGAGCGATAAAATATCTCCAGTCAAATTCGGCCCAAGCGGGTCAACAGGATATTGACGCCCTGAAGGATCTTCTATTTAAGACTTCGGAGAAACTACAGTCCCTAGAGGCAAAAGTCAACCGACTGGAGTCCGGGCAAGGTAATCTGGGGACCCTAGAGAGTAAAGTCAGCCAAAATCAGCAGGATATCGCCGCTTTAAATCAAAAACTATCTCAATCCGAATCATCAGCAGACGTATCTAAAATCAGAAAGCAAGTCGATGCCAACTTTATAATTAGTTTGACCGGTCTATTTGTAGGCATTGTAGCTATTGCCCTGGCCACAATTGCTTAAAGGATAAGGAAAGCCTCAAGTCTCGAGAAAGGACGCTAGGCTTGGGGCTTTTTACAATCATACGCTAACCAGGGAAACCTATTTTAGTATCAGAATCCTTCTGCCCCGCTCCCTTATCTGTAGCGGAAACTCTACTATGCTGGGCGAAGAAGAGCCTTCAGGTTTCCACCTTATTTGGGAAACCCCGTGTTTTTCCGAATCGGTAAAAAACATTATGGAATCCTAAAGGATTCCGCTACCGGGAAACAATTGGAATTTAATTCTCTCCGAGTGAGGTTTTTCGTAGCGGAAAACTTTAGCCTGTCCATATCTTAATTTGGCCCCCCAAATGTATTTTTCGAAGGCTATTTTAGCAAAATAGGGCTTAGGTGTGTAATTAAATTTATTTCCCGATTGCAGTTTTTCGTAGCGGAAACCTTCAGGTTTCCACCTTATCTGGGATGCTTTATATTTTGTCCGAATTGACGCAAAAACTACATGGAACCTTAAAACTTTGCGCTACCGGGAAACAATTGGGATTTTATCTTCTGATTCCAGTTTTGTAGTGCAAAGAGTCAGGTTCCGCCTTATCTGAGATGTCCCATATATGTCTTTTTTATTTTTTGTAGCGGAAGGTTTTAACCTTCCACCTTAACTGGGAAGCCCCATATTTTGACTTTCGTAGGAAAAGATGCAAGGTCACATTATTTTTCCCCAATTAACCTAAAGTCAGTGCAGGTAGAGAGCTGGAATTTATCATCCAGAGCGGCCACTGCCGAACTCTCCCAGACCGTGTAAGGGCTGATTTTGATAACTTGGATACCGTTTTCGCCAAGAAACTCCTTTAATTTCTCCAGATCGATCCCCTCCTTTTCATCCAGATGAAAGTCCACCTTGGTGCTATTTTTTTCCGGGACCTCAAAAATGAGCCTGTACAAGTAGCGATGAGTAGTAAGGACCTTATCCATAAGGGACAGCCATTTAGGTCGGTGATTAGAAACCTTGGCTGGCAGTGGTTCGTGGACGATGTAAATTATACCTCCTTCTTTCAACCTGGATATAGCCCCTTTTAGGGTTTCAAAGTAGTCGGGGAGGTGATGTAAAACGGAGCTAAAAGCAATTATGTGGTATGAATTTTCATCCTTAGCTAGAAACTGATCCACTTCCGCTCTTACTAACTCTAACCGCTTCTGTTCATCTTTTCCTATCTTTTCGCGCAAGCTGGCCAGCATCTTCTCGGAGATATCCACCCCTTTTACCTGGAAGCCTTCTCTTAGAAATTTCAGGGCAATATTTCCGGTACCGCATCCTATATCTAAAACCTTCCCCTTAGCTACTTTTTGCTCTATCCTTTTGATGTCTGCCTTAATCCTTTCCTGCTCAAATTTATTCCAAATTTCAGTTCGAAACCGATCATAAATTTGAGCTTCCTTATTATGCCACTGGCGGTTAGCCAATTTGACCTCTCTTTTTTCTTTAGTTCTTTCTTTCGTGGGCATAACAATGGTTCACCTATTGGTGGAGATAGGTTATAATAACGAACTTTTGAGTCATTTCAAGCTGTATTGACTCAGATAAAGATTCACCCTCCTCACTTACATCACTCTTTAGGGAGAGAAAAATTTCTTCCTCGCTGCAAACTTTCCGCTTTCGCTTGTCAAACAGATTCTAAAGCTCCAAGAAAAATTTCTCTCCCTTCACTCAACAACTGGAGGTTAACATATGATATACACTTCAAGGTGGAAATTCTTTCTCTGGACTAATATAGTTACCCTAAAGTCAATAGCTTGCTTTTGAGTACGAGTCCAAATATTTGATATCAGTGCATGCATTTAGTTACTTTCGGTTTGAGCCACCGGTTCTGGATTCCGGCGGAATCGAAAAAATCAAAGGTCCACAATCCAAAACGAAAGAAGGTGATTCTATGAAAATTGCCATTTTCTCCGATATTCACGATAACATCTGGAAACTTTCCACTGCTTTGGAGAAAGTTCAAAATACAGATGCTTTGATATGCTGTGGTGATCTGTGTGCACCTTTTGTAATTAATCAGTTAGCTGAGGAGTTTGAAGGCCAAATTCATATCGTTTTTGGAAATAACGACGGGGATACATTCCGGATCACCAAAAACGCAAGGCAATATGAGTACGTTACTTTACATGGAGAATTCGGGGAGCTTGAGCTGGGGGAAAAGCATATTGCAGTAACCCATTTTCCCCGGATTGCCAGGCCGCTGGCTGATTCCGGTGTCTACGATTTAGTCTGCTACGGACACGATCATCAATATCATATCTCTCGAAAAGAAAGGACTACACTTATTAATCCCGGTGAGATTATGGGGCGATTTGGCAGTTCGACGTTTGCAATATACGATGCGGCCCCAAGTGAAGTTGAGAAGGTAGAAATTTAAGGGGATTTAACCTTCGCAATATTTGTTTTAGTATTCGTAGAGGAAGGCTTCAGAGGCTGTCCGAAAACTATCTTTTAATTTAGTGATTTTC
>CAYUCE010000069.1:0-8372 GCA_964443275.1 uncultured Thermotogae bacterium | reverse complement strand
AAATGATCACCGATAGCAAAAGCTCCGTGCCCTTTTAGCATAATGATCTTGTAATCCTTCAAGGCCTGAGGAATTTTTTCTTCCATCTCTTTGGAACCGGAGCCTTCCTTGCAAGTAACCACCGGTATTTTTCTCAAAATATAAGAAGCTTCTACATCAATGGGAATTATTTCATCCTGAAGAAAAGATAGGGCGGTTGCAGCAATCTGATGGGTGTGAACGATGGCTAAAGCGTTCGTCTCTCGATAGATAGCACGATGGACCCCCACCTCAGATGAAGCAAGAGCAATTCCGCTGTCGTCCCTTTCCAGGCCAGTTTCCACAATGTCCTCTTTCTTTAGAAAACCCAACTGTGAACCTCTTCGGGTTATTAATATTCTGTCTCCGACTTTAACGCTCAAATTACCGCTATGAGAATTCTCCAGTCCCCTCTGATATAAAGCGCTACCCACATGTTGGAATCTTTTAATTATGTCATCAGCTTTGTATTTGCTCATATTCTTCCTCCAATCCCAGCTCTTCAGCTTTTTTCTTGGTAGGTTTTCCTTTTTTATCCCATCCTCTGGTTTCGTAATACTCTAAAAGCATAGGTTCTAATTTTACCACTTTGCCTTCTGCCGGGCCGGCAGGAAGAGGCTGATCAAGCAAGCGTTTGGGCAAGGTATCATCCCCCGCCCCAAAACCAGCCCGCAAGTTAAACAGCCTTTCAATAGTGTAGATTCGCTCACCTACTTGGAGCAGCTTTTCGGTATCAAATTCCACTCCAGTAACGGCAGAAAGCAGTCTAGCCACCATCTGGTTAGGGACCGCATAGTGAGAAAAACGACATATAGTAAGTGAATCGTATACCGCTCCGGTGTTTTGTTCTTCCACTGCTAAGCTAGCTTTGCCGGTATGCGCAAACCGATCGATTAGCTCAGGAGCACCCAAAATCTCTGAACCGATCAAGTATCCGCCTCTTAAGTGACAGCCACCTCGGTTAGAAGTCACGTAACACAAACCTTGACCTTGAGCCCCCCGCGGATCATAAGCAGGAAGCTCCTGGCCTTTTATAGTCATAGAAAGCTCTTCTCGCCCATAACTTTCTGCCAAGCGCTTAGAACCCTCGGCTAGCTCATCCCCTATTCCCTCCCTTTTGGCAATTTTGCTGACCAGCTCCACAATTTTATTTGAATCACCAAAGCTTAGATCCCAATCCAGTATGCCTTCTTCGCACATCTCCATCCCGCAAGCAATTGCACCGCCACAAGATATAGTATCCAGGCCAAATTCATTACACAGGTAGTTAGCTTCAGTTATCTTCTCCAAATCAAAATTACCGCAATTAGGGCCCAAAGACCAGTCAGTCTCGTATTCCGGACCCCCGCCCTGCTTGTCCCCCAGCGAAGTTTCCGGCTTACATTTTATCGTACATCCCCAGCACCCTCTTCTTCCTTTCAATATCTGATCAGCTATAGCTTCACCGGAGATATCCTCAACCTCTTCTAACACATCGCAATGGCGGAAATTATCTTTAGGCAAAATACCAGCTTCGTTGATCACATTCATCAAAACTGCAGTTCCGAATTGAGGATAAGCCTTGGAGGTAATGGGGCTTTGTCTTATGTTTCGGAGTGCTTCCTTATTTAGGAATCGAAGCCGTTTTTTATCCGCGTATTCGATTTTACGATTTCCCTTTACTACAATAGCCTTTAAGTTCTTGGACCCCAAAACTGCCCCCAGTCCCCCTCGACCTAGCGTGCTGTGTCCAGTCATTACGGAGGCAAATCGGACCTTATTTTCACCGGCTGGCCCGATGCACAATACTTCTACCTCTTTTCCATATTTATCCTTTAATAGATCTATGGTATGGCTGGTAGTCTTTCCCCATAACTCACCGGCCCCGTGCAAATTGATATCAGAATCAAAAATAGTCAGATAAAAGGGAGCTTCTGCCTTACCCTCAATTAGCAGATAATCATGGCCGGTCCTTTTAAAAGCAGGACCCCAATCCCCTCCGCAGTTTGAATCGGTTATAGTTCCGGTAAGTGGAGATTTAGTGGAAGCGCTAAATCTGCCCGGAGTAGGAGCAATGCCCCCGGTGAGAGGCCCAGTAGCAATAACCACCAGGTTTTCGCTAGACAACGCATCTACTTGAGGATCGAGCCGGTCATAAAGAAGTTTGCTCCCCAACCCACGACCACCCAAAAACCTCTCTCTAATTTCTTGCCCAGTTTTGACGGTCTTGATCTCGCCACTAGTCAAATTTACTTCAATACCTTTACCCATCCATCCTTTCATATCAAAAAATCCTCCATTTAATACAGCGTTTGGTAAGTGATCAGCACATCTTGTAGGAATGGCACAGAGGCCATTCCCTACATAATTTGATGGTACCAATGAATTCGTAGGGTTGGGTATGTAGCCAACCGGAAACCAACACGTCCCAACTATTTGTGAAATGATCCCCTAGGACCTCCCGCCTGCCGCTTCTCGTTTATTCCACCAGGTGAAGGGTTCCATAACGTTTTTGTATCCAAACCAATTAATATGGAAGGTTAAAACCTCTTCTGCGCTTCTGCGAACTCTTCTCCGCTTCTACGAAGCTACGAAGGAGCGTAGTAGAGGCTTGCGAAGCAGAGAGCTACGAAGCAGCGGAGCAGAGCTTCCTCTACGAAAAAACTGCCATTGAACAGATTAACCCCCAATTGTTCCCTAGTAGAGAAACCTTTTAAGGTTCCATAATGTTCTTGTATCAAGATCAATTAATAGCTCCTTAATCAGGTTCTACTACTCCAATAGTCAATAAAATATTGGCGTAGGTCCTTTGTTCGGCAGCAGCTATAATTAAGGCAAGTTCCGGGGCTCTGGCTTTCTGGTAAAATTCGAACCTGTCTAGCTTATGAAGTTTAAGCCCCTTCAACAACTGGTGAAATTCATGAAAAATAGGGGGCTCCTCCCCCGACCCTGGGGTCATAACCTCTGCTTTTTCGATTTCTATTACCTCAGTTAAGATCTCTAATACTTTTGGAACTTTCACTATCCCCGGGGTTAGGTTAAGAAATACTCTTTCGGCCGCTGGATTTGCCTGGGTTGAAAACGGATAATTCCCGTCAGCAATCAGGATTTTCGCCCCATGACCGGCAGCGCCCAATGCTTTTAAAATCTCCGGATGGATAAGTTTCCCTTTTAGCATGGTTTTTAACTCTTTTAACCTTTATTATAAAAATTCGCCCCTTTTGCCACTTACAAAACTAATCCCTTATTCTCAACCGATCTATCCTGGCTAATTGTTTATTATTGACCTATTTCCTTATTCGTTCCCACACCGGCTCACGCCTTCCCTTACCACCAGGGCCCAAAATAACTGGAGTAATACCAGCTATTTCACACAAGTATTGTAAGCTACGTACGTAGTCTCCTTTTACTCCCAATACATGATTACAAGGAAAAACGTCTATGAATTCATCAAATGAACCGTCAATACGAGCATGAACATGCGGCCAGGTGGGATCGGTTTGTTCATTTAAAGCTTCCCTTTCTTCGGGGGGTAGATCTAGACTCTCTCCAGACATTATCACCATGTAGGGTTCACCATCCCACAAGCCCAGCCGGGCAAAGGTCATCTGACCAGGAGCAGCGTTAAATTCTACCGAAGCTCCACCCGCTTTGAAATAAAATTTTAGGGCCGGATGGAAGGTTATCTCCTTGAAATTCTCCTCCGGGTCCATGCTGAGCCGGGCGTAGTAGCTGGAGTGATTTCCGGAGTTACACCAATCCCACATGTCTTTTTCCGGATGATATAAACGAACGTCCATAAATAAGGTAGGGAGACCGCCGCTAATGTACTTCAGCATCTGCATAGTTATGGCCGCATAAGCATCAGCTTCAGTTGCACATACTGTAGGTTCCTTAGGACCACTCCAATCGTAGGGATCGTTCATCAACATCTCCGCCACATCACCTAGACATATATGCTCAGTTAATTCCCGTTGCCCTTTTAGGCCACAGAAATCAAATCCTTTATCTTCATTTACCTCTTCCATCGCGAGATAAAGTCTAATTTGCGTTTTCAAGTTTCCCGGCGTAAGCATGTTTCCATCGTATTTCAGCCTATCCCCAAGTAGTTCCTCAAACCATTCCAAGCCATGTTTTACCTCAGTTTCATCCACTTCTTTCATCCGTTCGCTTAACCAAAGTTGATCAACTTGCCTACCTGTGGTGCCAAAGTACTTCAGCGTCGGGGTAAGGTGGAAGTATCCAGTTTCCATACCCATAGAATGCCCTCCATATATTCCAAATACTTCGTTTTGCATTGTAGTTAGGGCTTGAGAAGCTCTGAGCCAATCGATTACTTTCCTTTGGGTCTTGTCATCATCCATTTCACCAACTATCCTATGTGTTCTTTTTCCAGCCTGACGAAGGGCACCATCTGTAGCTAGCAAACCCACATTGCCAGGGTATTCTCCGTTATTGTTGGACAAGCTTAATACCGGAACATCTTTCCCCAGAGAATTTAAAAATGGCCAGACCAAAAAAGGAAAGTTCCACACGTTATAGCACATTACTACCTGTTTGACATTGGCTTTGGATAGTTCACTACCCACTTTTTGAGCACTGCGCACTCCAGTTATTATCTCTGATCCCACCACTATTTGTGGTGCGGTCCCGTCTATGTTTTCTAACTTTGCCTCGATAATCTCCGCCCATTGATTCACTACCTGCATATTTTCAGGGTTATTTTCCTTATAAACATGCTCCCGCTCATCATTAAGCATTACTATGCCTATTGTTGTAGATCGCACTGTCACCACACTCCTTGATTAGTGAGAATTTGTTCCCTCTTTTTCCTAGACAAAGTTGCACTTGGAAGTTGAATCCGCGACCTAATCACTTCTATCCAACCCCACAAACTTTTAAGCTGAGAAGAGGTTTAGCTAGGCATTAATATACGGTTTCTTAACCTTTCCCTAGCTTGGTTAATCAGAATAGCAATAAAAACTAAAAGTCCTGTAAAGAAACCTTGTAACTCTGGGGATATCATAAACATGGTAAGTCCCGCATCAATTATACCTATCAAGATTATTCCCCCCACTGCATCTGTCGCTCTTCCCCTCCCACCTGAGAGAGCAATTCCTCCAATTATGGCTCCACCAAAAGCCATGAATACCTGCCCGTCCGCTAAGGTGGAAGTGGCGGCGTCAGCGTATCCCGTGTAAAGTAATCCCGAAAGCCCGGAGAGAGCACCGGCTATTACGAATACCCAAAAAATTACGTTACCCGTATTAATCCCTAGCATTTTTGAAGCTTCTGGATTACCACCAGTAGCATAGATATAATTGCCAAAAGTTGTCTTTTGTAAGAAGAGGAAGAGGATTGAGATCACGCCGACAAATATTAAGATAGATACATATATACCTCCAACTCTGCCACCTCCTGGGAACATGTAGATATCGGGAAGAGTGAGGATCGAAGTTTGCCTTATGACATAGGTTAACCAATCGTACATTAGATAGGTGGAAAGGGTCACCAAGAAAGGATTTAAACTCATCTTCCCAATAAAAAAACCGTTGATCGCTCCTAGAAAGGCTCCAATTAGAATTGCTAAGGGGATGGCCACAGATCCAGGAATCCCTAGGTGAATAATTAGCACAGCATTTACCATAGCCGTCAGGCCAGCATTTTGGGCTACTGAAAGATCGAAATTGCCGCTGATTAAAGCTACACTCTCAGCCAAAACTAGCAGTCCAGTCATCGATGAGATATATAGTATAAAGTGGAGATTGGTAAGATTAAAGAACATTCCCTTTAATATCAAGGAGAATACAAGGAAAAAGCCCAGAGCTAATAGCCAGACTATATTATTTATAAGTCTTAGCTGAATTTTCTTTCGAGAGATTTTCATACCTTTTCCCTTCCAAAAAGGCCCCTAAGATCCTCTAAGCAACATTCTCCTTTCTTGACCTCTGCCTTTTTCTTCCCACGAGATAGGAAAAAAAATCTATCTGCTATCGGGTATATCCGCTCCAAATTGTGGGTTATATAAATTACCCCAGTTCCTTGATCCCTCACCCTGCTTACATAATCCTGCACTTTTTCAACACCAGATACGGATAGAGCTCGTGTGGGCTCATCTAAGATGAGCACTCGAGCCCCAAAATGCATTGCCCTTGCTATAGCTACTCCTTGTCGTTCACCTCCGGAGCAAAATTGGGCTTCTTGCTCCGGTGAGGCAATATCTAATTTAAGGCTTTCCAATAAATCTTCGGTCTCTTTCTTCATTATTTCGTCGTCCATGATGTGTGCTATACCTATAAACTTGGTAATCTCTCTGCCCAAAAAAATATTTCTTGCTACACTAAGTGGATCAACAATCGCTTGTTCTTGAAAAACGGTCTCAATCCCAATTTCCCTAGCTTCTTCCACCGATGATATTTTGACCTCCTCCCCCTCATAAAAGATCTTTCCGCTATTTGCTGGAATGAGACCGGTTAAGATTTTGATTAAGGTTGATTTGCCAGCTCCATTGTCTCCGATTAACCCTACAACTTCCGAAGGATAAACCTTAAAATCAACCCCTTTAAGGGCATGAACTTCCCCAAACCATTTGTGGATGTTACTCATCTCTATTATAGGTTCTCTTGGAGTTTCCGTCCTATTTGCAGACGCACTTTTGGCCACTTAGCTACCTCCTTTTTAACTCTGGTAAATCAAAATGCAATTATTCAATAATGAAAATAAGCTATTCTCTAGCCTTAATAAATTATCTGTAAATGTCCCACCTTCGTTATCATAGGAGCCTAAAAGCGGACCATGTGGAATCCAATAGGGGTTGGTGGAATCCACCAACCCCTATTGTACAAATCGCTGAAGAGTTACCAACCCGGTAATTCAGCGTTGGCCCAGAGTGAGGGTAAGTCTGCATTGCTTTTATCCACTAAGATTCCGGAAGTCTGGAACCATAGGTGACCTGCTCTAGTGGTTATCTCAGCCGGGGCCCACATCGGAGTCCTCCACCAGACAATCCCTGAATGTTCTTGAGGTTCAATAGGTATATCTTCAGCTTCGATTGTTTCCCCTACCTCTGGTAAAGCCCCCGGTCCCTCAGTCAGATACTTATCCATGTAGTACAGGGCAATGGGGTTATACCAAGGACAAGGTTGATCAAAAGCATAATCAACTTTGCCCGCTTTTATAGCATCGATAACTGAAGGCATAGCATCAATAGTTACCACAAACATTCCTGCGGGATCTTTACCAACTGCCTCTATTGCGGAAATTCCCCCCATTACCATTGGGCCGTTACCAGCATACAATACATCGTAGTCCCTAGCCCGAACTTTGGGTAAAGCGTTAGTCTTTGCCTTCTCCCGAAGGAAGTCGCCAACAGCAGTGTCAACTGTTACTCCCTCGTATTTATTCATTACTTCGATGAACCCATTGTGGCGATCATTGGCAGAAGCTCCTCCCAACGGACCTCTAATTTCAAGAACTCGGCCTTTGACTTCCCCCTTGGGCTCCAAATCATTTTTGAGATATTCTACAATTTTTTCTCCCAATATGCGGCTGGCTCGGACCCCAGAGTATCCCACGTACATTACTACGTCTTCACTATTAACATCCGCGTCCGTTGTAAACACGGGGATATCGTGATCCGCCGCATATTCTACGGTTGATGCGATTACATCTGCGTCTTGGGCAGCCACAACAAGCCCGTCAACTCCCATGTTTACTAAACGTCGTATATGTGTACTTTGCAAGGTAGGGTCTCCGCGAGCTCCTAACACATTGTACTTCCACCCATGATCTTCGCTATACCACCTAAATGTCTCGGCAAATAAACCCTCCCAAACATTGTGGATGATTTTAATGGAAGCTCCGATGAATCGATCTTTTGAACTCTCTTCAGTCATCCCCAAAGAACTGGTTAAACTAAGCAAAAGTACCGTTACCAAAATCAGCACTGCAACAGATTTCGTCTTTGAAATAAGCTTAAACATCATCGTACCTCCTAAGTGTATTGATTTACTCTAGTTTTATTAAAATCCTTTTAGTCACCTTACTTTACTTTTCTGCGATTATTTTTATATTTATCACCTCCAAATAATTTATTAGTGAGAAATTTTTACTTCGGAAAACCCAAGCTAGCTCTTTAAAGTTCATCGCAAACTGCTTCTCACTTCTGAAACAGACCCTCGGACCTTCAAGCTTGTCTCCAACTTTATCTCTTCATAAGGCTGATCTTGGTTCCCCTCCAATCTATTCAAAAGTAACTCGCCCGCTCGATATCCAATCTCATAAGGTTTTTGTGCTACCACGGTCAAAGGCGGATCGTAAGTTTCCGCCCATTCGAAATCATCGAAGCATACCAAGGATATCTCTTCAGGACATGT
>CAYUCE010000068.1:0-9047 GCA_964443275.1 uncultured Thermotogae bacterium | reverse complement strand
AGAAAGGGCCTTGCCTGCTTTGTTAGAAACAGGCAAGGTCCTCTACTTTACTAACAGTTATACAGGGTTTTACTTTTGAGGAGGAGCGGATTTTGGAATTTCAAGCTTAAGGATACGCATACCCTGCTTGAGAGTTAACAAAAGCACATCCTCTTCATTGTCAGGTGCAGCTAACTCTACCTTAAGTTCTCCCACTTCTTCCCCGGTCTCCTCAGTCACCGGATTGATCGCGTAGGCTTTACCCATTTGGTTAAACACGGCCGATACAGGGTTCTCCGATAGCTCCTCCGGTAAGGAAATCAAAAAAATCAGAAACGGAAACTCTACCCCTTCGTAGATAACGCGAGCTACAATAGCTCCCTCACTCAAATTTTCATCTTCCAGACTTATATCCACGACATGGAAAACTTGCGTCCCGTCCACAGTAACTGGTTCAGAGGACCAATCTAGTGGATTTTTCACGGTTTCCGTGACCAGCTTTTCTTCTTTTTCTTCTAAAAATTCAGTTATAATCTTTAGCTTTTGATCTGAGAACTCCTGGGCAGCGTAACCTACAATCCCTATACCTATCAGCATTACACCTAGTAGTAATACAAATATCTTCCGTAAGTTCATAGTCATTTACCTCCTAATAAATATAGGCCAGTAAAGCTGAATCTTTTGTGGCTCCAAAACGGTACCGGCTGTCCGCCGGTGGCCATTCAATTACCACTCTAAATCCTCGACTTAACTGATTTGTGTTCCTAATTTGGTAGCTTCCATATGCATCATATCCAACTCCATTTGTATCACCGGAAAATTGTGGTTTAAACGGATTAGAAAGCTCTACTTCGCCGGTTTCTATAACGCTTCCCCAACTGTTAAGGATCCTAATTTCTAATGTAGTTTCCAAGCCGCTAGCCCCTTGATTATCCGTTATTAACAGATGAAAGTTGATATATGCTTCTTGGACTTGATTGTTGATTGTGTTCCATCGCCACTCCGCGTTATCTCCCCAGTAGGTGTTCCAGTACCAATTACCGTCTTGATCACCGGTACTGGAGAAGGAATCAGCCTCTTGGCTCCCCAACTGTGGGCCTGCCCTCTGAACACTTACCGATTTTGCTTCCACATCGGTGGCTCCATCGTTGTCTCGGACAGTAAGCTCAACCCTGTACTGACCGCTAGATCGATATATATGGGTGACATTTCTTCCCGAGGCGTCTGTTCTACCATCCCCATCAAAATCCCACTGATATTGAGTGATGTATCCATCCTGGTCATTAGATTTGGAGGCATCAAAGTTTATCCTGTCCCCTACGGCGGGATTGGTAGGAGTATAGTCAAAGCTGGCCGTCGGCTTCTCGTTGGGTCGGCTTACCTGAACAGATTTAGTCGAGGTACTGGATGCTCCTTCGTTATCCTTCACGGTAAGTTTTACCTGGAAGCGCCCCACTGACCAGAATCGGTTGGTGACCTGTCTACCGGATGCATCCGTTCTCCCATCTCCATCAAAATCCCACAGATACTGAGTCACACTTCCATCTGGATCGTAAGAATTGGAGGCATCTAAGGTCACTCTTTCTCCCACCAGGGGATTAGAAGGACTATAATTAAAATCGGCTATCGGGGGCTGATTGGCTCTTCCTATTCGTATGGTCTTGGTTATTGAATTGGTAGCCCCTTGATTGTCCCTAACTGTAAGCTTTACATTGTACTGGCCTGCCGACCAATATCGATTGCTTACCTGCATTCCCGACCCATCCGTACGGCCGTCCCCATCAAAATCCCAAAGATACTGAGTTATGTAGCCATCGGAATCGTGAGAACCAGAAGCGTCAAAATTTACATTTTCTCCTCTATTTGGTCTGGTAGGGCTAAAAACAAAGTCCGGACTCGGTTTTATATTGACCTGCTGTTGAGTCACCTGGAAGCTGGTCATTGCCGAATCCCACTTAACGGGTACAAGTTGTAAGCCCGGTCCTTCTCCCGATTTCCAATAAAATTGAATACTCAACCCACTCTTGATTTCATCTATCAACGCTTGCGGGTTGGGCACTACAGGAAAAGCACCTCCACTAAACGGGTGGGAAGGATTTCTAACGAAATTAAATACTTCAACCTGCTTAGTGCTGGCCACCGCCTGTATATACTGTGTTCCCGGGGGGCCGTTTACAGAAATTTGATAGGGGCCATCCGGAAGTCTAAATGTGCCCGGACCACGCAGATTGTTTTGAGAGTATTGATTGGGGAAGATAAGTCTCATAACTCCCTGTGTGTCGTAATGTAGAACATATATGTATGCTTCTTCATTTATAGAGTAGCTTACTCCCAGCGAGGAACCGATAGGATAATTTGGTCTGTCCGTGGATATGCTTATGTTCAGCTTTGGTTGTTCGGGCGGCTGTATTATTATTCCTTTGGGAGCTTGCGCAGATGGTGGTTCTTCTTCCTCTTCGGGGGCGGATGGAACTCCCCCGTAACGTAAGTTTGCGGTGTCTCCCCCATTATAAGTTTGCATATCTGCTATAAACAGTAGTGGCGAACCAGCAAAGGCTATATACCCCACATCCTCTTCAGCGTGCCCCGTCTCTGGATTGGCCGATTCCTCTTCATCAACTTGTACAGTGATGCTCTGACCAAAACCGAAATCTATAGGGGTAAAGTTTTCATCGACAATGGGTCCGGTAGTACCTACTTCGAGCTTTCTACCACCTAAGGTATCTTCACCTGGTTCCCAGGCAATGTAACTTATCGTTTCCTCATTATGTTGAGGCTCATTAGCTTCTTGCTCCTGCATAGTCAGTTCAAACCCGGTCGAAGTTACATTCTGATTTCTGGTAACCACCGCGGAACCGCCATTTTCGGTAATTACAGAGGTAATCACTACAGGCGCAGTGGAGAAACGGGAAGAGAACTTGACATCGATGAAGGAATCTACTGCATCCGTTTTAATTTTACCCCCCTCCATCTCTAATCCTCCACTGGCAATACGGTGCCCTGCCTCCATTACCAGGTAGCTTACCGTCTCTTTGTTATGTGCGCCTTTTTCCGCTTCTTCTAAATAATCCCATTCCTGCACCCTGATTTCAAAACCTCCCGGAGTTAGATTTCTTATCCTCACCGTAGCCGGATCACCTCCGTTGTAACTGAGAGGTTTGGCTACCACAACCGGATCATTGTAAGGCCGTTGGAACTGAACTTTAGTCCATTCATGGTCGATGGTTACCTGGCCTGCTTGCATAGAGTAACCGGCAACACTGGCAAAATTTATAATCAAGAAAGCGGTAAGAATTGTGATCCCTATAAAATAGGGCTTCTTTTTGGTTAATAAACTAAACTCATACATTTTAAGCCTCCTAAGATTTTTGGAAATTCCTCATCATTAAAGGAATAATATTCATCTTCGATTTAGATGGGAAGATGGTTTATAATGGTTTAACATCGCCTCCTGGCTAATCCTTTTTGAGATTCGCTCTTTATTAATATACAGCTCAAACTCCAAAATGTTTCAGTTATGAAGCTATAATGGTGAGAGAATTTCACCCTCTTTTACTCCTCAAATAGCTTACCTTCTCACCTGAAATCATTCTACCTTAATAAAGGGGCGGCTACAATATGGATTTTTAATTATCAAATTCCCCGAGGGCTGATTTACCCGCAAATATTTTGTGATTGGAGGCGAGCTTGGCTCTGACTAGCTGTGTTAATACAAAGACCAAGTCGCCTTTGGTATTAAATAGAGGCTCTGTAAATATGTCAGGCAGAATTACGACCAAGCCTTGGAGGAGCTAACTCTGCTTTTACTCTATCTGCACCCATCTTTGGCTTTCTCAAGATTTTAAAACAGCTTTCACTAAATTGAATGTGAAGAAAATAGGAATTAGGTTAAGTTTCAAATTAAGATCAAATGATCGCTTTGTATCACTCTCCTGAATGACTTGGAAGATGGCGGAGGTACTAGAAAAGAGTTATACGCCCACATCCAACTCGATGTCTCGTAGGCTTGGTTTGATAGGGCCCCAGATGTCCTCGGTGATGAGGGTCTCCACCTCGGTGCCATCCAGATTGGCCCTGCGGATCTTGTTCGTCCAGTCCTCCACCCAGTAGAACTTCCCGTGGGTCGCATCTAACGCAATACCGAATAAGCTACGACTATCTAAGTCAGTCACAAGGTCCTCCACATTGGAGCCATCAAGATTTGCCCGCTGGATCTTACCTGCTCTCGGATCGGTCCAGTACATTTTGCCTTGGGTTAGATATAGCGCTATGCTGTATGGTGTCTTGACCCCGTTGGTGACAAGAGACTCTACGCCGGTGCCATCCAGGTTCGATCGTTGTATCTTGTTCGCTCCTGCATCAGTCCAGTATATCTTTCCTTGGGTCGTATCCAACGCCAGGTCCAGTACTTTACCAAATTCGATTCTTCTCCCGGAGATGAGGATGTCCTCTATCTGGGAGCCGTCCAAGTTCGCCCTTCTAATCCTGGCTGGAGCCAGATCTCCCCAATAGATCTTTCCCTGAGTCGGGTCCAGCGCGATACCCCTTGGCCAGTCAAGCCCAGAGGTGACGAGGGTCTCGACTCTAGTTCCGTCCAGGTTAGCTCGTTGGATTCTCTCCGCTTTTGCATCAGCCCAGTAGATCTCACCATGAGTAGCATCCAGTGCGATGCTGTAAGGGCTCTCGAGCCCGGTAACCAAAGTTTCAATTTCAGAGCCATCCAGGTTGGCTCGCTGGATTGCCCCGTTTGCTAGATTTGCCCAATACATCTTTTCCTCAGTTTGACCTCGGGTGGTAAAGGACCATATCGGGCCTTTGGTTGAAGCTCCGTGGGTATCTTTCGATACTACCTGCCAGTAATAAGTGGTGTCGTAGTTAAGCTTACTTATCCTGTAGGTCGGCTGAGCTAGATCACTAGCCACCGACCTGGTAGGTGGACTGGTGGTATCTAAATAGACCTTATAAGATATCTTATCCTCAGTATCCGGGTCACCTCCTCTCCATTTTAGGCTTATAGCAATAGGCTGGTTACGAGATGCATCTGGGGGTACAGGATCGGAGGGGGTATTTGGCGGATTGTTTTCGTCAACAGCTTCTTGGATATGAATGGTAAAATTTGAAACCGGCTGGGGACCGGGGGCTTGATCACCGCATTTTCCAGCCGGGACTTGACCGGAGTAAAAGATTATTTTTACAGTCTGATTATTTACTTCTAACTCACAACTTTCATGGGGATGTAACTGGCAACTTTTGGAACGATCAGACCCGAAAGCCACACTTACGGTAGTATATTTCGCTTGACAAACGCTCCCTCCACATTTTGCACAGTCCGGTTGGTTATGATAGCTTATGTCCAAATTTCCCAATAAGTTTGGGAGATCAAGTGCCAACCATCCCGGATCTCCGTAGACATCGGTTATTACCTGCATCTTTTCCGAACCCATCCGGGCTATGGTTATAAATTCTTCAGGCCTTCCCAAACTGATCACTTCTACGTGATCACCTATCTGTAAACCATCTAAAGCATCGCTGTTAGGAACCTTCCCTTTCAATATCTTCTTAACGGATTCCTGCCGGTTTCCACATTCGTATTCTGTTTGGAGGGTAACTATTTTGTTAGGGTAAAGCTGAATTTCTTTTATCTTTCCAAAATAGCAGTAAGGCCTAAGGGCTGCTTTGAAAATATGGGGAGAAAGCGTTATTCCACCCACCAAAAGACCAAACAGAATTAAATAACCTATAAAGCTAAAATGTGATTTTTTCATCATTTACCTCCTTACATGAGTTGATAATAGACAATTCGGTTTCCCATTATTGAGCAAGTACAAGATCCTTCCCTAAAAAATTGACTTTCCAATGGAACCGGCTTAAAGGGGTCAACTAGACCAATAGCTTTGCGGTTTTAACCCATACTCTTTCATAGCCGTATATACATCATTCTTTGCCTTCCCTAATTTGGATTTAAATAGATGGGTCCTACATTTACAGTCACTAGCTCCAAAACCGCTGATTACCGGAATAGCTTCTCGGCTTAGTCTTTGGGCCAGCTTGCACTCCACCTTCCTTTCGGTAAAGGCAACAAAGATGTCTTTGGGCCTTCCGGCCTTGAGTAGATAATCGATATGCCACCTCTTGGTGGGATTATTCCCGCAGGCGACTTGTAAGTGCCGGTCTACTCTCTTAATCCCTCCAGCACCTTGAGCGGATCCAACATAAAGGTAGGCTCCATCAAACGAAAGATTCCCCAAACGGCCAACCTTAACTTTCCCCAGAGCCTCGATCAGAATTACGTAAACGCCCTTATCGTGGATCATATAACCAATATAAGGGTTGAGAGCTGCTTTAATCAAGAGACTAGTTTTTGATTATCCTTGCAATGAGGAGGGTTTGCATAAGAGGGGCGATCCGATCCATAATATCATAAAATATGGCTTATTCACTTAAGTTTTATGAGAGGCTAATATACACGCTTGATTACCTGAATGTGTTTGACATATACGCGTTTTCAAAAAAGCGCCAGCCTAAATCATTTGCGGTAATCTTGGGTTATCATCGGGTGAGTGATTCTGAATTTCCCTGGTCACTTACAGCGGTTGATACTCGCACCTTCGAAGATCAAATCAGATATCTTGCGCAGAGCTATAATATCTTACCATTAGAAGAAATTGCTACTTACCTTAAAGAGGGTAAGTCTCTACCTCCTAAGACGGTTGCAGTAACATTTGATGATGGTTATAAGTGCGTTTACAAGAAGGCTTACCCTATTTTGAAAAAGTACGATACTCCAGCAACTGTTTTTCTTACTACCGGCCCTATAGGCGATGGAAGGTTATTCTGGTGGGACCTGGTTAGGTATGCAATTTATCACACCTCGATACAGACGCTCGAATTGGAAAATCTAGGGACTTTTTCTCTAGATGCTGGTCAAGAGAAGGAAGCTATAGTTAAAATGGTAACCGAGAAACTTATTCAATTGGCAAATAAAGACAAGAATAAAAGCGTTGAAGAGATAATTGAAAAAACAGGAGTGGATACTCCTCTTGATTTGGGCAAAAAGCTAATTCTAAATTGGGATGAAATCTATGAAATGGCTGAAAATAATATCGATTTTGGTGCTCATACGGTTACCCATCCTCTTCTGTCCCGTCTAAGACCAAAAGAGGTAAGAGATGAAGTTACCCAGTCGAAAAGGCAAATCGAAAGATCTCTTGGAAAGCCGGTAACTACCTTCGCTTATCCATACGGTGGACCTGATCACTTTAATCCCCAAAATATGGAAGTACTCAAAGAAAGTGGGTTTACCTGTGCGGTTACCTGTATCCCTACAATCGTTAAAGGTAATACCAATCCGTACAAGATGGGAAGAGTTCTGCCCGAAATTAAACCCAACTGCGACCTCGAGAAATTCAAATTGATGCTGTTGGTTTCAGAAGCATACAGTGATATCTGCAGTGCTGTGAGTAAGTTTAAAAGAAAGGGTAAATATGGTTGATTGGTCCGTAACAAAGTACGAAAGTGGAGATGAAAAGGGGATCTTCGAGCTGTGGAGGAGGACATATCCTAAGGAAAGCCCCCCACTTAATAAGTGGCTGAGATGGTGGGATCGAAGGGATATTAGTTTTGAGGAGTGGTTAGAGTGGTGGCGCTGGTATTATCAAGATAATCCAACCGATAAGTGTCGGATTTGGCTGGCTAAGTCTAATGGTAGGGTAGTTGGCCAAACTGGCCTAATCACGGTGAGAATGAAAATTGATGAGCAAGAAGTGTTAGCTTCCCAAACTATAGATGTGATGACAGACCCTGATTATAGGCGACAAGGCATATTTACAAATATTCTTGAGAAGTCACTGGCTGAAGCTAAAGATGAGGGAATTGCTCTAATATTTGGATTCCCCAACCGATTTTCTGAACCCGGAGTTGTAAAGATTGGCTGGTCAAAAGTGGGGACCATGGAACTTATGATCAAGCCGCTTAATTGGGTCAATTCGCTAAAATTGGGGATCGAAAACAACCTACTTGCTCAAGCTCTAGCTAAAGCTCTTTTTCTTTTAAGTAAAGGCTTTGGCCAAACTCAAAAGCCGCTTTCGACAAGTGAGTTAAATGTAAAACAGGTCTCCACCATAGATGATCGATTTGACAGCTTTTGGAAGCGAGTCTCAAAAAAACATCGGGCAGTATTTGTAAAAGATAAGGACTATCTTAAATGGCGATATTGTGATGCCCCTAATTTGGAATACTTACTGCTTGTGGCTGAGAAAGGGGACAGGATCGCCGGCTACACGGTACTTCGAATTATCGAAAAAGAGTACATAAAAGCAGCGGTGGTGTATGAACTGATGGCCGCAAACGAAAACATTGCTCACCACCTGGTTTGGAATGCAGTAAAAAAATGTAAGGATCAGATGGTGGATTTTCTTGCTTTCAGTTGGCTGGGGGATAATAGCTACAGAAGGGTTTTTAAAAAGTGCGGTTTCTTGGGGGTTCCCTTCCAAGAAGGGCCGCCATTTTATCTGTATCCACTGGGTAATTCTTTATCCGATGAGCTGGTAAATAACCATCAAAATTGGTTGGTTCAAATAGGTGATACGGATAGAACCTGATCTCCGCCCCTATTTTTGATTCCTTGATGGAAATCCCCACCTCGTCTAGGATTTCTTCCCTTTTGGCTCTTTTAACCGCGGTGATTTCAATCCTGGATTCAGGCCAAGCTTGAACATCTATACTTCCCACCGGATTCTTTATGAAAAAGCCGGTCTTATCTGAAAACTCGATCGAATACTCCACAGTTTCGGTATACTTGTAATTGTCAGTAGAAGCTGCCCCAGATAAAGTTATCAGCATCGTAAAAATTAGTAATAAAAGAATTGAGATAAGTCTTTTCATCTTTACCTCCTGATGCGGTAGGAGAAAAACCACCTGCCTTTTAGATTAGGTCATCCCCTCTGGCCTTATTTTACACTGGGTCAATTATATCAGTTCTCAGCTTAAAACCCGAGTCCGGCGAAGAAGGCATTTGTGAATCCAGGATTTTGAGGATAGAATTTTTGATGATACGAGGTGAATTTCAA
>CAYUCE010000067.1:1927-9387 GCA_964443275.1 uncultured Thermotogae bacterium | reverse complement strand
ATATAATAGGCAAAGTAGGGCCGGGGGGAAACTTTCTAACCCAACCCCATACCGTAAAATATGCCCGCTCCGATGAGTATTTTCTGCCATTGATTGCAGATCGAAGAGAACGCAGTCAGTGGGAGAAGAATGGAGCGAAAGACGCCCGGGAGAAGGCCAAAGAAAAAGCAAGGCAGATCTTAGAAGATCATCATCCCCGACCTATTTCAGAAGATATTGACAGAGAGATAAAAGAGCAGTTTGAGATAATCGAAATTTAACTAAATTATTTAAACTTAACGAAACCTAAAATTAAAAATCTGGAGGTTAGTATGAGTGAGAAAGGCGGATTGGAGGCACGTCACTATAATCTGTTTACCGATCGAGAGCTGGAGAAAATAAACCAGGGAGTCATGCAGACCTTAAGGCAAGTGGGACTGGAAGTAAATTCGGCCCAAGCGAGAGAAATATTAAAAGACAATGGAGCAGAGGTGGATGGTAAGATATGTAAGCTTCCCACTTCTATGGTGGAAGAGGCCATCGATAAAGCACCATCCAAGGTGGTTTTATACGGCAGAGATCCAAAATACAACTTACATCTTGAAGACAGTAGAGTGTATTTTGGAACCGGAGGAACGGTGCTAAATATTTTGGACATCGAAACGGGTGAGAAAAGAAAGACCAACATAGACGATATCGCCAACGCCGGCCGGTTAGTAGATGCTTTGGAAAATATACATTTTTATCTCTTGCATCTGTATCCTAATGAACTAGAGCAAGATGATGTAGATATTAATCGTTTCTATGCCGGACTCAAAAACACCAAAAAGCATCTGATGGGAGGGATCTATTCGCTTTCGGGTCTAAAGCAAGTCATTGAGATGGCTTCAATGGTGGCCGGAAACGAAGATGAACTTAGGGCCAAGCCCTTCGTGTCATTTATAACTTGCACTATTTCTCCCCTCAAACTAGATAAAGAATATACCGATTTTATGATGGAGATTGCCACCCGCGGCTTGCCGGTAGCCATACCTTCTGAGACTTTGGCCGGGGCTACCGGACCTATGACCATCGCCGGATCACTGGTAGTCCAACTAGCCGAATCATTAGGAGCATTAACTGTAGCCCAGCTTTTGAACCCCGGGACCCCAATAATCCTAGCCTCCACAGCTTCGGTGATGGATATGAAGACAAGCTCCTATCTATCCGGAGCTATTGAAATGGGCTTAATGCATGCCGGGGTAGCTCAAATGTCCCATTTTTACGAGCTCCCACTCTATGCCACTGCCGGGATGAGTGATTCAAAGATACCCGATGCCCAAGCGGGTTACGAAAAGGCCTTAACTTCACTTTTAGTAGGCCTGGCCGGAGCCAATTTTATCCATGACGCCGCCGGGCCGCTTGAGTTCTGTACAACTGTAGCCTACGAACAGCACGTAATTGATAATGAAATAATCGGGATGGTCATGCGCGCAATTAGAGGAGTTGAGGTTACAGATGAATCTTTAGCTTTGGACTTAATCGAAGAGGTAGGGCCGGGCAATAACTTTTTTACTCAAAAGCATACCATAAAGCATATGAGAAGTGAGCTATTTGATCCTAAAGTAAGCGATAGAAACAACCGCGAAAGATGGGAAGAAGAAGGTGCGAAGGATACCTGGGAAAGGGCCAAAAAGATAGCCAAAGAAATATTGTTAAACCATGACCCGAAAACCCTGGACCCGGAGCTTGACAGTAAAATAAGGAAGAGATTCGATAACATAGCACTGCAGGAGCAGGACAAAAAAGCCAAGTTAGGACGTAGAAACAAATCCTAGTTATAAAGAAGCTAGCAAGGAGCAGTGTGTTAGCTTTTAAGGGCTTTAAAAGAAGTAAATCCTACATATTTATTTGACAGAAATAAATAATTATGCTACAATTTTGATTCGGTTGGAAGTTAAAAATTACTAGGTTTTACCAAAGGGGAGGTCAAGGTGTACGAGGCTTGGCAGTATATGAACGGCCACTGGGCCAAGCTAGGAGTCTGGACATTAGAACATCTTTGGTTGATTCTCATTTCCAATGGTATAGCGGTTCTCATCGGAGTTTCTTTAGGAATATTCATAGCCGGCAAGGGAAGAAAGCAGATAGCGGATACCGTACTGTATTTAGCGGGGATCATGATGACCATACCCAGCCTTGCCCTCTTCGGGTTGATGATGCCGCTGCTTCACTCAATGGGCCTACCTTCGATCGGTTTATTACCTGCGGTGATCGCATTAATTTTATACGGACAACTTCCCATCCTGCGAAATACCTATACGGCTATCCGTGAAGTTGACCCGGCAATGATCGAAGCAGGAAAAGGGATGGGGATGACTCCTAATCAAATTCTATTTAAAATAAAGCTTCCTCTAGCAGTACCGGTGATCATGGCCGGTTTAAGAAATGCAATTGTTATCAACATTGGGATAGCGGCAATAGCAGTAGTAATCGGTGCTGGAGGATTAGGAAGACCGATATTTCGAGGCTTAAGAAATTACCGAATGGACTTAATTATAACCGGGGCCATAATTGTTTCCATCCTGGCCTTATCTGCTGACGGGCTATTGGCGTTATTTGAAAGGTGGGCAACTCCTAAAGGTTTGAAGAAGGAGGGCGGATGATAACTCTGGAAGGTGTTACCAAAATCTATCCTGACGGTACGGAAGCGGTAAATAATGTAAGTTTAGAAATAGGAGAGGGCGAGCTTTGTGTCCTCTTGGGCCCTTCGGGTTGTGGAAAGACAACTACTATGAAAATGGTCAACCGGCTGATTCCTATTTCTGAAGGCAAGATATATATCGATGGTGTCGATAACCAGGAACTGGACGAAAATGATCTGCGTAAAGACATAGGATATGCAATTCAGGAGATTGGGTTGTTCCCTCACATGACGGTAGCAGAGAATATCGCTACCGTACCAGCCTTAAAAGGATGGTCAAAAGAGAAGCGAATGGAACGCGCTAAGGAATTATTGGAGCTTATGGGGATGGATCCACCCGAATTTCTGGATAAGTATCCCAGCGAGCTTTCCGGCGGGCAAAGGCAAAGGGTGGGTGTAGCCAGGTCACTGGGAGCCGATCCTCCTATTATGCTGATGGATGAACCTTTTGGAGCCATAGATCCTATTACCAGAGACAGGCTGCAGGATGAATTTTTGAAAATTCAAGAAGAGATTAAGAAAACGATTGTCTTTGTCACTCACGACATCAACGAAGCCATAAAAATGGGTGATATGATCGCTCTTCTTAAAGGGGGCAAGTTAATTCAATATTCTCCCCCTGCCGAACTTCTTTCCAATCCAAAAAACCAGTTTGTACGAGATTTTGTAGGCACGGACAGAACACTAAAGAGCCTCCGCTTAATGCGGGTAGAAGATGCAATGCACAAATCACCGACCACTGTAAATATAGATGCAGACATAGAAGATTTACGGGAACATATGGAAAGAGCAGACATTAAATACTTATTGGTGGTAGATGATAATAACAAATTCGAAGGATGGGTAAATCTCCCCGACCTAGAGCTTAAAGAGGGAGAAAAAGTAAGGGACGTGATGGACGCCGACGCCGGTTTCGCCGAAGTGGGCACAACCCTGGCTGACGCTCTATCTATCATGCTGCGTAGAGACGCGGCCAATCTACCGGTAATTGATAAAAAAGGAATTCTGCAGGGGATCGTAACCTTTAACGACCTTCAAGTGCTTATCGGTGAAACCTATACAGAAAGAGGGGGAGAACCACCCAAAGGAGGCAGCAAGAAGTGAGAAAGCGTATAACACTGATCGTATTGTTGGGTACTTTTATTGGGTTGACTATTTGGATTACCAACATGGAAAAGATAAAATTCATGCCTCCGTTTACCTATATGGAAATCCTGGAAGAAACCTGGACTCACCTAAAGATGGTCGGAATATCAGAATTAATTTCCATCGGAGTAGGGGTACCTTTAGGAATACTAATTACTCGCCCTAAACTTAGAAAACTAGCCCCTGTAGTTGTTGGAGCGGCCAATATAGGTCAGAGTATACCCAGCCTGGCCGTGCTGGCCATAATGGCTCCCATATTCGTAGCTTTAGGATTAACCGGGTTTGGGTTCGGTCCGGCCATTGTAGCTCTTGCTATATATGCTTTAATGCCTGTCCTACGAAATTCCTACGCTGGAATTAACGACATTGACCCAGCTATAATCGAATCAGCTAAGGGGATGGGTATGTCCCGAATGCAGATCGCAAGGAAGATAGAATTGCCACTTGCCCGACCGGTAATTATGGCCGGAATTCGCACTTCCACGGTAATAAACGTGGGAACCGCCACCCTAGCTGCTCTTATCGGTGCCAGTGGCTTAGGATTGATCATTCTTTCCGGTCTCCTAAACGGTGTGCATCTGGTTACCCTTCAGGGAGCAGCACCCACTGCTGCATTAGCAGTCATCTTGGATACCATTCTGGGGGGTGTGGAAAATTGGATGACCCCACGAGGGTTGCAGGTACGGGAACAATAATGGACAAATTACCGAAATTCCTTTTAATAATTGCCTTTTTAATTACCGCTGTTGGGGTTACCTTCGCAGCTTCCGAAAAATCTCTAGTTATTGGTACTACTGATGCTCATCAGCAACAGATTCTAGGCAGAATTCTTGGAATCTACCTGGAGGAAAAAGGCTTTGAAGTTGCCTATGAGATTAGTCTAAGCCACACAACTTTACATCGCAGGCTATCTGACAGGAATGTGCATCTTATCTGGGAAGATCCTGCGGTCGCTTGGTTTCTTAAATTCCTGCGGGCTGAGATCCCATCGTCAGAGAAACTCTATAAAAAGGTAAAAGAAATGGATGGAGAAGAGAGAATCGTGTGGACCAAGCAGTCCAACTTGACAAGAGGGTATGCCCTATTCATGAAGCAAAATAGAGCTGAAGAACTAAATCTAAATACCATTTCTGACCTAGCTGAGTATGTGAATGAAAATCCCCGAAAGATCAAAATGGGCATGGATGATGAATTTTTCTTCCGCCCAGATTGCTACAACCTGGTAAAAAATGTTTATGGCTTTTCCCTTCAGCAAAGGAACCTAAGAAGGGTTTCCTCAGGAGGAGGCTTTGCTATGTTATTTACAGGCCAGGTAGATGTTAATGCTGCCATCTTTACTGATCCACTGGCTGATAAGTCTAAAGTGATGAAGCTTATGGACGACAAAAACGCACTCATCTACTATCATCTAGGAATCGCGCTACATGAAGAGACAATAAAGCAATTTCCCAACATCTTGGATTTAATAGATCCTTTGCTCGAAAAGAGTCCCTCAAATCAAGAGATGACTAAATTAAACCTGGCGGTTTACAACGGGCAATCCTCAGAAGAGGCAGCTTATAACTATTTGAAGGAAAAAGCATTAATCGATGTTGAATAAAGTAAGAGCAAAGGGAACGGATTTATTATCGGGAGGTGGTCCTATAAAGAAAAATAGTTTCTCGAGATACCATACCATTAGCCTTTTTTACTAGAGGAGGTAAAAATGAGAAAGATTAGCGTATTATTACTGATTGCGGCAATGGTTTTCGCTTTGGCCGGAGCTGGTTTAGTAGCACAGCAAAAAACCATAGTGGTAGGTAACAAAAACTTTACCGAGCAATACATCTTGGGAGAGCTTATGAAACAGGCGCTGGAAGCTAAAGGATACAAAGTCTCATTGAAATCCGATCTATCTTCAATGGTACTCAGGCAGGGGATGGTAACCGAAGACATAGATGTGGCTGCGGACTATACCGGAACAGCTTGGATGGTACACTTAGGTCGAGAGCTGAAACCGTGGATGAAAAACGAAGAACTCTACGGCTTGGTCCGAGGAACAGATTATTTAGAAAACGACTTTGTGTGGCTAAAACCGATGTGGAATAACAACACCTACGCTCTGGCTGTTTGGCCAGAATTTGCCGAAGAGAACGGTTTAGAAAACCTCTCCGATCTGGCCGACCTATACAACCAAAAAGAGGGAAAAATTAAAACCTTTATCGACATCGAATTCTCCAAGCGGCCGGACGGTTTGCCAGCCCTTGAGGAAACTTACGGATTCGAAATTGATGAAGGCTCTTTAATGGTCACTGCCCCTGGAGGTTCTTTACAGGCCTTGGCCAACAAGCAGGTTGAGGTGGCTATGGTATTTGGTACAGATGCTGCGATCGCCGAACACGGCTGGGTAGTTCTTAACGATGACAAGGGCTTCTTCCCACCCTATGACTTAGCTCCATATGCCAAAGAAAGCCTATTGGAGGAATTTCCCGGAGTTGGCAAAGCTCTTAACGAACTTGTAGCCTGTTTCCCGGGCAAAGGTGAACCATACCCGGGTAAGCCAGTTGATCAATCCATTTGGCAAGAACTAAACGCCAAAGTAGATATCGAGAAGATGGACGCCGACGAAGCGGCTCACGAGTTCTTAGTAAAGTGTGGGCTAGTTGAATAGATTGGATTCTAAGTGATGGGACTTCTCCTATTGAAATCCGATAAAGGGGAGTCGGGTAAAACCGGCTCCTTTTTTATTTCTGTATTTGAAAAATTAAGCAAAGGGTTGTTGGTAAATGGGTCCCAACTTGGGCTATTTTGACTTCGTCTTACCTACCAAAGTAGTTTTCGGACCAGGAAAGACAAAGGAAGTAGTCTCCGAAATCAAGAGGAACAATTTTAAGAGGATAGGAATGGTGACCAATGTGGCCAGTGAAATGTCATCAGCGTTAGATAGGCTGGACTCCTCCCTCAAAGATTTTGTGACTGAGATAAAATATTTCGTTGACGTGGTCAGTAACCCTCACCTAGAAACGGTGGCTGAAGGGGTCAGGGAATTTACGGATTTTCAACCGGAGTGCCTAATTGGAATCGGTGGAGGTAGCGCTCTTGATTGTGCTAAAGCTATCGGATTTTGCCTAGCTAATAAAACCGAAGATATCACCAGTTTGGCAAACCAAGATAACCTAAAAAAGCTCTCCCTGCCGGTGATAGCTATTCCTACTACATCGGGAACCGGCAGTGAAGTCAACTACTGGGCGGTTATCTCGGATGTGGAAAACAACCAAAAACTCTCCATAGGTCACCCGGCCATGTCCCCTCACATGGCTTTGGTGGATCCAGAGCTTACTTTGACCTTACCGCCCGGGCTTACCCTTTGGACAGGAATAGATGCACTAAGTCATGGGATAGAGGCTTACTTTTCGAGCAGTTCCAACCGGCTTTCCGACCTTTTAGCAGTGGAAGCAATCTGTTTGGTATTGGAATCTTTAGATAGAGCAATAGA
The DNA here is from genome assembly GCA_964443275.1 of uncultured Thermotogae bacterium. Classification (GTDB taxonomy): domain Bacteria; phylum Bipolaricaulota; class Bipolaricaulia; order CAYUCE01; family CAYUCE01; genus CAYUCE01. Next base: position 2,104 of record CAYUCE010000067.1, on the reverse strand, counting down.
AGATGGTGAAGACCTTAAGGCTCGGGGAGATATGTCACTGGCCAGCTTGCTTGCCGGAGCGGCCATGCAGCATGTGGGGTTAGGTTTAGTGCACGCGATGTCCCATCAGGTAAGCGGTTTTTACGATTCCAACCACGGGATGACCAATGCTTTGTTACTGCCAAAAGTTTTGCAGTT
>CAYUCE010000067.1:0-1827 GCA_964443275.1 uncultured Thermotogae bacterium | reverse complement strand
GTCCCGTCTTAGTATCTCGCAACGTAACCCCTATCAATTGAAGTGATTAAGAAATGAGGACACCGGAAGAGTTTGAAAAAATACAAGAAATTATAGATAAGCAGAATATAAATTTTATTGATTTTAAGGTAGTAGATTTAATAGGCCGCTGGCGACATGTAACCATTCCTGTTTCCAAATTTAATACCCGACTAATGGAGGAAGGAATAGGTTTTGATGGTTCCACTTACGGTTACCGAAAAGTCCAAGATAGCGATATGCTCATTATCCCGGATATAAAAACCCTAAAAGTCGAGGAAACTTCACAAAGAAGTTTAATCAGCATGATCGGCGATATCTATGAGGTAGGGAAAAACGGGGACAAGAAACCCTCTGGTCAAGACCCACGAAGGACGGCGAAAAAAGCTGTCCAGTACCTTAAGGAAAGTGGAGTCGCCGACTCCTGCTGGCTCAGCCCCGAATTTGAATTCTACATTTTTGACCGATGTAGATTTGAATACACGCATAACAAAGGACTTTTTGAAATTCACTCTGAGGAAGGCGGATGGTCAGAAAAAGAAAACGATTTAGGTTATTACCTGGATATTGAAACCAGCTATCATGCCCCAAGACCGGGAGATAAGTTTATGGACTTACGCAACGGGATCTCCTCCTTCCTAGAAAGAGAAGGCGTATCGGTAAAGTATCACCACCACGAAATGGGTGGAGCCGGGGAATCTGAAATCGAAATAGACTCTACTGAATTAGTAGAGGCCGCTGATAATACCTTATTTATCAAACATACCGTAAAAACTTTCGCCTACCGATATGGGAAATCGGCCACCTTCATGCCCAAGCCGCTTTACAAATATCCGGGGAATGGAATGCATATCCACCAATATATGATCAAAAATGATAAGAATATTTTCTCGGGCAGTGAATACAGTGGGCTTAGCAAGATTGCTTTATGGTATATTGGAGGTATTTTAGAACACGGTAAAAGCCTGATGGCTCTTACCAACCCCAGCACCAACTCATATAAGAGGCTAGTCCCCGGACAGGATGCCCCGATAAACCTGGTTTTCTCCCGGGCCAATAGAACTTGTGCTATAAGAATTCCCGGTTATATACAGTCACCTTCCAAAGCAAGGATAGAGCTTCGTACCATTGATGCTACCTGCAACCCCTACCTTGCTTACTCGGCCGTTTTAATGGCCGGTCTGGATGGAGTAGAAAACGAGTTAGATCCTGAAAAATACGGGCCAATTGATAAAAACGTCTACCAATTACCTAAAGAAAAAAGAAAGAAAATAACCCACACACCGCGTTCCCTAGAGGAAGCTCTGGACGAGCTGGAAAAAGATCACCAATTCTTGTTAAAGGGGAAAGTTTTTACCGAACATCAAATAGAAAATTGGATTAACACCAAAAGGAGTGAAGCAGCTCGGTTTTACGACAGACCGCATCCCTACGAACATATACTCTATTATGACATTTGATCTAGGCGCAAATTAACTACAAAGGGAAGCTAAAAACCTTACGCAAGAATAAAATTGGAAACACCCCCGATAAGGCGGAAACCTAAAGGTTTCCGCAAATAACCACCGTTGGAGGGGATTAAATACAAATTGTTTACTGGTAGCGGAACTCTTTAGAGTTCCATGATGCTTTTGCATCGCATGCAACAAGATATGTAGTATCCCTAATAATATGGGAGGCTGAAGCCTTCCTCTACAGATTTTGAGCAGAGGTTTTGAATCTTGCTTTGACATTCGAGAAGAGGAGGTAAGTACATGAGCCACGAAAGCTTAAAAGGTGGAAAATATAGAGTGCTTAAACAAGAGCAAA
>CAYUCE010000066.1:0-9517 GCA_964443275.1 uncultured Thermotogae bacterium | reverse complement strand
ATAGGCTTTTTGCCCCTTTTATTTTTTGCCTAAGAGGGGGAAGTTGAGTTAGCTTTTACTCTACTCTTTTATGGCTGATTCTTCTCTAATTGGATTCCCGAGTAGTTTAAAATTTACGTTACCCCCGGTTTAAATTTTTGGGCTAGGTTACCTTTATGTTACACTATGTACATGGATTAACGATGCCATAAATAAAAGGGGTAGGGATAGAATGTATGATAAAGGGCGATGCAAGAAACGTAGATATGGGAATTGTGGGCCCATAAAAGAGGGGGATGAATACTGCCTTTTTCACAAGCCAAATAAGAATAGAAAAGAGGCAATAAATTTCTATGAGAGAGTTCAAGACCAAGCAAAAAAAGTTGAAATTATTGAAGATGACAAGGGAAGTGAACGAAAGCGATTTATATTTGATGATCGTATAGATTGGAAAGGTTATAGTTTTCCAGACATTCCTAAAAATGAGCAAACGGAGGAAAGCAGCTTCTCGTTTTCCTACACTTTATTCAATGATACTGCCATTTTTCAAGATGCTATTTTTGAAGGGACTGCTGATTTTTGGAGAGCTGAGTTCGAGAAAGCTAATTTCAAAAGTACAGTATTTAAGAAAACGGCGCGATTTCTAACCGTAGAATTTGAGTTGATCGGATTCTTTGAAGATGCAATATTTGGGAATGATGCAATATTTTTAGGTGCGAAATTTGGCATCATTGGTGCAAACTTTGGTGATGCAAAATTCAAAGGTTTCGCTAACTTTAACGGAGTGAAATTCAACGCCGGTGCATATTTTAAGGGGGCGCAATTTGAAGAGGGTGTAGAGTTTTTGAGTGTCAAGTTTGGTGGACCTGCTAATTTTAAACATGCCCACTTTGGAAAAGGAACAAGGTTTCAAATGGTCGAATTTAAAAATATGTGCAACTTTGCTAAAGCAACTTTCCTAGGAAACTTATCTTTTTCAGGTATCGACTTCCGAAAAATAATAACATTGGTTGAGGATTTGGGTGAAATTGAGTTTGGTGTCATTACTAGAGAAGTGTGGGTAGAGGAAAAGGTTATTGAAAAGAAATTGGCTAAATTAAATAGATTTGAGAAGGGAACCATCATGAAAAAAATAAATATATGGAAAATAATAAATAACACGGTTGAAATAGAAGAAAAATCTTTTAAATCTCATCAATTTTCTAAATTACGCAATTTTACAGAAAGGATTAAAAAGGACCTGGGAAGGGATCCAACTTTAAGTATCAGTAAGTTAGAGGTCAAACAAGTAAAAAATAAATTTCAACTACCTCAGGCGAAAGAGGAAGGATGCAGGATTCAAAGAATATCGTATGAGAAGGAAGGCAGGAAAGAAGATGCTGATAAGATGTTTGCTCATGAAATGCAGGCACGGAGGGAGCAGAAAGAGGGAAAGTTAGCACAACTCATAGAGAAGCTCATTGCTGACTGGACTTGTGAGTACGGCACAAATTGGCAAAGAGTATTAAAACTATCTGGAATTTCAATTTTTATTTCTACCCTATTCTACTGGCTTGGTAATATAGGATTGCTTCCTGGTAACACCTATGCAATAGCAGTAAATGGAACAGTGATTTCCAAACTTGGAGACTCCCTATATTATAGCATAATAACATTTACCACCTTGAGTTACGGTTATCTGCATCCAAATGGTTGGCTTATGAAAACAGTATCGGCTTCTGAGTCTTTAGCAGGAGCACTCTTTACAGCATTGATTATAGTTGTCTTTGCCCGAAAGTGGATGCGAGGATAGAGGATTTATGAAAAGCGCTTTAGGGATAAGCGCTTCACGCTTTATCTGAGTTAGTTCAAACCAGCTAGGGATTCCATTTACAAGACTACCAAAAATTAAGGTCATCCTTAGATGGTATCCATTTTTTATTGCCTTTCTTGAGGTTGCAACGCTGGCAAAGCAATTGAAAATTTGAAGGATCGTTAGTTCCATGTTCAGAGAGAGGTATAATGTGGTCATAAATGGGGTTTGCTAGAGTAGCTACGTTTGTTAGATCATCACCATAATTTGCACAACGCCCTTTATCGCGGGTTTTTTTATTCCCTTTTTCAGCCATTGGGGGAGGTAGTTAGGGCGTTCAATATATCCATAATTATGAGAGATACGGAGGTAAGATAGTTACGATTGAGTATTCTGTCGCGTGGGTTGGAACCGCCAAAGGCATGATCTTCCTAAATTCAAGCCAAGACATATATCATCATTTCACTGCAGTGATTTTCACAGACGATATCGCGGCTGATTTTCCCAACTCTGAAATTGACTTATCTGCCCTAAAAGACAAGCAAATCAGAGTCACGGGGAAATTAGAATGGTATGGGAAAGGTAAACATGATAAGCCCGAGATTATTATCGAATCACCTTGGCAGTTGGAGCTTCTCAGATAAGAATCTATCTATTGTCTCTAACCCACTAATAAGTTGATGGTATAGTAAAAAGAGAAAATCCCTTTATATAGAGTGATAGAAACCCATTTGATCTTTTATACTGATCATAGGTCTACTTTTAGTGTCATTCATATAATTTCACAATTTTCTCTGCTAGGTTAACAATTTTATTATCATACTCTTCAACCAAAGGTATCACACCTTTAAAATCTTCTTTTACGTGATCCTCCTGTTTTGGCATATCGAGAAATAAAAAGTTTAGGTCTGAAAATGAATTTCTTTCCAATCTGTGAATCTGTATTGCTAAATCTAGTAAACCCCATTTTTCGCAAATTTCCCTACACTTATCTTTGGAGATTTGGCTTAGATTAAATTCCATTGATTCCGTGAAAGCAAACCGTATCTCCATTTCTCTAAAACAAGCTGGGTCATTATAACGCATGAACTTTACTTTTTCAGTTAAGTTCTCGTCAACTTCCTTCATATACGTAAAGAAAATAGTTTTTTCTGATCTTTCGTAGAATGTACTTAAATTTATCCCAAAAGCCCTGTTAAGTTTTGACCAGGAATAATTGAAATAACATTCTAAAAAAGGATTTAAAGTTGTAGAGAAAAAATAATCTGGTTGAAAATCGATGTCGTTCCTCTGCGTAGTTGTTACTTTTGATCTCTTATCGTATCTTATTAACTGTAAACTTTGAAAAAAATTTTTATTTCTGCTCATAATATCCATTATTCAGAAAGCAGGAAGGTGTCCCTGTCTTGAGTCTTGGCTCTATCTTTTACTACGACATTCCATAGTTTCATTGAAGAAAGAGGAAGAGTCCTCTACTTCAAATTTCGATTTATTCTACTAGGTTTAAGCTACTTAAGAATGTATCTCTGTCTAACTACCCAGGGGATCTTGAGAAAGCCAAGGATCTCAATTCTAACTGATTTACATACTTTTTCCCATTCGCTCACTCTCTCACCTCCTACTTAATAATGTCATATCATGTGTACTGTTTCAGAGGAATGTCAGTATTTTGGTCTTTTCAGAATGATCCTTATCATCTCACGCTGGAATAGCTCACCACTATTTTGTTGATTCCCTTCCACTTTCGCAAGTTTTATTTTTAAGCTTTTTCTTCTTTCAGGATTTGATACTTAAAGTCTTGATTTATAGATAAATTATCCAATAAAAAGGGATGGACCTACCTAGAAAGCATGGAGCTTTCGGGGTGCTCTATACTTTTAGATGGCCATTCTCTGCAAAAAAGGCTTGCCAAAGACACCTACCTCTACCAGGTAAATAGTTCCCATAGATCCAGGATGTCTTGAAAAAAAGTGATTTTACATTTAGGATAAGGTTAAAGACATAACGGGGGTGAAATTATGTCTCGGAAAATCGCATTCACAATAACTACAACCATTATTATAGCTCTGTTAACTGGTCCAGCTGTACAATTGGCAGAAGAAAATTTGACACCGTGTGATTTCGTAGAGAGATTTAATATTGGCCATCGCCCAACTGTAATCGATAAGGACGATATCAGGTGGATAGATGCACTATCTGGTTTTGGGGGAGCAACGGTAGAAGCTCTGAAAGATTCTGTACCGATTAGAACAGTCAGTGAGCTCTGTAATGTCAACCATATAGGTAAAAAGAAATCCTTTCTTCTCCGAATGTTCTACAACTTAAAAGGAGATGAGACCTGCGAAACGGTGCCAGACCACATAGTCATAAATGAGTTTGATCCAAGTCCAGCTAAGGGAGAAAGTGAATATGTTGAATTATATAATCCCACTGGTCACGAAATAAATATTGAAGGTTGGATATTGGACACTTTCGGCCAAGGGACCAAAATAATTGGAGAAAACATTGTCATTAAAGCCAGTAGTTATCACGTTGTCCCACTTGATCAAGGTGATTTAAAGAATAAAGGCGAACTAGTTAGCCTTTATAATGATGAAGGGCAAATGGTAGACTACACTTTAAAAACCCAGGCGGAAATAGACCCTGACATCTCTTGGCAAAGATGTCCGAATGGACAAGATACGGATTCCAAAGACGATTGGAGGCTCAGGGAAGCTACAAGAAAAGCACCTAATAATTGCTAGGAATTATAGGAGTTGGCCCTTGGATCCAAATTCTGTTTTATCCAACACGGAAGGTTTAAATCGCTCTTCTCGAAAATAACTTCCTCTCTCGACTAATAAAACTATCGGCTGTCAACCGTATCCAGAGAAGGGCACCTTGATTTCAAGCCAAGAAGTAAGCGGCCGCTCCGCCCGTGAGATTCCAGATAATTCACGTTTCAGAAGGTGGGAAAAACAGACCACAAAAAATTTGTGTCTCACCTATGGGTAACAAGGTGATTTGCGCCCCCACAAAAGCGAAAAAGTGGGAAACAAATCCTTGGTTCCTGATAAAGCTGGAACGCTAAAGCCATCTGCTTACACTTATCATCACCGTTCAATATGGAATCAAGCAGCTCAACTTTAACCAGTTTTCCCAAGAAGTATCCCCAAGTTCCTTTATAAAACCCCGCACCGCAGTAGCAGTAAATGAAGGAAGCTATTAGGGAAAGGCTATCGTTTACGGAAGGCTTTGACTAATCAGAAAAGAGGCAAGGAAAACGGAGTACCAACAGGCTCTATCTGGAACGTTAAATGAAGCGCGCCTTCGGAAAGTGCTTCACTCCTGACTTTGGCCCTTCATTGGTAAAAATTCTTATCATAAAACAACTTCAGGGTAAAATATAAGACATTAAAGTCAAATATTTAACTGAAGACCGCAAAATATAAGGGATAAAAGGTTCACTCCATATGAGTGTGCCTTTTTAAAGATCCAAAGATAGGAGAAAAACTCATTGAGAGACCACCTGATTTCCTCCCTCTTTCTTGGCAAGATAGACTCGCCTGTCGGCCATTTTGATTAGGTCATCTGGGTCTTCTCCATCCTCAGGGATGCTACTTAGCCCACAAGATGCGGTGATCTTAGTGCCACACCCAAATACGTAGGAGTCTACCCCCTTAATCAACCTTTTTGCCACTCTCCTAGCATCTTTACTGGAGGTTTCCGGGAGGATGGCCGTAAATTCATCTCCACCGTACCGGTATAGATGATCGGAGATTCGGGAATTATTCCGCAACAATCGGCCCAACTCCTCCAGGACTTGATCTCCTACTTGATGACCGTGGGTATCATTCACCAGTTTTAAGTGGTCAATATCCAAAAGGAGCAGGGAGAGTTTGCCTCCGTACCTTTTTGTCCTTCCTATCTCCTTTTCCAGGACTTCATAAAAATAGCGGCGGTTATAACATCCGGTGAGGTCGTCCCGGATGGCCTGCCTTCTAAGTTCCTCTTTACTTTTTAAATTGGATAGGGCCACCGCCAGTTGACCAGCAATTGAAGTAAGTAGCTCCAGGTCCTCCTCGGTAAAGGCTTCCCTTTCCTGGCTCTCTATATCCAGGACTCCCAGGAGCTCATCTCCTGCCTGGATGGGGACAGCCAGTTCGGATTTGATCCCTCTCAGACCGGGTATATACCTGGAATTCTCGCTCACCTGGTTTACCAAAGCGGGCTTTCCTTCTTTGGCTACCCAACCGGTTATTCCTTCTTCGCCAATCTTTAACTTCTTTTTATCCTTATGGACCAGATCCTCTTGACACAGGCTTTGTTGAGTCCTCAAAACCAAGTAGCCCCCTTCCTTTAGAAGAACTGCCCCGTAGTGGTAGTGGAAGTCTTTCCTTAAGATTTGAAGTATCCTCTCAAGCATTGTACCCGGCTCCTTAACCCAGGAGAGTTCAACCCCTATTGAATGAAGGCCTTTTATCTTCTCCTTTTGCTCCTCTACTTTTTTAATCCGCCCTGCCTTACCTAGGGCTATGGCTGCCAGGTTGGCGAAGGACTCCATGGGCTTTAACCTGCCTTTGGTGGGTGCTCTTCCATCCGCAGGGTCATCTACAGATAGGTGGCCGATGATTTTTCCTTTTTGGTAAAGGGGGATAAATAAGGAATCATCTGGGTGCCAGTCTACCATCTCCTCTTCCGGAACCCGACTTTTTATCTCTCTATCCTTCATGCTCTGCGGCTTTTGGGAGTGAGGGATGTAGTAAGAATTAGACAGGATAAACTTTTCATCGAATTTGTCCAGGTTGACAGGTATCTCCCCAGAGGCGAGCTTTTTAAGCCCTTCTTCCTGGTCGGTAAACCCTGAAAAGGAGAAATCGACTACCTTCCGCTCCTCAGGGTCTGAGGGGTCGATTGGACCATTATATAGGGAGATTATGGCCCGCCGGAAAGGGCTCACTTGAGTGATTGCTTCAGCTACATCTTCCAGGATATCTTCTATCTTTTCCCTGTCCAGGATCTCTTGGCTAATGGTAAGCAGTTCTTCAAACATTTTCCTCCTTTTCACCTAATCCTAAACCATAGCTTGGTTTTCCAAGGTAGCTAAGCCCGGCTCCTACTCCATCCAAGCTACTGCCTTTAGAAGTCAAAAGTATGGTGGAGATTAATAGTAAGGATACTAACAACCATTTACTTTTAGACACGGGTCCACCTCCCTAATTTTAATTATACCCTCACAGCACCCTCACAGACAACCTGGAGGGTTCTTTTGGCTCCATTTAAGAAAAATATGGGATATACTATCATTTTACCATGGAAAAAATTAACGTATCTCTCACAAGAGAAATTCTTGAAAAGATAGATCAACTAACTGAGAAATATGGATTGAGTAGATCGGAAACTATTAGATTGATCGTGATAAGGTATCTTGAGAATAAAGAAAATGAGTGAGGCTTGATAATGGAAGGGCTTCTAAGAAGGATTTGGGAGCGGATTTGGTGAATATATTTCAAATATTTTGCAGCATATAACATATTTCTTTAACCTTACTATAGATAACTTCAATATATTGTGGTATTTCATCGCCTTGCCTTTTAATAAATTCACGAAGGTAACCCTTGGCTAAAAGTCGATAAATCTTAAATTCTCCCAAAGGACCAAATCCCAATTGATTTGACCATATGTGCCCCGGTCTATTATTTCCCACATGCCATGAATAATTTTCACCTAGTTTATTTCTCATAGCTTTCATTGCTAGCATTGAACTCAATTCTTTCATTTTAGTGAAATTATCAATGTTTTCTTTACCCCAGAAATTTACCATAGGTGCTGGTGGCTCACACTTAATTTCAGATATCGTAAATTCCTTTTGTCCATCTCCATTTTCTCTTAGCCCTTCTTTAACTAGATAGTCCCGAATCGTTGTTTTTACCTTTTTACCATTTCCCTCAATTCCTAAGAGGATGTATATTTCTGGTTGTGGTGGATTATCCCTAGACATCTGAAAAGTATAGTTCCATCTCCTAATAAGTTCTGACTTTTTCAGTTCTTTGATCAGAGGATCAACATATCCAAATAGCATATGTTCTTTAGCTTCAAGGTCCTTTTTGCCTTCTTTTTTAGCTATATCCTGCCAATAAAGATATAATTTTATCCATTTCATAGCTTCCCCTCCTTTCACCTCATCCTAAACCATATCCTTCGGTTTTCCAAGGTTTGACATTGCGACAGATTTGGTAAAGGCAAGAGGCCGGAAGGTGGTTGATTCGCGGTCAAACTAACGGGGGCCTTGAATCCTGAATCCTTATTCTTTTTATCCAATATGGAAGGTTTTAAATCGCTCTTCTCCATAAATAGCTTACTCTCGACTTATAAAATTACCAGCTAGCGAACCGTATTCGAAGAGTGCAACTCGATTTAATCTCAAGAAATCAACTATTGCTTTAGCTATGGGGCACAAATCCCCGGTCCTTGATAAAGACAGGCTAAAGCCTCTTCTACGCTACTACGTCCTCTTCTACGCTTCTGCGAACTCTTCTCCGCTTCTACGAAGCTACGAAGGAGCGTAGTAGAGGCTTGCGAAGCAGAGAGCTTCGAAGAAGCAGAGTAGAGCATCCGCTACAGACAAAGTATAAGGCCTCCCCAGATTAGCTGGAACCTCGTGCCTTCCGCTACCTGCCTGGTGTCGGTGGTTTTAGACCAAGATCTGACACCTAAATTTGTTGAACCGGCACGGAACTGAGAAGGCTTTGACAGGATAAAATAATGTATTATAATGATAAATGGATTAATATGAATGCATACCGAGGTGAGTACTATGGCTAATAAGCAGCTATCAATCAGAGTTGATGAAGAGATCGAAAAAGAGCTGAAGAGAATTGCGGAAGCTGAACATCGGTCTTTGAATAAGCAAGTGGAAAAAGCCCTAGAAGAGTGGTTAATAGCAAGTTACGATTGGAAACCGCCGTTGAAAGAAGCTATTGAGGGTGTTGAGAGCGGCGATATCGAACCAGTTTATAAAGGAGAATAAACGGCGTGACCTTTCAGCAATACGCTTATTCAAAATACAATCGAGAAGTAAAGAAACTATCAAAATTGATTCAAGAGGAAATCTTCACAATTCAAAATGAATTAGCGGAGGATCCCTATAAAGGCAAACCCCTGAAAGGTGCATTGAAAGGTTGGCGATCTTATGGATTTTCTTTTGCCGGCAACTCTTATCGTATTGCCTATAAAGTGGATGAAGAAAAGAACCAGATCATTTTTGGCTCAGTGGGGATAAGAGAAGGTTTTTATAATCACCTCAGGAAGCTTCTCTAAACGTAGACAGGAAAAGCCCAGTAGTTTATCTATTGATCAAAGGGTATTAAATTTTAATTGAGGTTTCACCCTGCCCTTGAGCTGGCTAAACTGCATATAGTTAGTCTATAAAAGCTTCCCCAATAGATAGAGTCTCCCCCTTCTTGTATTGCCGATCTGTTTCGTTAGCAATATCTTCCAGGGTGAGTTTTTTTAGGATCAGAGATTCTCCTTTTTTGACAATCAGTAAGCTATCCCCTTTATTCAAATGAAGTTCCTCGCGCAAGGATTTGGGGATTACCACCTGGCCTCTACTAGATATGGTGGTAGTAGCAAGCTTAGTCATTTAAAATCACCTTTTCATCTTATTTATAAGATAATATATCTGTCCTAGTTTGTCAATTCGTTCTGTAAGAAAGGAGTATCCAATGCTTACAATTCCAAGTGGTGAGAGTACATAGGGTCGGG
>CAYUCE010000065.1:0-9678 GCA_964443275.1 uncultured Thermotogae bacterium | reverse complement strand
GATAGCTTTTTTTAGTTGCTAGGTTTTACTAACATTGTTAACCTCTTAACATTAGTTTACGTCACAGCGCATGGTATTTAGACCGTACTAACGAAACGCTTGATCATCGCCAGTTTGGCCTGATACCTAAATTTCGCCCAAAATACCCAGGGGGTCACTTGAAAGTTAACCAACCAGAAGTTGCCATCTGTTCACACTTTTCACCATCTTTAAAGGGTATAGATTATATACTACTACCTTTAGTGGTGGTGAGAGGTGAATTATTAATGACCGAATTTGAATTAAAGCCTTTAGAGCCTTTGACTGGTTTTGCACCCCTTTGTGCTTTGGGCTATTACTTGACTGATCGCAAGATCTTGGATCCACTTCACCAAGTGGAGATTCCTCAAAAGACGGTAGACCACACTCCTACAGAGAAGCTTCTTGATTGTCTGGTGGGGATTCTTGCTGGTTGTTCGGCTCTTTATCAGATCAATGAGAAGGTCCGTCCGGATTCTGCTCTTCAAAAGGCTTTTGGGAGGGCAGATTGTGCGGAACAATCTACCATTTCGGATACTTTAGATGCCTGCACCCCTGATTCGGTTAACCAAACTAGGGGGGTGGTAGAGGAGATTAGGGAGAAGCAGGGCAAGGTCTCTCTTCCAGAAAGAAGCAAGCCCCCGGAGGAGATAAACTCTCTTGAAGAGATTTGGGATAATTATTTGGTAATCGACATTGACTTAACCGGGCTTCCCGCCTCCCCTAATGCTCAAGGAAGCACCAAGGGATATTTTCCCAGGAAGAGGAACCAGACCGGCCGTCAGGAAGCTAGGATAAGTGCGCTCCAGTACAAGGAGGTACTTTGGAAAAAGCTATATCCGGGCAATACCAAAAGTTTTCAAGTAATAAAGGAAGTCATCACCGAACTGGAGAGAATCTTGGGTTTAGAAACTAGAGAGGATAGGGCTAAGGTACTTCTCCGCCTGGACGGTGGATTTGGAACTGATGAGATTATCAACTGGCTTTTGTGGAGGGGATATCAGCTAATTTGTAAAGGGTATTCGGGAACCAGAGCTAAGAAGGTGACCTCTACCGTAGTAGATGGGGAATGGGAAGAAGGGCCTACCCCTTCTCAAAGGTTAGGGATTCCCCAACAACCTCATCGGTACGGAAGAAAGACCAAGACCATGAGCCGACAATGGAAGGACAAAAAAGGGAAAGAGCATTGTGACTTAATTATTACCACTTTTACCGGCTCAACCAAAGAGGAAATGGCTAAGCTTTACGATTCAAGAAGCGGGGAGGAAGCCGAAATCAAAGAGGACAAGAAAGGACTTCACGAAGATGTGATTAGGAAGGGGAGCTTCCACGGGCAGGAAACACTGATCCTTTTGACCCAACTTGCTCATAATATCCTGGTATGGTCAAAAGACTGGTTCTTTAGAGGTACCAAGATTACCGAGTTTGGACTAGTGAGGTTAATAGAGAAGGTATTTAATATCCCTGGAGAAGTAGAGATAAGGGAAGGAAAACTTAAAAGGCTTTGTCTGAAGCAATCCCATCCGTTGGCCTCGATAGTCATAGATGGAACAAGGCAAGCCATAGGAAAGGGTAGGTCTCCACCGTTACACCCTTTTCGGCTTCTAAAAGTCCGATGTATAGGAGCTTTGAGGTGGGTGGGGAGGTGAGTGAACCCCCCGCTATTTTGGGCGGAATTTAGGTGACAATCTCCCAAATGGAATGTAAATCCGACTCAGGGTGTTTCCAAGCCACCTGCTCAGCGGTCAAGCCCTCCAATGCGTCAAGTAGGGAGTTCGCCGCCAGTCCCTCCCCCTTCTGAAAAGCCATCTCCATAGCCTTGATAATCCATCCTAACTGTTGATCAGATCTTTCCTCCATGCCATTAATACCTCCCTGTGCCTTCAATTTATTAAATCTTGATAGATTCTAACTGCAAATTGTTGGTTATCTACGAGCTATTTTTCCACCGGCCTGACAAATACGGGTTCATCACCGGCTTTTATGTCCCCGGTTCTTTTGACCTCTTCTCTTCCGGTAATATTGGTGACCAATACCCTCTTACCGTAGATATTCTCAAATAATATGTTGCAATTCCAAACCACGTAAACGTATCCGGTAGGAGTTTCAAACTTGAACTGATTTTCAGCTACTTTCTCAATGTCAGTAAAACCCTTCAACTTTTCTATCATAGTCCTCATAGCAAAGTAGGTGGCCCGCTTTCTCCCCTGGCTATCTATAAGAGAGGCTCTGTTTACCGAGGGTGGAAACTCAGGCGCGGTCTTAAGGACAACATAAAATATATTATCCGCTCCTAGCGAGAACGCTCTCGTATATCCCTTCACTAACATCGAAGCTGCCTCCTCTTCGGATAAATGTGGCATGAGCCCTTCGTGGCCACTTTCTAACTCTACTTCAGTTACCCAAATAGGCTTATCAATATCGTATCCTTGTAGTATATTTTTGAAAGGTCCTACATTGAAAGTCTCGAAATCCCCACTGTGAATAAAGTGTATATTTGCAATGTCAAAATACTCGGCCGCTCCTAAGGCCAGGTACTCCCGCAGATAACGCTTCTTATCAGGAGCAATTCCGGCCACACCGGCCTGGACAACTTTGCATTGAGAGCAAGCTGATTTTATTGCTCCATGGGTACTCTTTAAAAAATTAAAATAGTCCTGGGGAGTAAAGTCATAGAAGGGAGGTAGGTCCTTCATCGAGGGTTCATTGAAAGCTTCCCAGTGGTAAATGGGATAGCGAAGCCCCGGCATGTCCTGATTCCCATCGCCATCATAACGCTCTACCGTCTTTTTTACGAAATTTTTGTACAGATCCATATTACAGGGTGGGCCTAAGGCTTTTTGATTCTTATGACAAGTAGTTTGATCCCAATGAGCGAAGGGCATGATTATAATTAGTGACTTAAAGCCATGTTGCTGAACTTCCTTAACGTAGTGGTCGAACTCTCTCCAGTAAAAATCTCCCCCGGCGCTTCTTTGGACCATATCCCAATGCAAATGACCGCGATCCCACTGAATACCCAATTTTTGAGCAGCCCGGAAATCCACCCAGGTTTCGAGCAGACCAAAATGTGTCGCGGTAGTTTCGCGGGCGAGATTGGCTGAAGGGTAGAGAAGTAAACCCGCAAGGAGCCAAATTCCCAGAAAAAATAAAATGAATATTTTCAACCATTTCGGTTCCTTATCATTGCCCATTTTTCGTCCTCCCGTTTAATCTGTTGTTTTTAGGTTTCAGGCTTGAATTAGCCTTTGCCAGTTTTTCATCATAATCCTAAACTATCCTCCTTAGTTTTCCAAAATATATTTGGTAAGGCTTAAATACCAGCTTATACTTTCCGGTGGTGAGCTTTATTCCTTAGAGATGGCGAAAATAGTCAACGAGAAGCTCGTGAGAATTCAAAATAGCTTATTGCTTACTTCATGAAAACTGGAACCGGAAATCTGAGAGGGTGGTTTTTTAGGCAAATTTCTTAAAATTGATTGAACTAGAGTTTTGACTTTGGTCAGTAGAGAGACCTGTGCGAGTGCAAATTGATAGGCTTATTTAAGATTATCTTTACGGTTTGAATCCTCGCCTTTGTCTGCAGGTTTCTCTCTATCCACCAATTCAAGTTCCCCACCACAATCAGAGCAAGTATGATCGTCTCTCTTAGATTCTGAGTACCATAGTTTACCGCACTTTTTGCACCTAAATTTGTACATGTTACCTCCTTTTAAAAATAGATTACCTAATTATCAAAGATTCTCCCCGCTAATGTCAAATACTACTGTTAGTAGTGGTCTCACAGTCGCTGATGTCTTAAAAAGTTGTTTATGGATATTAAGAAAGTGTTTGGAAAACGGCTTAGAGAACTGCGAAAGGAAAAGGGGTTGGCTCAAGATAAGTTAGCAGCAAAAGCGGGATTAAATCCTTCCTATGTGGGCTTTATTGAGCGAGCCGAACGCAATCCCACCTTAGAGACGATCTATAAACTCTCTATTGCTTTAGATGTGCCTATTCAAGATTTATTCGATTTTTAAGCAGCTATTTAAATCTTGAAAATTTCAGATTAGATGCGAAGATTCAAACTGACCACGGTAGTAGACAAACATGCTGAATGGTTTGCAAAGGAAAGAATGATAGAACGTGGATTTTGGGAATGGCCTATTCAATATATCCTCGGCTATGGAGTATGTGCGTTAAAAATCTTAATAGCTTGATTCTTGGGTTGGGGGTACTTGTTTTTATTATACTGACTTTGATGAGCTTAAACCGTTCTGACTGCCAGAATAGCAATGCAAAAGATCCCTTTTCCTAAACACGATAGGCTGACTAAAATTTCACCCCTTAGGATGCTCTGCATCTTTAGATGGCCATTCTCCGTAAAGAAGATTTTTGCCGGAGACAACAAGCTTTGATTTAGGAGCTGCACTATGTTACATTTATACTTAGGGGGGATTGAAATGGACGCATGGATTGAAGTTGGCCGTACTCTTTTCGTTGCTATTATTGGTGCTCTGGTCGGTGGTTCCCTTACCTGCATAGTCCAGAAAGGGATTCAGCAAAAGCGTTGGAATAAAGAAAAATCCGATTCTTTATATATTCCTTTGTATCACAGCCTTAAGTTAGCGCTTAAACAAGTACAGAGAGTTAATTTCGCAACAATCAAGGAATGGAATAATATTCGCCAAAGAGGAGAGCACTACTAATTCAGTGAGAATCTCAGGGAAGGGATGATCAAGCTTACCCAAAAAATAAGCGAATATAATCGGAAAAGAAGAAAATATGACAAGAAATCCCAAAAGGATGTGGAGAAGTTCTTTAAAGAAAAGGTAAACTTATCTCGTACTACCAGGGTAAAAAATGGGAGCGGCGGAATCAGTGATTTATGGCATAAAACCGGATTTGTGAATTTAATTGTAAGCACGCCAAGGTATTTACCCAACATCAAGCGGTCAGAACAAATTAAAGTATTGGAAGACAATCTTGATGGTATTAAGAATCTATCGATCGCAGAGGACAAGGCAGATATTAATCTAGGCAAGTTGTTTAGAAACAAGCTCAATATAAATGTACAAAATGCTGAAGAGTTATACGATTTGATATTTGAGAAAATTATAAAACCTATGGAAGAATACAAAGCACTTATCCGAATCCAAGAGGAAGTAAAAGAGTTAATCGAAAGTGTTTTGACATTAGCAGTAAAGGAGGAATCCGCTAATCAGCTGAAAGTATAAGTATCTAGCTTGCCCCCAGAACCCTAAAATTAGGTCAAGTCCCATTTAGGGGTCAGTACATCACATTCTAATCGTTCTGAATTGCTTTTTAAATTGACACCAGAAAATTTCGTTCAATTCTTGCTGATAACTCTCTTTGTACTCACCTGAGGATTTAATTTGATTGACTACTGACTTGGTTAGGTACTTTATATGGTCCAATACGGGGTCATCTGGTAGAAAAACAGGAATCTTTTTAATATAGTTCGCAGAGTTATTGGCTGTAGGGTTAATTGTTGAAATGAGCTCTCCACAAACTTCGCTGTTAAAATATGCTAGTAAGAACATTAGCAAGCTACTATTCTTAGGGAATACTCCAACTATAGACTGGTCAAAGAGTTTTCTTTCAATTAGGGAACCTGATATGGGAACTGAAGAGACCATTGGCACAGCTATCCCATATTGGAAGTAATAATGAGGATTTTGAAAACGTGCTTTTTTACTTTCTTTGAACTTAGCAACACTTTGTTTACTCCAATCCATATACCATTTATCAGGTTTATAGTACCGCGAAGACCCTCCCTTCACTATTGGTACAAAGCACTTTGATGCATCGATCCCATCCAGAATGTTCCTATGTTTTGTGGGATCTTTACATATTCGATTCTTGTTGACTATTTTATACCTTTTTCCTCCTCTAACATCTTCGTTCGCTCGTCTTAAATACTTTTTATCATTTCCTGAATAAAAACCTGTTACGCAATCAGCAATATCCCCAATGGTTTTATCTGACGAGTTGATAAGTTTTGGAATTTTAGGATTTGGATGAACTAACAGTGCATGATCGGGAGTTCTGTATATATCCTCCTGATATAATTCGTAAAACCTAAAGTTATCGCTGTTCCATTTACCTTGCCTGATTTTGTGAAGATCATTAACGGTGCTAAGATTGGTAAAAACTTGCACTCGGGAGTTCATTCTAGATCGAGCGTCTCTGTTTTTGCTTAGGGTTATTATGCACATTTTTGCATAACCATAATTCACTCCCGGGAAAAATTTCGAGGGGAAAATCGCGATCTCTTCTAGTTGAGCATTTTGTAATATGGTTTTTCTTAGAGCTGTATGCATGTGAAGATTCAAAAAAGTGCTCGGAATAATGAATACCAGTCTTCCATTTTGTTTAAGTAGCTCTAAGCCTTTATATAAGAATAGCGTGTAAGTTTCTTTGATATATAACTCCGGATATATTTCCTTCAGCTGATCTCTCCGCTCGTAGTCTTGCCATGCACCATAGGGGGGATTTCCTATAATTCGATCATATTTCTGAGTGTAAAGAGGTAGCTCTGTTCCAAGGATTGCATCTTTCAAGTGGATGTTAATATTATCATATTGTGAAAATCTCTCTTCTAGCGTCTTATATGCTTCTGGATTCAGTTCGTAAACATCGATTGTAAAATTAGAACCGTGTTGTAGAAGTGCCTCAATGAACACTCCATTGCCCGCACAAGGTTCAAGGATTAGCTGTTTTGCTTTTGGTTGGAGACGATCAACCATATAGTCAAGTATGGCAGTGCATTTCGTATAATAAGATTGGTAAATCTTATCAATGGTTTCCATAGTTACCATTTTAGGTATTTAACCAGGTCTTCATCACGAAAGTATTGGATCGCTTCTTTAGAGAAATCGTTTTCCCAATCTACGTGGTGATTAATCCAAGTTCCAAGGTCGAACTCAGTGTATTTCTTGATTTGATTATATGTATCCTTCCCACAGTAGGCTTCCCAAATTCCAGAATTTTTCAGAATTTGAAAATACTGATTGTTTTCATCTTCAGGGGATCGAACTAACATCACGCAAGTATAGTTCTCCTCAAGAATATCGTATGTAGCAGCTACGAGGAGTAGCCGGTTCGTGTTACCTTTTTCATTCGATCCAAAACCGCTCTTGAAATCAACTACATGCTTTTTACCGGCCTTTTCAAAATGTAAATCAAGCTCTAGTTTAACCGCTCCTGAATTTACTAATTGCCAGACTTTGTCATAGTATGTTTTCAGCTCTTCTTTTTGCTTGCTGGTGATATTCAGCTTGTTTATATAGTCATAAATTTCTCTTTCTAGTTTCTGCCTAACATCTTCAAAAACTGGAGGAACAAAAAGCTCTATATCATCTGCAATAGGGTATTCAAAACATAACTGGCAAAATGGATCCCATATTTCTCCAACTCTTCGGGAAAATGCCATATAATCATATGGCCAAACCCCATTTCTGTACTCTAACATTACTATGTAACAACAATACGTAAGCATTAGTATATTGTTAAGGGTGTCCTCATCATTCCAGTCTTGTTTCTTTGCTTTTTGTACTAAACTCTTAATGATAGCATCTTTCGTTTCCTGAACCGCTTTACCAATGGCTCTTGCGCATTTTTCATATTGTTCTTCCCCGTAGGTTTGTTTGATTTCTTTCAGCGACTCCGAGGCTCTGTTCCGGTAGTGACTTAGAATTTCCTCCTTCCGTGTGTACAGTTTTGGTTGCATTTCCATACTATTCTCCATACTTTCACCTTCAACAATTTACATCTTATATTGTAAGTTTTTCGATTTCAAGGCAAGGTGTTCGATTTGTTTCAGTTCAGGCTAATTCTTGAGCTATGTTCCTCAGTTCAGTTTTCCAAGCCTTGGTTTGGGAAACTTTAAATACCATCTTATACTTTCCAGTGGTGAGTTTTATGTGTGAATATGAATATGAAAATGGTGGGAAATGCCAGCGAGAAGCTCTTGAAGGTTCGGAAAAAGGCTACTGTCTACTCCATGAAGATTGGGGAAAGAAAGCCGAAGAGGAAACCAGAGAACAGTTTTATAAGGAAATTGAAGATGGAGAAAATAATTTCGATGGATGTATACTTCCTGGATTTGACCTTTCTGAAAGGGAGGTAGGTCTATACATTTCATTTCAAAGAGCGACCATAGAAGGGGAAACTCGGTTTAATGATGCAACTATAGAAGGGGATGCTTGGTTTAGTTTTAAGAATATAAGCGCTCTCACTTTTGAAAATGCGCAGTTCAAATATCTGGAAGCCCAAGAAAATGCTTGCAGAGAAGCTAAGATAGTAAACGAAAGAAGGGGAGACAGAGAATTAGCTGATTATCATTTCTATAGGGAGATGGAAGCTAAGAGAAAACAGAAGCACCCGGTTACCAGAACACTAGAATGGCCTGTTCAGTATATTTTTGGATATGGGGTATATCCATTAAAAACCATCGTAAGCTGGTTCTCAATAGTTTTAGGAATTTCCCCATTTGTTTACTGGATCTTTGGTGGAGTAAAAGGAGCTGAAACTTCAGGACAGTGTTATTACTTCAGTATAGTCACTGCAACCACTTTGGGCTACGGAGATTATCAACCTAAACCTGGATTTTTTCGTAGCCTGGCAAGCGTAGAAGCGATATTTGTTTTGGAACTCTCATGTGGGCAGCATTTATTGCCATATTTGCCAGGAAGTTTATGAGATAAAACTGGATTGGAGGTAACAAAAGAAAAGCTAAATTATTGGAAATATTATACCCATTAGCCCAGAAATTGAGACATTGTTTTTTGGTGGCTTTTAACCTCGGCTAATATAACATCTATGGTGGGATATTGAGGATAGGATTGGGGTTTCTCCTGGTCCTTTTCTTTATCGTAAATACTTGCGATAGCATGTTATACGTGCTATCATGTTATTGTGATACGATCTTTCCAGGATCAAGGTGTTGAAGACATTTATAACGGTAACAACACTAAGGAAGCTCGAAGTACGTGCCCTAAGAGCATCTGGGGTGTTGCAAGACGAAAGCTTGATCAACTGGATTCAGCTGAATCTCTGGAAGATCTACGGAAACCACCAAGTAATAAATTAGAGAAGCTTAGTGGAAATCGGGCTAATCAAGGAAGTATTCGTATCAATGATCAGTATCGGATTTGTTTTTACTGGACAGAAACGGGGCCTTCAGAAGTCGAAATTGCTGATTACCACTAGAAGTCAAAGGGGTTAGATATGATTCGTATACCAACAAATAGAGAACCAACTCATCCAGGTGAAGTATTACTCGAAGATTTTTTGAAGCCAATGGGTTTAACCCAACAGAAGTTAGCTGATGAGATCCATGTACCTTATCAGCGGGTTAATGAAATTGTAAATAAACGAAGGGGTGTAACTCCAAGCACCGCCCTAAGGTTTGCAAAATTTTTCGGAACATCACCTGGATTTTGGTTAAACTTGCAGTTGCGTTGGGACTTGTATCATAGCCAGCAAGAGGAAAAAGAGAAACTAGAAGCGATTGAACCCGTTTCTCAATAGGTAGATGTGACCTTACTCTTTAGATGGGAAGCTTTTAAGAGAAGATGGAATCGTTAATATGACTGAGACAACTGTTTTTGGCAAAATAAAAATACACAAAACGGACACTAAAAATGCATAGGTGAT
>CAYUCE010000064.1:0-9812 GCA_964443275.1 uncultured Thermotogae bacterium | reverse complement strand
TCTTACTAAGTTGCTCTAATAAATCAGTGATTTCGGGCGAACAGCCGGCAAGATTCAAATATGCTTTAATTGTTACATTCTCATTATTCCCATTATCAGAAATAACTTCTTCTGTTACATTCTCATTATTCCCATTAAAGAACATAAAAGTACTTGCAACAGCTAAAGCTAAAACAACTGCAATTCCTATTCCTGCATAAATATATTTTTTATTCGTTTTCTCAAACATTTTAATTACCTTCTCCCTCTAATGGACTTTCACATTTATTTTCAATACAATATTGAACATAATCTTCCATTTCTTCTCCCATGTAATCAGCATAACCTACCCAATTCTTTTCTCCTATAAATATTGCGTCTGGGACTGCTGAGTTTCCGTCTGTGCCTGATCCTGGGCCATACCGAACACGAACCCCAAAACTGCGGCTGTTACCAAGACTATAGCTAAACCACCGATAAGATAGTTCCTTTTGTAGTTCATCGGTACTTCACTCCTTACATAAAGTTACTTGACCGGTATTTAACCGACCAACATGTTGAACTATAACAGGGAGATATAAAGAACCTGTAAAGAAATGAGAGTTGATTAGGTAATACGAAGAAACTTCTCTTGAGCAATCCCTTTATAGGTATTTTAGTAAAGTAAATATAGGGAAGATGTGACAGCGATAGGGAACGCAACGGTTAGATGTCAATAAATATAGAACCAGCATCCCAAGCTTAAAACTAACTTTTGCAACCCGTTGTCAGGATCTATGGCAAACCCTCCCCCAAAATCTAGCTGTTCATCGGTTCCCACCTTATAGGTAATATCGCCGGTTAAAAGGGTAAGATCATATTGGTTACCACCGTTTTTGCTAAAATAAATATCACCGGCCAGGTCGAACTTTCCTTGGCGAGAACCAAAACTTCCGGTAACTGACCATATCAGATTATAGTTGGTTTGCTGTAAGTTAGCCGGATCATCTTCAAACTTTGTATCTATGATGTAATCGCTTGCTCTAAGATCAATATCCTCTTCTCTACTTTTATAAAGACCCTCTCTTAGTCCAATAATACCGTTGAAATACCAATTTTCAGATATCTCTAACCCCCGAAGGATAAATCCGATGGTACCAAGATCTACGGTATCAAAATAAAGCTCCAATATTCCCCCAACCGGCAAGCCCGCTTTATCCAGGTCAATTTTTGATTTAAGAGCACTGGAAGTAGTTTGGGTCATAAATTTTACAATTGAATTAAAATAAAGCCACTTGGCTGGTTCGTAATTTAAGTCAAGCTTTGTAAATTCATAATTGTTTTCCTGACTAATTACCGTAGTGGTATCGATTCCAAAATCCGCTATCCGTAACCCATTTATATTTAATTCCGTCTTTTTGTACTGGGTGAAGGAGGGGAGATCACCGGCTCCTAAAAACGGGGTTTGAGTTTCCTCTTGAAGTCCCTCCAGTATTTCCGAGAGCCTGGTACTTAAACCAAATAGGTTAATCAATTCCACGCTGGTTCCTCCGAAGGTATTACCTTTCACAGATAACTCCATACCCGAACCGTATTGTCCTTGCATAAATTTGAAAATAAGTTTATCGGAGAAAGCTACCCCGCCGTATTTGAAGTCAAATTGCTGCCATATATAATCTAGGATTTCATCCGTCAGGGAGTAAGATAGATCGAAGGTCAATCGCCAGGTTCCCAGGGGGTAATCTAGTCCAAATTCATGCTTAAAGTAGCCCAAAAAGTCGAATCTGGATCTGCTCCGTATCCCTTCAACTATAGGTAGATTCAGTAAACCCTGGAGACCGAATCCGGTATCTCCAAAGTCTCTGTCCGTTAAAAACAGCATGGATAACGCTCGGCTGGGTCTCTTTCCTATCTCCCCTTCGAAATAGCTTATCTTGAGTGAGGAATTGCCGGAAAAATACAAAGGAGTGGATTCATATAAGGTGCTACGAGGTTGCAGAGTCAGGTTATTATCCCACCTACCGATTATTCTCCCCCATGACGTTACGCTACATATACAGATTGTTATTAGAATTAACGTGAGAGTTCTACAGTTCATCCTCTGATATTACCTCCTTTTGACTCTAATGACACTGTGGGATCTTATTCGTACCTCAGTGCCTTCACCGGCTGCAGTTTAGCTGCTTGACGGGCGGGCATGGTTCCAGAGATAGCTCCTAACACAAAAGAAAAAGCTAACGCTCCTATAATCAATTCCGGGCTAATTGAGGCGCTGGATGAAACTCCTCCCATGGGGAGCATGCCGCCCATGAAACGGCTTGCCACCAGGCTGACTCCCACCCCAAACAGGACACCGATAACACCGCCGGTAATCCCCATCAAACCGGACTCGATTAAAAACATGGTCAATACATGTCTATCCTTTGCCCCTACTGCTTTCATGATCCCAATCTCTCGTGTCCGCTCTAAAACCGCCGTATACATGGTATTCATTACTCCAACTGCACCGACCAGAAGCGATATCCCGGCGATAGCAGTCAAGGTCATGGACAAGGTCCCCAGTATCCCGCTGATTTTTTCACTTATCTCTTCGGTGGTAATTGTCGAAACCGGAGTGCCTTGTTGACTTAATATCATCTCTACCTGTTTGGCCACCTTGCCCACCTCCGCCCCCTCCGCTGCCTTAACCAAGGCCATGGAGGCCTTGTTTTCACCCCCAAATAGGGCTTCCAGAGCCTCAATGGGGACGAAGATGCCGTCATTCATATTGCGAAATGTAAAGCCTCCACCAGGGCCAACTCCACCTTCTTCCTCAATACCCTTCAAGAGTCCAATTACCTGAAAGCTTTGGTTTTCCATGGTGATTTCATCGCCAACTTCTACTCCAAGATTTGCTGCCACCTCCGGGCCTAATATCACCACAAATTTATCCTCTTTCTTGAACTTCCGGCCTTCGGTCAGAGTAAATCCGTTTAAGTATCCGCTGAAACCCTCAAGTATTCCGGTGTCCAGTCCGGTAGCCCGCAAGAATCCCTGACCTTCCATCCCTTCAGATTTTACAAGTGCGGTCTCCTGCCGGTAATATCCGTACTGAGTGACTTGAGGAGACTTTTTTAACGTTTCTAGATTTAAAGCAACGGGCTCGTTATTTCCTCCGCCCATAAACGCTCCCATTCCTCTTTCTGTACCTTGCATCCCTTCTGCCCCACCGGAAGTGACAATAATCGTATCATATCCGATCGCTTCAAATTGCTTCTTCACCGATGCTTGCATCCCCTGGCCTATGGAGATCAGAGCTACCACCGCAGTGACCCCGATTACTATACCCAATATAGTAAGCCAAGATCGCAGTCTACGGTTCCTGATGGTATGTAGAGCCATCCTCATATAATCGAGTAACATTTCTATTCACTCCCTTCTTTTAAAGACTCATAACCTTTAATCTGGCCGTCTCTAATGTGAGCGATCCGATCCGCATACTGGGCATCCTCTGAATTATGAGTGACCATAATTATGGTGACCTCTCTCTTTTTGTTTAGTTTGGTTAAAATATTCATAATCTCAGCTCCACTTTCTGAATCCAGATTTCCGGTTGGCTCATCGGCTAAAATGATATCCGGATCGTTTACCAACGCTCTGGCTATGGCTACCCGCTGCTGTTCGCCGCCGGAAAGCTCGGTTGGCCGGTGGCGGGATCGATCACCTAAGCCTACCTGTTCTAAGAGTTCGTGTGCCCGTTTGCGGCGCTTGTCTCTAGGGATTCCTTGAAACATCATAGGTAGTTCTACGTTCTCTAAAGCCGAAAGGGTGGTAATTAAATTAAAGGTTTGAAAGATAAATCCCATCTTCTTTCCTCGAAGTTCCGCCAACTGGCTGCCGTTTTGTCTGGATATGTCCAAATCACCCAGCTTGGCGGTTCCGTTATCCGGTAGGTCCAGAGCACCGATTATATGTAACAAGGTACTCTTCCCGGAACCGGAAGGGCCCATTATGGCCACAAACTCTCCTTCCTTAATTTTCAGGTCCAAGCCCCGTAAAGCCTGGACCTGCACCTCTCCCATCTGATAGCTTCGAACTACGTTCTCTAATCTGATCATGCTGTTTTATTCAACTCCTATTTGGTATAGTTGAACTCAACCAATTTCGTGATGCGATCCACTTCGCCTTTATAATAGCGTACCATCAGAGGAGGTAAGGGAAGTAGCTTACTGGTCTCAATATCCGCCAGGGCCAACTCCACTTTTTGGGCAGGGTAGTTGGGGTGGGTATAGACAGCCCTAACTACCTCGATTCCGGCTATTTTGTCCCGCTTGCCCGTCTTTATTATAGCTCCATCCGGCAGTAGATACTGATCATCGGGGTTAAGCGCCACCTCCCGGTCGTCCAAGACATCTAGTGGAGACATATCGATGCGTTCTACGTCTTCTTCCTCCTCGAACGTAGCTCCTGCACCACCTGCAGCCCCGGCCGCCCCAAAACCTAGATTTACCTCATCGGCCGGCCGGTCCTGACTTTCAGTTACCTCTCTGATGTCATACCCATTCCCGTCCGGATCCGGTGCAACCTCCATGGTATAAATGGCCGGTGAAGTGTCTGGATCTCCATCGTCCAGTTCATAAACTACCTTTAACCTTCCACCTGGATAATCACCCATGCCGAAAAAACGCTGGGCCATTGCCCAGCTTCCGACTAACAAAACACAGATCGCTCCCAAAATGAGCACCCATTTGATTTTACTTACTCCTCCATTTAACATCTTTATCTACCTCCACTTTCTATAGTTTGGTTTACTTTGGTAAGAGCTCAGTGGAGTGGGAGCGTGGAATGAACACCGCTCCCACTCCAGCCCCGCAGTTGGCAGCAGGAGAGAGAGTGAGAGGTGTGGGAACTCCACTGCCAAGTTCATCTTAACCGTTTAATATCCTCCTTTTAGCTTCTATCTTACATCGGGCCAGATCTGTGATAATACCGAATATCAATGCTGCCCTGAAGGTAGCTCCCAATACTGTTTCAATCCAGTCTGTAAATAATTTCCTTGTTTTGCTCATTGATTGTCCCTCCTTATAAAGTAAATCGTTAATCGCTCATATAACATAACAAAAAGATATAAAGAACCTATGAAGAAAAACCCAAAGAACCTTAACATCTTCAAAATCTCCTGTGGTCTATCCCTTACTTACCTGTATACCCATGATTTTTACTCCCTTTTTCGTCTTTAAGGAAAGGGTCACCGGGCCAGTGACCAGGCATTCGCCTTTCTGTAAACCGGTCTCTTCTCCATCTACCGTGGCCTTTGCTTCCCCGTCCAGAACGGCGAAAATTACGTAAGTGGACATCTCACACGCAGGGATTTCCTCACCGGCCGAAAGCCTCACTATTCTCATATTGAATTCGTCCACCTCGAAGAAGACTTCCGCTTTTTGGGCCGGTTTAATCTCAGTCAGATCGAATATTTGCATTTTTTACCTCCTAGTGCTTCATTTCCCTCTTAAATTTGGGATCACTTAACATTAATAACTTGGCTCAAACTTCAACTTATACAATCTGCTACACTCAAATTTCTAAAGCTAACTCGGTTTTCTCAACGATTTTTTCAATGACCAAACCCATTATTGATACCAAAACGATGGTCAATATTAGTCGGGTCACCATAAAGTCCAACCCCAGAAACTGAAGCTCGACCATCTCCTGAGGCAGTTTTATACAAGCCCAAGCCGACAGAAAGACGATGATATTCATGATACGGGCCCCCTTGCCGATCATGGCGGCAGCCAGAGGAAAGGCCACATAAAGCGGTCCGGTGGGGGTCGCACCAAGAGCTGCAGCAATAAGTATTCCCTTAAAACCCGAGGCCTTACCCAAATATTTCACCACCATTTCCCTGGAGATCCACACTTTGAATAGCCCCATAAGTACCATCACAGCCGGCAGTATCCAAACCATCTCCATCAAGTAGTTTTGGGATGTGGAAATTGTGGGCTCTATTTTACCAGGATAAAAGGAGAGGAGAACCGCAGCGGCTATTACCGCCAGGGCCAAAAGAACCCAATCCCGGATCATCTCTTTTTTCTTGTTTTCCTTACCTTCTGGTTTAGGGGAGCTCATAATATCAACCCCATCAACAATGAAATGGCTATTGCCACCGCGAAACTTAGTCCATTTCTGAGTAAGGCGAGTTTCTTTCCCAGGATCTTTATTTCTACCGGCAGGTAGACGGTTCCGATCATGGTCAGGGTGGTTATGAAAGCAGCCGCAGCAGCTATGGAAGCTCCGCTCTCCAATAGGGAACCAGCGAGGGGAAAGGCAATGAGAGAAGGAATATGCAATAATGCCCCCACTGACCCAATTATAAGGACTCCAATTATCCCTGACTGTTGACCAAAGAACCTCTCAATCCCCTCCGGGGGCACAAATCCCAGCATCACCCCTACCAAAATTACTATTATGAGTACCATGGGTAGGATCTTGAAGAAGGATTTCCCGGCCACTTTTAGCCCTTGGAGGGACTTTTCCTTATCCTTGAAAAAAGAAATGATCAACCCGAGTAATGCAAACCCATTGATGAGCAGTGCTGTAGTGCTCATGGTTAATCTTGGTCAGACCCCAGAAGGTCGATCTCAATTTTTCTCTTTCGAAGTGACCACTTCTTTTCCGGTGCTCCCATTCCCTCTTCGAGGTAACCGGAAACTTCAATAATTCCAGCTTCTTTTAGTTCCGAGAGGTGATAGTATAACCCGGGTTGGGAGAGCTCGTAGCCTCTATCTTTCATCTCTTTACGAATGTCTCCCGTGGTTACCTCTCCTTCTCCGATGATATCGATAATCTCCCATCGCGGTGGGCCGTGAAGTGCTTTGGCCAAACCTCTCAACGTTTCCATTCTTTTTCTGTGCTCGCTTCTGCCTCCACAATTTCCATGCGTTTTGCACATTTGTTCTCCTCCTTTTCGTCCTGTTTTAAACGATTGGTTTTTACCGCTTTCTGAAATTCAAACTAAAACAACCTCAGTAAAAGCCCCGCTATATTGGCGAGGATGAAGGTTCTAAATTTTCTAAAGCTCTTCCAACATTTCTTTTGCACCCTTCAGTTCTTGCTCAAGCTGTCCAATATACCGCTTAAGGGCTTCTTTTCGTTCCTCGCTGGATCTAAATCGTCTCCAAAGAGGGAAACCTTGGCCGGGAGGGGAGGGTTTACAGATTGGGGCACCAAACGGCTTTTCTCCTTGAATTCCACAACAGTGAAACCCCCTACTGTGGTGATGGCCTCTTCCTGAAGGTCCATGCCCGTGACTTCCCGTGGGAACTCTGTATTCACAGCACATTGTTAATCACTCCTTTTATATAATATCGCTAACTACTTAAATATTATAATAAAAGTCATAGATATTTCAAGGGTAAGGGTGGTGACCAGTTCATCTGAGGAAAGTTGATAGTCGTTGGTGAAGGAGCAAGTGTTGAAAAAGGTAGAAAGATCTTCGATCAAGTATCTAAACGATCTAGAAGTGTCGGTATCAGAGATAGCTCGGCTGACCAACCATACAAGAAGAATACAAAGACCAATTCCCTTCAGTTATGGATTGTTTTAAGGATGACTTTGAGGTCTGCATAGCCTATATGAGATGCCCGCAAGCACATTATAAGTATATAAGGACTACTAACATGCTGGAGAGGAATTTCCTAGAAGAAAAGAGGAGGACCAAAGGTCATACCGGGATTCTTTACCGAGAAAAGCGCGTTGAAACCAGTCTTTGGGGCATGTAAGAGCACAAAGAGGGTGGAGGAGGATAAAGGAGTCTGTAGTATAGGACTTAAGTTTCTATTCACCTATAATAAACCGCAACCTGAAACCACCGAGGAAAGCGAAAAGGGAAACCCCAAAATGACCAAAAGCGGGAGGCATCACCTGGATAACTTGTGGTGGTTACCACAAACCTGGATCGGTCACAATATCTGAGTCAACACGCGTTGATATCACTTATTTTTTAATAAAAGATATGAACCTATACCTAACAAAATAAAAAGTGCGGAAGCCGTAATATAGATCAGAATATAACTATGAAAGATTAGTATTTGCCTATTAACTATAGTGCCAATGCCTCCACCGCCGAATAAAGAGAAGGCAACTAAAGCCATTACAGTCCCGGTGTTTTGTGGAGACTGGCTTTGAGCTATGGTAATAAACGCCGATTGGAACCCAATAAAGGCCCCCCCAAAACCTAAAAGAGAAATAATTAGAATCAGAAAGTTATATACCCCAGCGTAAATATAAAGCAGCAAAGAAAGGCTTCCCATTAATCCAAAGAGAACAAAATAACTGTCTGATAACAACTTTCTTAACCGGCCTGATTCCTTGCCCACACTAAAAGCGGCCAACCCGAAAGAGGAAAGAATAATTCCTATCCATAAATAATTGAGGTCATAGACCTCCTTCAAATGAGAACCCAGATAGGCAAAAGATCCATAGACGATAAAACCGTTAGTTAAAATTAAAGGTAAAGTGGAATAAATTACCGGTTTTTTCAGCAGTGAGCTGTATTTGATATCAGACTTATTTGGAGATGGCCCTTCCGCTAAATTGAGCTTTTTATAAATAATTATGGCCGCCACCAACTCCAGAAGGCCGTAAAGAATGAAAACCCCACGCCAACTGAAATAATGAGTTAAACTGCCCCCTAAAGCGGTTCCAGCAGCCTGTCCTAAAAAGGTAAAACCCAGGTAGGCTCCAATTTGATTCTGTTTCTCTTGTCCTTCCATGATATCCCCAATTAAGGAAACTGTGATAGGAATAATGCCAGCAGCAAAAAATCCATTTATTCCCCGAAAAATGATCAGGATAGGAAGCGAAGAAGCCAATCCGCTTGCACTGGAGAAGACTGCGGTACCAAAGGCCGCAACACCTATTATCTTCCCCTGTCCGAAACGATCTGCGAGGGGACCGTGCAGAAGAGCAAAAATGCCAAAGGGTATCAGGTATCCAGCAACTGCAATAGCAGCCTGGGGTATTAAAATATTCAGATCGCTGGCTATATCTGGTAGAACAGGGGAAATCACTGTATTATCTCCCTGAACCAAAAATCCGAGTAGAGCTAAGGCTGTAAAAAACGTTTTTTCCATAAAATTTCCTGCATGCAAGATTATGTTTATTTAGACACTAGGACAACATAAAACCCTAAACCTAGAATTAGCGTTTTTATCTATTAATCTATCATTCTTCCGCCTCCTCAAGCATAGAGGGTAAAACTCCTAATCGGAGTACCTATCTTCCATGGGGCTTTTCTGCAGAAGTTTTGAAACAACCAGCCCGATTAAGAAACCTATGCCGATGTTAGTAAAGAAGGAAGCTACCCCGGTCAGGATAGTAACCGGCCAGTGATCAGTATCCTTGGCAGCCAGTCCCAGTTCCAAAGAGATGAACACCAGCAATGCCCCCAGTATCGAGTAGGGAAAGAAATCTAAGAAGTGCGGGGAACCGGCAATTAAAGCCACTCCCAAGTAAACTAAGCCCAGAATAATGTTTGACCCTCCGGTCCTGGCCCCAAACCTGTATTGACCGGCAAGGCCTCCCGACCCATGACACATGGGGAACCCTCCGAACAGGCTGGAGGTCAAACACATAATACCCATGGACTTAGAAATACCATCAGGATCCACTTTTTGCCCCAATAGGTCTTGAAAGAGAAGGGAGGTGGCCAGCACCGCATTGCCCACACTTAACAGAAATTGAGGAAAGGCACCTTCGAGTATCGCCTGGGGGAAAGAAGATAATGGAGGTAGTTGCAAGCCGGGTATTTCTATCAGAGAAATCGGAGGTGGCCCGTTGACATAAAAACCGTAGGCAACACCTAACATAATTACGAT
>CAYUCE010000063.1:0-9989 GCA_964443275.1 uncultured Thermotogae bacterium | reverse complement strand
CGCCCGCAATAATAGAAGAAGTAAGCCCTCGTCCGCCCAGGTTTTGATATTTCTTCGGGGTTTCTTCAAAATTAGCCTCTTGCTTGTCCATGCTTACTCTTAAGATTTTACTCATAAAAACCCACCTCCAAGTAGGAATTAGAAATGTGCGGTTAGGTACACATCTGTACCAACCGGCCCACCATAAAAATTACTTCTCTCATAGAAGCACCATAGTTTGTTGTAAGCGAGAATCTCATTAGGCGTTTAATTGATCGGTTAAGGGTTCAACAGACACCTGCTTTCTATAGCGGCGTTTATATAATATATAGATTATTCTCCTCAAAGAGCGCTAAATACTAGCCCACACATTGAAGTAACTTTTAAATCAAATTATAGAATAAATTATTTATTCCAGCAACAGGTAAGCTTTTAGAGAAAATGGGCTTTAGACCGTCTCTTTGGAAGATTTTTTCAAGTCACTATAATATATAAGGATACTAAACGCTTCTTTTTTAGTAGGTGTAAGACCGGCTTTCCTACCCTTGTGGAGTCCACTTGACCAGTGAGATCAAATTTAGATCGTTTTTATTCGTTTTTTTCCTTCCACTTTCCCAAGCTAAAATCTTCCCCTTGGAAAAATGATTTTTTCGCTGATTCTTCCTCTAACCTATCTCTTGCTTGCCTCAAAATTACTTCAGCATACTCCTCAGGAAATTTACATGCTCCATGTAGGTCCATATGAACCATGTCTCCGGGCATCACATTCATCCCGCAAATCTTTACTGGGGTACCTACCGATCTAACCGCGAAATTTCCATGAGCAGGAGTCAAACCTGTTACTAACATCTGTATATCCGTTTCCTCTTTAATTTCATCATAATCCCTCATCGGACCATCAGATATAACCCCGGTAACCCCTAAAGCACTAAATCTGTTGGCCATTATTCCTCCAAAGAGGCCTACCCGATTCTTAAGTTCGGGAGGGAAATCTTGTTTTGCACATAGAATAATAGGTTTATTAGTTTTATCTAAATGTTCCGGAAGATCCAACTTGCTAGTTTGCCTACCGTTATATGGATTTTCTAGTGAGTAAGTAACTGTGGCCACGTAGCCAACTCGAGGACCGCATTCTGGATACATACATTTAATTGTGGTGTCCGTATACCATTTACCAAACCAAGCATCGTAAATCCCCAGCGAGTCATCATAAGTGGCCACAGCATTGGTAATTGCCGGGGTGTCTATTCTTTCTAATGCCGATATTATATCCTTGGATATCAAATTATTTCCTCCTTTATTCTCACTCTAAACTAAAGCTTACAGTTTCATGTGGTGATATTGAGAGTGGCAGTTACTTCACTAAAAAACTATCGGCTGATCCTTACCCTACCTCCACCTTTGGCCAGACTCTCTACCTCTTCCAAAGTTGCCCAGTTTATGTCTCCCGGATTGGTTTGTTTTATGGCCGAGGTGGCGTTTCCGTATTTTACGCCTTTTTGGACGTCACCGGTTAAGTAACCGTATAAGAAGCCGGCCGTAAATGAATCTCCTCCCCCTACCCTATCCACAAGCTCCAGTTCATAGGTCATGTCATCATAGATGGTACCATCCGCATAAGCTATAGCCGTCCAGTTGTTTCGCCACATGGATATGTTCTCTCGTAAAGTAATAGCCACCGCTTCAAAGCCAAATTTGGCCGCCAACTTGTGGGCAACCTCTTCGTAATCTTCTCCCACTATGTCAAAGACCCTCTCTGTATCCTCTTCCGTAGTCACCAGTATATCAGTATAATCCATCAGACGGGTCATGCATTCTTTAGCTTCTTGTTGGCTCCACAGCTTGGAACGATAGTTTAAATCTATACTCACCTTTACTCCCGCACTTTGGGCTGCCTTCAAGGCTTCCTCGGTTACTTCCTCTGTCGACTTACTTAAAGCCGGGGTTATACCGCTGGTGTGAAACAGCCGGGTGTCTTTAAAGACCTTTTCCCAATCTACCATGCCCGGTTTTATCTTGCTTATAGCTGAATCTTTCCTATCATAAATTACTGCGCTGGGCCTGGGGTTGGCTCCATGTTCTAAAAAATACGTCCCTACCCGATCACCATCCGTCCAAACGATATGCGAGGTATCCACCCCGTGTTCTCTTACCTTATTTTCCACCATCCGACCTAGGGGGTTGGAAGTAAGTCGAGTAACAAATGCAGTAGTAAGACCTAAACGACGGATAGCAATAGCCACACTCGATTCACTACCACCTACATTCACATTCATAGTCTCTGTCTGCTCCAGTCTCTTGTAATCCGGTGCAGATAACCTGATCATAGTCTCCCCAAAGGTTACAATGTCGTAACTCATCTTTAATCAAACCTCCTTTGTCCAATCTACAAGTTCTTAGTAAGGACCAGCGGTTCTAGATATGCTACATTTAAGTAAGGATCTCTATTCGAAATATTAAGATTTGTGTAGATTATCAATTGCACTCTGTACCACGTTTCGATCTATTTTGAAAGCTTCACATACCGCATTAGTAATCTTTGTACCGTGTGGGGGGCAACCTGGAACGTACACTCCCAAATTACTAAATTTCCGAGCGCATCGACCAATTACAACCGGTGTTTTATCTAAAGGGGGTATCCCCTCAGGAGTTCCCATAATCAATGCCAAATCAGACAATCTATCCTC
This sequence comes from uncultured Thermotogae bacterium, assembly GCA_964443275.1. GTDB lineage: Bacteria > Bipolaricaulota > Bipolaricaulia > CAYUCE01 > CAYUCE01 > CAYUCE01. Next base: position 7,323 of record CAYUCE010000063.1, on the reverse strand, counting down.
GAATCCCGCTTCTTTTAGGTATATAAAGAGGCTTACAACCTCTCCCATACAGCCAGTACAGGTGCCCTTTTCGATGATTTTTGCACCACCATAAAGATTTTGTGCAGCTTCCAGATAGGGGACAAATTGGCGTCTAACATCCTCAATTCCTTCTCCTCGAACTTCAATGAGATTCAAGTTAGCTGTACCAAGACCGGCTTCAGCCGCCAGTTGTACGTGTAAAATTTCATCTACGTCAAAGCCAGCGACAGCCGCACAGACTGTATCCACTGCCACCACATCGCCTCCTGCCAAAATCAGACCTAAAGGCACTTTATCGGATTCATCAGTATGTGTACCCTCTCTACCAACAATTCCATCTACTATGGTGAAAGTTGGTTTCATCGCACGGTTTAAATCAACAATTCCTTTGTCTAATCCAAGTTGATGAGTACGTTTCTTCCATTGACCGGGCAATACTCCTTTCATATTCTTAAGTCCACATGTAATGCCTGTGCGCACATGTGTTTTAATGACAGGTAAGTCTATAATAACATCAGAATTCCAAGCTGTTTTAGCCACAGCAAAGTTATCCATAACGTAAGCCTCTGGCACATTTATCCCCACTTGCTCATCTCGATTCAGGTCAACGACCTCAACCCCCAATTTATCGGCGACTTCTAAAACACCTGCCACTTCCATACAATGCATAGAGTCCAAATATTCAGGGAAATCATATCCGACTGAGGAGCCCTCTCCAATAACTAGCCTTTTTGGATTTTTCTCTGAAACCAAGTTGGTTACCGCCTCTATAATCCTTGCATCGGTAACTACTCCTGAGCCTGATTTTGACGGGTTTACCGTATTGGGTTTTATCATAACCTTTGATTTATTCCATGGGATAGATTCAAAACTATTAGTTAAGGAAATAGCTTTCTTTACAGCATTTTCCACCTTCTCATTTTGAACTCTGACTATGGACACAATTGACATTCCTTGCAACTCCTCTATAAGAACCAATAGGATTATCCCCTGGTCTGCTTACAAACTTTAACCCATTAAGCACCGAGGTTTCATCTTAACTGGAGAAAACCTGTATCTGATAGCCTTAACTAATCTTTGCTAGATCAGAATCGTAAGCTTTTGCCTCTCCTTCATCTTTTATTCCCTACCTTTTTTCACCGCTTTGATCAAACCTTTTGCGTTCTCTGTCAAAACTCCAAAGTTTCCTTCCGCTATGGCTTCTTTATCTATCAATGCAGACCCCACACAGATTACGTCCGCTCCCTTCCTTATAAACTCAGCAGCGTTTTCCACACTTACTCCACCGGTGGGCATTAGCTTAACCTGAGGAAGAGGTGCCTTAACGTCCGATGAAAACTTAGGGCCTAACCTGGCGGCCGGAAATACTTTCACTATGTCCGCCCCCGCCTGCCAGGCGGTCATTATCTCCGTAGGTGTAAAAGCTCCCGGGGCCACTACCTTACCGTAACGCTTGCACATCTTGATCATGGCTAAGTCAGTGGTTGGGGATACTAAATACTCCGCACCGGCTAAAATAGCCGCTCTGGCGGTCTCCGCATCAAGCACCGTACCTGCACCGATTAGCACATCCTCTACACTACCCGCTACGTCCTTAATGACTTCCAGGGCGTTAGGTGTAGTCATAGCTACTTCGATGCACTTTACCCCCCCTTCCCTAATGGCCTCAGCTACCTTAAGTAGCTTCTCTGAGCTTTCAGTTCTGATTACACCTACTACACCGGTTTCCAGTATTAACTCAAGATTATCTTCATTTCCGGATAAATTCATGCTTTACCTCCCTTATAAATTAGTCAATTTCCAAATGAGTATCTTTTTTATCTCCCAGCATCAATTCGTATCCCAGGCACCTTCGTTAACTTCACTAAGGAACTTTTGCAGTTTTTCTTGAATCAGTTTCCGTTTATCTCCAATAGGAACTGGAAGAGGCTTGGTAGCAATTGGTTTACATAGACCGAGATAACTTAGAGCCACTTTAAGGGCTCCCACTATTGAGCTTATATTGAAATAGATTTCGGTAAAATCGCAAATTGATCTCTGTAATTGATTTACTTTCTCGTACTTCTTTTCGAGAAATTTTCTATATAGTTCAACATGTAGCTTAGGGCCCACGTTAGCAGATCCAGGCATCGTCCCATCGGCTCCCATGAACAAACTGGCCGCTAGCAATGATTCCCAACCCTGGAAAATCCTGAATTTTTCCCCTCGATAACTTAGAAGCTGTTGGAAGTAAGACAAATCGCCAGAGCTATCCTTTACTCCTAATACCTTTTCATAGGGAGAGATTTTCTCAATAATCCCTACCGTAACTTTATTACCAGTGGTCTGAGGAATATTGTAGATTATGAGTGGAATGTTAGTTTTTTCAAGGATCTCTTGGTAATGATTAGTAATGCTTTTCTCATCTAAGGGGAAGTAGTATGGGGGTGGGACTACCGCTACATCAATACCCTTTTTCTCCGCAATATTTACCATATTAATTGCTTTTTCAGTGCTTATTGCATCAATACCTGATAAGATTGGAGTAGATTCACCTACCGCTTCAACGGCAATCTCCATTAATTTGATTCTTTCTCCTTCTTCTAAAGTCGGACATTCTCCTACTGATCCTAAGATGAATACAGCACTAACCCCTTCTCCAATAACGTGCTGAATAAGCTTTTGGGTACTTCTTGCATCTATGCTCCTCTCCTTAGTTAAGGGAGTTACTATCGGGGGTATAACTCCTTTTAATTTGTCGGTTTGTTGTAACATTAGGCTTTGCTCCTCGGATGATAAAATCGAAAGTTACTTCCTCAACTCATACACCTTACTTATGGTATTTTAGTATAAAATTGATGTATTCTGATCACATTATTCAATTTATCAGTACATCTAGCAGCTCTAGGATGAAAGAACTCACTTTCCAACTAATTCATTCTCTGGTTTTTCTTATCAGGTCCCTCACCATGGGGAAAAACAAGGAAATCACTGAAACTATTAACAGAAAAAGTGTAATTGGGTGAGTGTAAAGGAAATCCAAGCCTCCTCGTGCAATTACCATGGCTCTCCTTAAATTAGATTCCGCTATTGGACCTAGGATAATACCTAATATTGCTGGAGCTAGGGGATAACCATCTGTCCGCATTAGGTAGCCTATAATTCCCATTCCTAACATGACCCACACATCAATGATAGAATTTCGCATTGCAAATGCTCCGATAACACAGAGGACTATAATTATAGGCCACAATAGATTTAGAGGGGTCATGATTAAGCGGGCCCAGAGCCTTGCTCCAGCCAAACCAAAGATTAATATGAGTACGTAAACAAGCAGGAATCCCATGAAAATCCCATACCCAAGAGTAGGTTCATCAGAGAAAAACATGGGGCCCGGCCGCAATCCATGGACCATTAAAGCTCCTATTAAGATTGCCGTGACGGAATCCCCAGGAATACCTAGAGTCAGGGCAGGGATTAATGCTCCCGCAGTGCTAGAGTTATTCCCGGATTCAGCAGCGGCAACCCCTTTTATGTTACCTTTCCCAAAAGTCTCCTTATCTTTTGCCCACCTTTTACTCTCGTTATATGTTACAAAGGCTGCGATGTCCCCTCCTGCCCCCGGTATTGCCCCAATGAAAGTGCCTATGATAGAGGAACCTAATACGGTCGGTATAATTTTCTTTAAATCCTTAAACGTAGGGATTATATCTTTCAACTTCTGCTTTATTTGCTTTCTTTTGGCAATTTCCTCCAACATAGTTAACCCCTGTGAGAAACCGAACAAGCCAATCATCGCTGGTATAAATGCAATTCCTCCTAGCAAAGCAATGGAGCCAAAAGTAAAACGAGGATATCCTTGAATAGGGTCTAATCCTACTGTGGAAAGGAATACGCCCAATAATCCAGCTATAAGCCCTTTTACCACAGTCCCCTCAGATACACTCACGATGATAGTAAGACCGAACACTGCTAGGGCAAAGACCTCCGCGGAACCAAATTTTAAGGCCACTTCCACTACTGCTCGGGCAGTAAATATCGCTAAGATCAACCCGATTGTACCTCCTAGGTATGAGGCCACAGTAGCTATCCCGATACCTTTTCCTGCCCTTCCCTTCTCAGACATAGGAAAGCCGTCAAAAAGTGTAGCTGCTGCAGAAGGGGTACCGGGCGTTCTAATTAGGATAGCCGGGATGGAGCCAGCAAATAGAGCTCCCCCGTAAACCCCCACTAGGAGCATCATCCCCTCAATTGGCTCCATTCCAAAAGTAAAGGAAATCAAAACTGCAACCGTCATGGTTGCAGTCATACCGGGGAGAGCTCCCATGATGATTCCCACGACAGTACCAATACACATCATCATAAGTGATATAGGTTGGATAGCTAAAAAGAACCCGTCGATCAGATGCGCAAACATAATGGCTAGAAGATAGGTAGCTTTGTAGGAAGATTAATTAATAAAAATGTCTTAAATACATAAAAAAACAAAAAACTACATCCAGCTGCTATCCCAATTACTTTCACGTATCCTTTTGCTCCTAGGTATTTCATGAGAGCTACCAGGAATAGAAAAGTAGATATTACAAATCCAAGATAGGGTAGTGAGAAGATATATAAAATTGCCAGCCCGGAGACCAATACTTTCTTTCGGACTCTAGGGTCTCTGATATCCGCATTTATCGAAGCTTCACCACCTTTCCCTATCCCTTGTATAATCAACGATAAGCCCAGTATACCAAAAAGACCAGCCAATACCTGAGGGAAAAAACCTGCCCCCGGTTCTACCGGTCTGGGAGAAGGTGGGAAACTTAGCGCTTGATAATAAACACCAGCTCCGAATACTATCGAGGCTAATCCTCCAATTAAATTAGTAATCTTGATATTCATTGTTGTCCGAAAAAGTAGTTGCTAGGCTTCTGGTGATTCCTCATCAGAAGCCTAGCTTCTTACCAACTTTAGTTAGGCCTTCTTCTATAGACCCAAGTTCTCAATTATCTTACCAAATCTTTCGTCTTCATTAGTTAGGAACTCCTCGTAATCGCCTAAACCTTTGTATACCATTCCAAATCCCTGCTTTTCCATGAACTGCTTGAATTCTTCGTCCTCATAGGTAGCCTTGAACCCATCATGTAGGATTTTAACTCTCTCCTCCAGTGTGCCACCCGAAGCACCTAATCCTCTCCAAGCACCCATTGTAAAATCAATTCCTTTTTCTTTTAAGGTAGGTACTTCAGGCAATTTCTCAAATCTTTCCTCCCCAAAATATGCCAAGACCTTCATATTTTCAGGAACTTGAGGAAGAACCTCTACTGCGCTGGCCGTAGTCGCTTCGATCTCACCAGCAATAACTGACTTAATGGCGGGTGCTGCCCCATCGAAGGGAACGTGGCTTAATCCGATACCAACTTCCAGACCAAATCCTGCCGCAGCAAGATGCCAAATAGCTCCTGTACCAGAATTTCCTACTCGTATTTCACCAGGGTTTTTTTTCGCATAATCGATAAATTCATCGATTGTATCCCATGGTGCATCAGCTCTTACCGCCAGAGAAGCCGGGTCAAAATTGTATTGCATTATCGGTTCAAATATCTCAGGGCCAATAGGAGCAATACCTAGGTGTCGAATAGTACATATCTCTACGGTCATGATACCTACTGTATAACCATCAGGGGTCGCATACGCTGCTGCAGAATGACCAACAGCTCCACTTCCCCCTGTCCTGTTTACCACATAGAGGGGTACTCCTAGGTGGTCCTCGGCAATCTTAGCTATAGCCCGACTAGTTCTATCCGTACCTCCTCCTGCTGCCCAGGGGCAAATCAGCTCTATCTTTCGACTTGGGAATTCTTGGCCAGAGGCTAGGCTTCCGGTTAATCCAACCAAAGCCAATCCAGCAACTCCACTGGCCGCATTCTTGATCAAATCACGTCTGGTAAGTACTTTACTTCCGTTCTCACTTTGCTCTGTCGGAGTTTTTTCAGACATTGCTTTACCTCCTTATTTGGTAGAGATAGAATTAGAAAAATCCCTTCTTCAGGGTCTGATTGATACATCTATCACCTCCATTTTGTATTATTTTTCGTAGAAGACTTGAGATAGATTATCTCCTCAAGCAAGGCTTTCAACCCCCTATTTTCTTTGAAATTTTACTTGCATATTTCATAACTATCGGAGCAAATTTTTCAATTTCCTCTCGATTAGCTCGAAAGGAAGGTATAGTTAAGCTTACAGCGGCTATCACCTGGCCAGTATGGTCGTAAATTGGGCAAGCAACACATCTGACCTCTTCTTCGTGCTCAGCATTATCTATTGCATACCCTCTATCTCTTATCTTTTGAAGTTCATCTTTAAACCTGGGAATAGAAGTGATAGTTGTTTCAGTATATCCTTTAAGTCCCTTCTCTTCTACTACGCGTTCTAGTTCATCCTCTGGCAAATAAGCTAGAAGTGCTTTTCCTACTCCCGTACAATGGGCCGGAGCGCGCTTGCCGATTGATGAATACATGCGTATTGTTCTCTGAGGTTCTATCTTGTCTATGTAAACTACTTCGCCCTTGTCTAGAACGGCCAGATGGACAGTTTCATTGGTCTTTTGATTCAATTTCTTTAGTTCAGAACGGGCTTCGACCCTAAGCTCCATCTTATCGATAAGTTGATGGGATAGTTCGAAGATTTTCAACCCAGCTTTATACTTCTTAGTTTCAGAATCTTGGTCAGCATACCCGTATTTAAGCAAGGATTGCAGTAGACGATGGGTGGTGGTTTTATGTTGTCCCGCTCTTTTACTTAGCTCGCCTAAAGAAATACCTCCATCTGATTTAACTAGAATGTCGATTATTTCTAGTGCTTTGTTTACTGATTTTACAACCACTTTGTCCACCTTTATTTCTTATTGTGAAATTTTGTTTCACATCCTGTAAAGTATAACATAACATTCTTCGGATGTCAAGACTTGCAGTTTTCAAGCTGCAACTTAGAAATAAGATTTAGAAAAGCTCTCATCTGTCCTTGGCAGCTAACCCCACTCATTCTTAATTGAAAGGTTTCCTGATTACTTTATGCCTTTTCCAAATTCCCGCTTTTTTAAATCCGTCTCCAATAGTTTATATTTCTCCTCCCAAAGTTTCGGCAATTAAGTCTCCTCCCCAGTTTCCTCACTTAGAATATTGATAAACCGCTGATAAGCTCCTTCCCAATTTTTTACATTTTCCGGCCGGTAAGTTTTTTGATCAAAAGATTTTTTAACTACCCGGCGGGCTTGGGCTATGGAGGATAACTCACCTGCCGCCATAGCTTGTACTAAAATATTGCCTAAGCTTGCGG
>CAYUCE010000062.1:0-10240 GCA_964443275.1 uncultured Thermotogae bacterium | reverse complement strand
AAGAACATCAAGTAAAGGAAGAAAGAAAAGCCAAACAGGGAAGGGAAATCCTAGCTAACCGTCTCTTTAACTTTCGTAAAGAAGCGGGATTAACACAAGTTGAGCTGGCCAGAAAAGCGGGGATAGGAAGAGCCACCCTCAGCCGCTTAGAAAATGGAGAGCACTCACCCCGCTACGAAACCCTTGAAAAGATAGCCAAAGCTTTGGGAGTTAAAGTATCGAGTTTGTTAGTTACCTAAGAAGCTTCTTTTACGACTAAATTGCTGAATGTTGTGTAACTTCAATTGGTAATTTGTCTCTTTCCTATTAGACTATTTACCAGTATTCGCAAATTTCCCGTCGCTATATGTTATAATTGCGTAAGACCATCTAACTTTAGAAGGTGACTTTATGGATGCGGAAATAGTGACCATCGGGACGGAGCTTTTACTAGGTCAGATCGTGGATACCAACTCGGCATATCTGTCCAAAGCGTTAAATAAACTGGGGATTAACGTCTATTACCAATCCAGTGTGGGAGACAATAAAACCAGGCTAGGTGAAGTGCTGTCCACCGCCTGCAAAAGATCTGAGCTAGTAGTCACCACCGGCGGCTTAGGGCCTACGGATGATGACATAACTTTGCAGGTAGTTACAGGGGTTCTGGATAAAGAGATGATACCCCATCAAGAGGCACTAGATCATCTAAAACAAATCTATCGCCGATTTGGAAAGGAATTTACTCCCTCTCAAAGAAAACAGGCTTATTATCCCCAAGGTTCCAAGCTGATACCCAATCCTAATGGAACCGCCCTGGGCATGATTTTAGAAACCGAAGAGGTGACAGTAGTTTCACTGCCGGGGATACCGGCGGAGCTGAAGCCGATGGTCCAAGATTATTTAGGAGATTACTTAAAAGAACGGCTTGCAGTAAACGGTGCAGGCGATATCAGAATAGAGTCCAAAGTTATAAAAACCCGGGGGATAGGAGAACCGACGGTTGAAGATAAGATAAAGGACCTTATCGGCGATCAAACTAATCCCACTTTGGCCACTTTAGTGGGCTCCGGAGAAGTTCAGGTAAGGATAACCGCCAAGGGAAAGCCGGAGGAGGTAAAAGAGATGATCGAGAAAATGGAAGAGAAAATAATGGCCAGACTGGGAGATTATGTATGTGAAACGGATGAGAATTAAAAAATTAACCGTTTGAATAGTGGAGCAGATATTTGCGGTGTGCTTCCAGTAATTCCTCCATTATGGCACGAGCTTTCTCCATATCGTTTACGTAGGGACAGGCTAGTAATGCTTGAAATAGCCTGTTTTTATTGCCGCTTAAAGCTGCATCCACGGTCAACTCCTGCCAGTTGATGACCTGGTTTGTAATTCCCACTAACGCAGTAGGTAATTTACCCATATCTACCGGATGTATCCCTTTTCCATCCACTACTGCCGGCCCTTCAACTACTGCATCCGGGGGCAAGTTAGAAATTGCACCGTTATTTATAAAGTTAATCCCGCCCCATTCTCTCCCCTCATCCAACAGGATACTAATCATGATGCCCACGGCTTGATTTGAATGATGGGAGCTAAAACAGTACTCCTCCGGGTGAGAATCATACTCCGCCCCCTCGATTACATCTTGCACAAACTTCCACCGCTTATCGGACCAGCCCAGAACTTCTTCCTCAAAAATACGCTCTTTTCGCTCCTTTAAAAATTCCTCCTGCTCCCAATAAGGCAGGACGTGGGTGGGGCAGACGTTTAAATAATCGTAAGTCTCAAAGAGGCGCAGGGAAAAATCAATAGGTTCTTGATCATGCATGGTCTTATCTTTGTATTTTTTTAATTTATTCCTAAGCAGCGGATAACCATCCGATCCGTTGACGGTAAGCTCAATTAACCAGGTCAGATGATTTACCCCCATGGCCCTTGGGTGAAGATCATCCGATACGCAATATTTGCGAGGTATGGGGGGCATATTTAAGATGCGGGGCAAAAGCTCCATGGAGAAGCCAGCAAAACAATCGCATATAGATATGTAGTTTAGATCGGTTTCTCTAAATACGGCATCGGCAACTGCGTTTGCCGGGTTTACTACGCTTATGACTCGGGCATCCGGACATAATTCTTCAATTAATCGGCAGTATTTAAGGGTCACCGGGATAGTCATCTGGGCCATGAATGTACCGCCGGGACCGGTGGTCTCGTCACCGGAAATCCCGTGTCGGTTAGGAATCTGAATATCGTATTTCATGTGCTCTAATCCTCCCACCCGATAAGTGGGAAAGACAAAAGAAGAATCCTCTAAGGCCTGACGGGGATCGGTGGTATGAGAGAAATCAAAGTCCGCCCCGGCCCTTCCGGATATCACCCGGCAAAACTTAACAATAGTGGGAAGGCGGGCCGGGTCAATATCCATCAAACAGATCTCGCTGTCGTTTAAAGCCTCCCGGTGGTCAATCATGGCTTTGACCATAGCCAAAACAAATGGACTCCCGCCACCTAAAATAGTAATTTTATTTTTCATAGGTCATCCCATTTCTACAGATCAATGGTGAGATGTTTTCCTTTGGGCGGCAGGACCTCGATAACTTCCACATTCTCACCAATCACCTCTTCACGGTAATTTATGGACGCCTTCAACTGATAGTGGCCGGGGGCGCTATTTGCCGGAAGTGCCCATTTCTCATCTCCCCTTTTGGCCTCCATTGCCATAACCTTACCATCTGGGGGGATATCAACTTCTATCTCCCCTTGGATAACCTTCTTACCGGAAGAGGCTTCCAACCAAATCTCTACCGCCGCCCCTTCAAAATCCTTATGCAGATCGTTGATTATGTAAAGATTACTAAATATGGGAAAGGCCCTTCCCCCCGGTTGTAACTTCCTTCTCGCAATCTCAAAAATTGGCAAAACCGGCTGCATTCCCAGCTTTAAGGCCTCATATCCTTTCTTGGGTGTCCTCTCGTAATCTAGGACCGACCAGGTTATGCTCGGCCAACAATCTACAAACATGAACTGTATTACTCCCACCATGGGATCGTACTTATTCTTTCTGTAGGTCTCTATGGCAAATTTTAAAAGATCGTACTGATATTGTTGGCTATTTTGGACAAATTCCTCCAGTGAATCCCCCAGATCGATTCCCGCCACGTTAAAAGTCTGATCGTATTGAAAATCATGAAAAGCATATTCATCCCAATTTGGAGGCCACCCATGGTCGGGATCATCAAACATCTCCCGCAAATGTTCAACGCACGGTAGGGCCTGGGCTCCAAATTCGTTTACAAAAGGTGCCCCGGGCAGCAGCTCAAACCTTAAATAACTATCCCAGTACCACCCCGGATAGGGGTGATCGCTGAAATCGGAGTGATGCTCAATATGCCGTGAGGAATCTTCTTCTTTGACCGTATCGAAAAGCAAGTTGTCCAGTGTGCCTTCGTTTACGCTGGGCTCATTATGAGGACACCAGATACCGATGCTGGGGTGATTGTACAGATGACGCACCATATCCCTAATTTGCCCTGCCGCCTTGTTGTAGAAACTCTCGGTTTCCTCGTAGCTCCACTGCAGGGAAAAATCTTGCCACACCAGGATGCCCGCCTGATCACAAGCACGGTAAAACTCATCCCGGTTTACATGCGCATGGACCCGGATGGTATTCAAATTGGCTTCTTTTATCAGCTTAATGTCCTTATCGATCATCCGGCGGTCGTATTCTGCCAGCCACTGGGTGGGGATGATATTTGAACCGCGGGGGAAGAAACTTTGGCCGTTTAGCTTCCACCGGCTGTTGGCGTCCTTGCCGGCCATCTGGATTTCTCGGATACCAAAGATATCACTCTTTTTGTCTATGCCCTCCCCTGCCTTTAATGTAACCTGACATTGGTAAAGATTTTGATCCCCGTGATCCCAAGTCCACCAAAGCTTGGGATCTTCTAAGATGATGGTCTTCTCTACCATATTCTCTCCGGCCGGTAAGTTCACTGGATATTCTCTGGTTATTGGTTGGCCGTCGAAATTATGTGGGCTGATATTGATGACTAGGGCGGCCTCACAACTGGAACCGGAATTATTGCAGTTAACCTTAACCCTTACTAGGGAAGCCCCGTTTCCCATCAACCGGGGAGCTACCCGCAGGCCGCTTATCCTTTTTTCCGGCCTAGTTTTCAACTCCACCCTATTCCAGATTCCACCCGTATTCTTCTCCTGCCCTCTCTTTTGGTCCCAGGAGCCGGGGCGGGCATCGTGATGGTTAAATATGCCCTTGATCAAAAACTTCTTGGAAGGCCAGATTTCATCCGGTTCTTCCTTTGGGGAACTCACCTTTACCAACAAACTATTTTTACCCTCCTCTAGGATATCGGTTACATCGAATTCGAAGGGTTGAAAATAACCCTCATGATCACCCACCTTTTTGTCGTTTAACCAGACTTCTGCATAATAATCGACCCCGTGGAATTTGAGTATATGCCGTCCGGAATTCTTTTTTAATTTAAACCCAAATTCCCTGTAGAACCATACGGTACCTGCATATTCCAAACCGGCCAGATACCAATTATTTGGAATAGCCATTTCCTCCCACTGGGAGAAATCTTTAAGGGAACCTGCTTCTAAATTATCGCCCGGGTCCTTTTTATACTTCCATACCCCGGATAAATCCATTTATTGCCTCCTTTTGTATAACGGCAGATTCACCATCGGTGATGTACTTGCGGTTTGATGTAATCTTTATAAACTTTAGATATTTTATCCATAAGCTGGGAGGATAACTGGGGCAATTCGCTGGCTTGGGTGTTGTCCCGGACTTGTTTTTTATTCTTTGCTCCCGGGATAACCACCCTAACCTCCGGATACATCAATACCCATTTGAGTGCCAGTTGGGCCGGAGTAAACTCATCCGGCTTTAATTTTTTTAATTCCTCCACGGCTTTCAATCCGGTCTCAAAATCGACTCCGGCAAAGGTTTCCCCCACATCGAAGGCCTCGCCTTGCCGGTTGAAGTTTCGGTGGTCGTTTTCGGGAAATTGCGAATCGGAGGTGAATTTACCGGTCAACAGGCCGCTGGCCAGTGGGACTCTGGTAATTACGGCTACGTTTTTCTTCCGGCACTGCTGGAAAAATAAATCAGCCGGCCGCTGTCTGAAGATATTAAAGATTATCTGCACACTAGCTAGTCCGGGATACTGAATGGCTTTAAGCCCCTCCTCTACCTTCTCCACACTCACTCCGTAATAGCGGATTTTTCCCTCATCCACAAAACCTTCCATAGCCTCAAATACCTCCGGCCGGTAGTAAACTTCGGTGGGCGGACAGTGCAGTTGTATTAAATCGATGGTGTCCACCCCCAAATTTTTCAGCGAACGATCCAAGAACCTCTCCAGATTTTCCGCGTTATATCTAGAAGCTGTATGCGGATCCAGCCGGCGGCCGAACTTAGTAGCTACATAAATTTGCTCATCCGTCTCACTGAGCGCCTTGCTTACCCTCCTCTCACTTCTTCCATCCCCGTAAACGTCGGCGGTATCAAAGAAATTTACTCCCCGTTCGATGGCCTCCTTAAGGACTTCTATGGCTTGGCTCTCACTTACATTTCCCCAGGCGTCACTTCCCAGCGCCCAGGTTCCCAAACCAACTTCGCTAACTTCCCAACCGGTCTTTCCGAACTTTCTATATTTCATAAATAAAACCTCCCTTTTAAAGAATTGGTAACTATTACGCTTAGATATATTCTGATATTTCGGCCAAAGGTATTTGTCCTTTAGTTTTAATCAATAAGTCTCTCTTAAGTGGGTTATGGTAATATCTGATTTCTTCAAACTGGAAGCGGCCTTGTCTTGGGCCGGTATAAATTTGACTTCAGTTCTATCGCCGGCCGCTAGGTGAAAATAATTACTGTCAAAACGGCCCTGCAGAGTCCCTACATCCAAATTCACGAACAAAGCTGCTTTTTCTGCTTCCACAATAACTTTATTATCCACCACCTCAAGTGAAATCTCCGGGTGAGGCAAGCCCAAGGACTTAAATGGTACAAAGAAGTGACAATTTCTTGATTTAAACTTCGGGTTCTCAAAAGAAACTCTGATCATTTGGTTTCGGGCTGATTCTTTATCAACTACCTCACATAGTGAGTATCGCTTTTTGACCTCGCTTTTTAAGGAGGAGATATTCACAGTTTGGGTATCAAAGAAAATTTTTTGACCGTCGAAGCTTATAACTTCAAATTTTACTCGGCCAGTTAAATCCTTACCCACATCACTGGTAACCCACACTTCAATTTCGCCGTCCGCTTCCCGGGTAGATATTAATATGGGAGCATAAAATCGTTTGGCCATGTAATGAAGCGCCTTCCATCCATTCGGATACTCCAGGGATGACCAAGAAATACCGGGCCAGATATCATTTAGCTGCCAGTACAAAGTACCCATACAGTATGGTTTTAACCTTCGCCAATGCTCTATAGCAGTCTTTATGGCCAGCCCTTGCTGTATCTGGCTCAAGTAAACGAACTTTTTAAAGGAAAAGGGAAATCTAAAGTGATCGGCCATCCGGCTAACTATCAGCCTGTTTCCCTCCGGATGGCGCTGACGGTGCTCCATAACCGGTGAAGTGGGATTTAGATCTTCTCTTTCCATTACCGTGTTAAGCAACTTAACGGAAGGAAAGGATTGATAGCCAAATTCGGAGACAAAGCGAGGCTTGGTGGATAAATAGTCCGAAAACGGTTTATGGCCGTGCCAGACCTCCCAGTAATGAGTGTCACCTATCTTCTGATCGTTGGGCTCTGCTCGGCCGTCGCTGGAAGGAGAACTGGACCAAAAGGTCCTTTTAGGATCCTCTTGATCTACTACTTTCTTGATGGTCCGTTCGTTTAATTTTTGGTAATCTTCTATCAAGCTCTCCCAATTTATTCCCACCGAGTTATAGTCACCCCGAGAACCTAGCCATTCGTTTTCGTTATTGCCGCACCACAAAGCTATACAAGGATGGTCGGCCAGCCTCCTGACCTGATACTGGACCTCGTTTTCTACGTTGTTTAAAAATTCTTCGTCCGCCGGATAAGCAGAGCAGGCAAACATAAAATCCTGCCATATCAATATCCCTTTTTGGTCACAAAGCTTGTAGAAATCATGGGATTCATAAATCCCTCCTCCCCAAATACGCAAGAAATTCATATTTCCATCGACTGCGCTTTGAAGCAAGTGAGCATACCTTTCTTTGGTCATCCGCCCGTAAAATGAATCGGCGGGTATCCAGTTTGCTCCCTTGGCAAATATGGGGGTTCCGTTAACTTGAAAGGTAAAGGTCTCCCCATCGGAATCTCTACTTTGAACCAATTTCAGGTCCCTAAAGCCGATTTCTTTGGAAAGCTGGTCCGCCTCATGGCCGTCGCTTACCGTCAACCGCAGTGGATAAAGATTTTGCTCCCCGTAACCGGCCGGCCACCATAGATCGGGGTTGGCAATTTCAATTTCAAAACCAGGTTCCTGCCGGCCAGATGCAAGAAAAATAGGCTCGCTTAGGTTTTGGCCGGCTAAATCAATATTAACACGGTATCTGCCTTCACGGGGGACATCTAGGCCTACCCGAACTTTGAGAAGAACATTCTTTCCCTCAAACTCTTGACCGGTTACCGTATATCTTATCCGGGGAGAGGAAAAACCTACTAGTCCAATATCCCTCCATATTCCTACAGTGGGAAAGCAAGGCCCCCAATCCCACCCGTAGTGGCACTGTGCTTTCCTTATAAATTGTCTTGCCGGCTGATCGACTAGATACCTGTGGTAGGGAATCCTACCTTGGTAGCCTTGGGATTTTTCGATCCCGTAGTTTACCGGGGAACGAAACTTAAAAATAAGCTCGTTCTGGCCCGCCTTAAGATGATCTCCTACTTTAAATTCATATCGGCGGTGCATATTGGCCGAGGAGCCTACTAACTCTCCGTTAAGAGAAACATCGGCCACAGTATCCAGTCCCTTGCAGTCCAGAACATGCTTTCGATGATCCAAGAAATCCTTTGTTATCTTAAATTTGCGCCGGTAGGTCCAATCCGTCTTCCCCACCCACTGTAGATCAAGCTCATTTTTTCTAAAGTAAGGATCATCTATCCAATTATTTCTTATCAAATCGGTAAATACTTCCCCGGGAACTCTCCCCTCCAACCAATCGTTTAGCTCATTATTTTTAAACTTCCATTTACCGTTAAGTGATAGCTTCTGCATTTGACATCCTTTATATGTAGCTTCTTACTTTAGATCAAGTCCTTGATTTTGATTCAAAAAATTTTCTTGGCAAGTGTAAATCCTAAAGATGATTATAAAGATTAGAGAGAATTTTTTTTGATGAAATCAATCAACTCATCGAACTTCACAAACGCCAGGCAGGTGACCGTATCCGCCCCGCCGTAATAGATAGCAATACGCCCTGTAGGTGGATCATACAAGGCGGCACAGGGGAAGGTTACATTGGGAACGTCACCTACCCGTTCATAATGTTTTCGGGGACCAAGCAGGTAAGGTCGGGTCCTATAAATTACCCGCCAAGGCTTTTCAAGATCCAGCAAGGCAGCCCCAAAACTGTACACAAACCCGTTACAAGAAGTAAGCACACCGTGATAAATCAAAAGCCACCCTTCCGAGGTTTCGATAGGGGTAGGTCCCGCCCCAATTTTGGTGGACTGCCAGCCTTCGGTGGGAGACATTGGGTGTCTGTGATGTCCCCAATGAATCATATCCGGACTTTCGCTGTAAAAGATGTCCCCAAAAGGGGTGTGTCCTCTATCGCTGGGACGGCTGAGCATGGCAAATTTTCCACCTACTTTGCGGGGAAAAAGCACCCCGTTTCTATTGTAGGGTAAAAAAGCATTCTCCATCTGATAAAAGGTCTTGAAATCATGGGTGTAACCCACCCCTATTGTAGGCCCGTAATAACAGTTACACCAGGTGATATAGTATCTATCCTCAAGCCAGCACACACGTGGGTCGTAGCCGTAAATAAAGTCCCCGATTTCGGGGTCTTCACTGGCAAACTTAATGCGCTTGGGCTCTATATTCCAATCAATACCGTCTTTGCTCACTCCACTATGAAGTTGCATATCTCTAGCCGTGTTATCGCAGCGAAATACACCGGCAAAGCCGTTTTCAAAAGGCACCACGGCGCTGTTGAATATACTGTTTGCCTCCGGCACCGCATCACGAGTTATAATGGGATTTATCTTTGAACGCCAGATTATCTCATTTGACCCCGAGGAGCGTTCCTCCCATGGAATGTTAGGCAGTTCAGCGCCAACTAGCTTGGTATTGGACATCGATTACTCCTCCTATAGACTATAGTTTTCTGCTCCGTCTATTTACCCATAATGACTTCGATCCGGTGGGCCTTATCATCTTCAAATACCGGCAAGACATTCCCTTTAATTGATTCGCCCTCCACGGTAATTGATTTGACTCCTTGACAGATGTGCTCCGGGTTTTTCACCTCGATTTTATAAATTCCGTCCCGAAAGTGACGAGTGATCTTAAATCCATCCCACCGGGAGGGAATACAGGGGTTAACTTAAGTTCCCCCCACCCCATTAATCGACAAAAAAATATAATGCCATTATTTCGCCAATATATGGGATTCTAAAATTATTCTCGACTTGATTCTAGCTTCTTTTTGATACCACGAGCATAAGCTTCAATTGATTGCCATAAGCCGAGATCCTCAATCTCCTCTCGAATGGATCGGCTGAGCTGTCCATCTGTCCACTTATATTGTTTAATTTCATATCCATCTATTACCAGCCCCACCCGGGCTATCTTTAGGTTGTCCCACCTGCTTAGCACCGCTTCCACTTCACTTTCCTCCCCCCGCTCATGGAGTTCAACTTCCATCCATTTCACCAGATAATAGGCAAGAAAACAGATCAGCACATGGGCCCTTATTCTTCGTTCCAGCCGATGGTGGATAGGACGGATGTTCAGAAAACTTTTGATATTGCGAAATCCCCTCTCTACCTTCTGAAGCTCTTTGTAATCGGATTCAATCTGTTGGCAAGAGGCCTCCTTATCTTCTATGGTGGTCTCCAAGATGTACTTACCTTCCAGGGCTTTTCGCTGTCTTAAGGCCACTTTATCGATCCGATAGTCCAAATCCAGCAAGCATTTTTGATCCTCCTTATCCACCTCTTCCATCCTTTGGATGCTTATACTGAACAGGTCCCGGACCCCCTTCTCCTTTAGCAGGGTACTAACTTTCTCATATAATCTAAGCTTATGGT
>CAYUCE010000061.1:0-10493 GCA_964443275.1 uncultured Thermotogae bacterium | reverse complement strand
GGCTCATAACCCGGAGGTTGCTGGTTCGAGTCCAGCCCCCGCAACCAGTTTTTACCAGAGGCCAGTGCAATTTTGGTACTGGCCGGTCTTAGCTTTTTGGGTTTGGAATTTATTTTCCCCTACCTCTAGTTTGAGTCATGATTTAAGCTCAGCCCACAGGTATTTGGATAATGGAATTTGGTGGAGGGCGTTTTCCCCCGGTTTATTTATTGTTCTGCTGATCAGTGGATTTAGCTTTTGGGGAGAAGGGTTGAATGAAATATTGAATCTACCTTCAAAGCAATAATTGGTTGGGCTTTTCCATAATAAGCCGTACATTATAACATCAAAAAGCTCAGTAGAAGATTAGATATTGTTCAAATTGGCTAGAGCATCTGATAATCCAACCTTTCTTAAGGTAGATTTTAAAGTTGCTAGATTACTAGTTATAACTGGCTTTTCTATATCTTGAGCGAGCGTGTTAATAACTCCAAAAGTCCTAAAATTGGTGCAGCTTATAAAGAGGGCATCGGCCTGAGGGTTGGATTTAATAACCTCTTTTCCAAGTCTATAAGCAACAGTTGCCTCACATCTCCCAATTTTTATGTTATCTGCCAAACCAAGCCCTTTTATTTCGCTTACTTCAATCCCGTTCTCTAAAAGGAACTCCTCTTCCTTTCGATTTATCTCATCAATATAAGGGGTAGCAACCGCAATTTTTTTGAAGCCCTCTGTCTGTAGTGCCTCCATAACCGCACCTGCTGTAGAAACTGCAGGAAGACCTGTTTCACCGCTTATTTTATTCTCAAGTTCCTGATCGTATCCTCTCCCCTTAATAAGACTTCCACTGGTACAGCCATAGACAATTACGTCTACCCCAGCTTGGGCTAAAAGCTTACTGCATCTTTCTACCTCTTCGGACATGATAATTAACTCCTTCTCGGTAACTTTCTTTAAAGGCAACCTGGAGGCATGGATAGAGAAACCCTCAGGTGTAAACTTGGAAAATTCTGATTCCATGGTGGTATTGGAAGAGGGAATGATAAGACCGATCCGACAGCGCCATCCGTACATTTTTTACACTCTCCTTTAAATAGTAATTTCAGTTTTCATTTTAAAAATTTGGTCATATCCGGTATTAAAGCCTTTCAAGTATTAATAAATCTTGCCCATCCTCTACTTTATCACCCTTATTTACAAGAATTTCCTTTATAATTCCATCTATGGGTGAATTTATGCTATTTTCCATCTTCATGGCTTCTAAAATTATAAGAAGCTGCCCGTTCTCTACTCGTGATCCTTGACTAACGGGAATTCTTTGAATTTTTCCTGGTAAGGGTGCCTGAATGATTTGCTCACTACCTTCGATGGCTGTCTCAGAAGGCGTTTCCTGATCTACTTCAGACACTTTTTTTCTTACTTCGTATTTTTCACCGTCAACCCACACGTGACTCTCGTTCTCGTTTAATCTTTCGATCTTTACAGTATATGAACGGCCTTCAGTGGTAAGAACCATCTTGCGGACTCCCTCTTTCACCTCTTCCAGCTTTGATTTGAGATTATGAATATCCTCTTCCTTTTTTCGGAGTACCTTCTGCGCTTTTTGAACTGATACTTCTTTGAAGCTTATCTCATCCCCAGGTTTGGCTTGGGCCAGGCAGTCAACATCTACTGAAATCACTGTAGCTATCTTTGTATAACCTCCGGTGGTCTGACGATCAGCAGTTAGAATTATAGGTTTGCCGTTACCGGGAACTTGGACTCCTCCTAGAGGAACAGCATCTGAGATAATGTCCGCACCATCGGAATGATCAATGACAGGTCCATCTAATCTAATTCCCATCCTGTCGGATTCAGAGGTTACCTTGTATTTCGAAGAAAGGAAAGTTTCAATACCTTCCGCAGTGAAGAAATTTTGTTGAGGCCCCAAAACTACTCGGATGTCGTTAAATTTATATTCAGGAATGTAATCCTGGGGTGTTCTTCTCTTAGGCTTGGGAGAACCACTAACCGAACCCAGTTTAAGGATGTCCCCTTTTTTCAGAGCCCTTCCTTCAAATCCTCCCAACTGATTTCGAAGATAGGTGGAACGACTACCCATTATGTTCTCAACCTCAATACCCCCGGAAACAGCTAGATAAGCTCTCATGCCCGCTCGAGGTGTACCAAAAGAGATACGATCACCGGCTTTTATGAGAAATGATTCCCACAAGGGGAGGACTTCTCCGTTCATTTGAGGATTTAGGTCTCCTCCGGTGATCGCCACTATACAATCTTTTTGGAAAAGAAGAGTGGGACCTTTAAAGGTAATTTCCAGTCCGGCTTCACCCTCTCTATTATCTACTAGGATGTTCCCTACTCTCAACGCATAGTTATCCATAGCTCCGGATGGGGGGATACCAATATCCTGATATCCAAATCTTCCTAAATCCTGAATGGTCGTCAGCATTCCCGGTTCTTCAACTTCAATACTCATTTTGACTAGTAGGTTGTATTTTTACTTGATAATTGTGATTTTCTTCCTTATTTTTTATCTCTTGGTACTCATTTTCGGAGATGGAGAAAAATTTTATATAATTACCCATCTCTAAAAGTACCGGTGGGTCCTCACTAGGAGTAAAAAGTTTCACCGGGGTTCTACCGATTACCCTCCACCCACCGGGACTTTCCGAAGGGTAGATACCAGTTTGGTCTCCTGCGATGCCTACCGAGCCGGCGGGTATCTTCGTCCTTGGTTTTTCCAAGCGAGGGGTAGAAATTTCACTGGACATACCTCCTAAGTAAGGGAATCCTGCGGTGAACCCGATCATATAAATCAAATATTTAGGTGAACTGTGAATTTTTATAACCTCTTGTTCCGATAGGTGGTTGTATTGGGCAACAAACTCCAGATCGGGTCCCATCTGCCCTCCGTAAAGTACCGGCAACTTGTATACTTTTGGCTTTGGTAGGTCAGTTTGAGAGAGTCCCTCCTCTACCTCTCTTAACCTTTGATGGAGATCTTTAAACTTGATGACTAAAGGGTCATAATATACCAGAAGTGATCGATAGGTGGGTACACTATCTATTACTCCATCTATTTCGTTTTGCCTAATTGCTAAATATAATGCTCGGATGCGTCTATTTATTGCCGGATCAATTTTATTATCAAACTCAATTAATAATGCCCTATCCCCAACTGGTATATGATCTGGTTTTGTGTTGCTAGCCATTTCTATAATTGATCTTGAGATACTACTTCTATCCCTTCCTTTTCAAATCTCTCTACGATAGCCTCTACAATCTCAATGGCTTCCGGGGTGTCACCGTGTACACAGAGGGAATCAACCTTTAGATCAATTTCCTTTCCATCAAAGGTCTCAACTTTGTTTTCACTAACCATCCTAGCTGCCCTTTGGGCAATTTTGTCCGGGTTGTGAAGTACCGCTCCTTCTAGCTTTCTGGATACCAAGGTACCGTCCTCGTTGTAAGCTCGATCGGCAAATGCTTCGTTCACTACCTTTAAACCAGCTTTCCTACCTATATCCCCAAATTTGCTTCCTGATAGAACCAAGAGATTAGGGCTGGGTGATAAACTGGCCAGCCCCTGGACCATACCCTTTGCCAGGTCCTTTTCATTGGCGGCCATATTGTATAATGCACCGTGGGGTTTTACATGTTGAAGCTTTACCCCTAAGCTTTCACAGAACGCACTTAAAGCTCCCAACTGGTACAAGATGTAATTTTTCGCCTCTTCTGGAGATATGTCCATTCTCCTTCTTCCAAATCCTAGTAGATCGGGCAACCCGGGGTGAGCGCCAACCTGAACATCATATTCTTTACACTGCTTAACCGTTCTATCCATTACCATGGGATCACTGGCATGAAACCCACAGGCAATATTAGCAGAGGAAATGTTTTTCAATACGTTTTCTCCCACCTCTAGCTTATATCGTCCAAAACTCTCGCCCATATCGCAGTTTAAATCAACCATAATCTTGCTCATAAAACTACCTCCTTTGATTAAGGACTTAAAATGGTAAGCATGACCCCAGCGGCGGTGGCCGTCCCTATAACCCCACTTATATTAGGGCCCATAGCGTGAAATAGCAGGGAGTTGCTTGGATCTTCCTCTCTTCCTATCTTTTGTACTACCCGCGCTGATGCAGGTACCGCAGAAACCCC
This sequence comes from uncultured Thermotogae bacterium, assembly GCA_964443275.1. Lineage (GTDB taxonomy): Bacteria > Bipolaricaulota > Bipolaricaulia > CAYUCE01 > CAYUCE01 > CAYUCE01. The sequence goes on along the minus strand of CAYUCE010000061.1, from coordinate 6,350 downwards.
GGCTGCTCCGATAAGGGGATTTATAGATTCTTTGGAAAAGTAGTTCATTATTTTTCCAAATATCACCCCAGTTGCCGTAGAAATCCCGAATGCAAAAGCACCAAAAAGCAAAATCTTGATGGTCTGAAATGTTAAAAAGGTATCAGCTTTCGCAGAAGCACCAATGGATAGCATAAGCAGTATGGTCACTATGTTTTCAAGTGCGTTCCCAGCAGTTTCGGCGAGTCTTCCGGTAACTCCAGATTCTTTAAGCAAATTGCCGAGCATGATCATCCCAATCAGAGGAGCGGATTTTGGAGCCAGTAAGATAATTACTATGGCAGCCACAATCGGAAAGAGGACCTTCTCCCGCTGGGACACCTTCCGTGGAGGCTTCATCTTGATCCTTCTTTCACTTTTTTTAGTAAGCAACTTAATTATAGGTGGTTGAATTATCGGAACCAGAGCTATATACGAGTAAGCTGCGATAGAGATGGGAGCTAGAAGGTCAGGCGATAGCTTATTGGCCAAAAAGACTGCTGTAGGGCCATCAGCTCCCCCAATAATACCTATAGCAGCTGCGGCTTTTGGTCCGAATCCAGCTAACAAAGCAAAGAACAGGGCTGCAAAAACACCGAATTGAGCAGCTGCTCCTAATAAGATCACTTTAGGGCGGGCTAGCACTCCATAAAAATCGGTCAATGCTCCTAGACCTAGGAAAATCAAAGGTGGATAAATGTCAGAAGTGACGCCTCGATATATGTAGTACATTAATCCTCCCGCTTTATGAACCCCCATCTCCGCTAGAGGCATGTTAGCGATGATAATTCCGAATCCTATAGGTAAAAGCAATAGTGGTTCATATTTTTTCCTTATGGCTAAATAAATCAAAATTAGCCCTATAATAAGCATAACGATTATTTTATATTCCATATTGAACAGGCCTGTTGAACGGATGAACTCTAGGAAACTAGAAATTATATCCATATTCCTATCTCCTTTCCATGGTTATCAACTTTTGTCCATCTTCTACTTCCTCGCCTTCGTTTACCAAAACCTCTTTAATCGTTCCATCAACGGGAGAGATTATCTCATTTTCCATCTTGAGAGATTCCAGGATTAATAAAACTTGACCTCTCTTGACTTCAGATCCAGTAGTTACTGATACCTTCTGAATTATACCCGGTAGTGAAGCTTTAACTACTTCTTTAGCACCATCTTTTTCTGTAGGGAGCTTTTGTTCCTCTCCTTTCTTTGCTCTTTCCTTGGTAAGGGAATATTCCTCTTCATCGACCTCAGCCTCTATTTCACCGCCCTTCTTTTCCTTAAGTTTTACTCTGTGAGGTTTTCCTCCAAGATATACCAGATACTCACCGCCATAGGTAACTTTACTCCCTCTCATAGTTGTCCAATCGTCCAAGGCAACTATAAGCGCTATATCCTTTTTGGTGTTTGCTACTCTTTCTGCTTTTTTGTATTTTGTTTTAGCTTGTTCATCTTCAGCCTTAATTATCCGGGCCATTAAGCTGATTACAATAGTTAAAATGCCCAAAGTCAAGAAAACCATGGACATGCCTAAAATAGTGACAGTTATAGGAAAGGTAAGCTCCACTGTTAGTGTTTTACAGACTCTCTGCTAAGAAAAGGAGTTCTTTTCTTAGCATACAATATAGCCTTTTCAATGTGTCATAACCCTAGGAAGGCTTTTTTAACCATATCTGCTTCTAAAAGCTCTTCTCCAGTACCTTCCTCGATAGTTTTGCCAGTTTGTAACACATATCCCCGGTCCGCCAACATCAAAGCTTCACGCACATTTTGTTCCACTAGCAAGATCGTTTTTCCTCTCTCTTTTAACCTTTTCACAGCATCAAGAACACTAGTGACCAACTTAGGCATTAAGCCTAAAGAGGGTTCATCCAACATCAACAATTTAGGTTGAGACATCAGCCCTCGGCCTATCGCTAACATCTGTTGTTCACCACCAGATAGAGTACCTCCCCTTTGCCCAGCCCTTTCTCTCAACCGAGGGAATAGGGTAAAAACGTACTCCAAAGTTTCCTTAATTTCACTCTGGGAATCAACTGTTATTGCTCCTAAGCGAAGATTTTCTTCTACGGTAAGGGGTCCGAAGATCAGCCTATTCTCCGGCACATAGGTAATGCCAAGGCTAACCAAATCTGAGGTAGTCATCTGGCTTATATCCTCGTTTTGGAAGGTTACCTCTCCGGATACCGGATGCAACGCTCCTGCTACTGTTTTGAGGATGGTGGTTTTCCCGGCTCCATTAGCTCCTATGATGGAAATCAATTCCCTATCTCTAACTTCAAACGAAACATCATAAAGAGCGGGAATACCATTGTAATGTACTTCTATTTCATTCACTTTCAGCATACTTCTCCCCCAGGTAAGCTTCTATTACTTCTTTCTTTTCGATTACTTCCTCCGGTGACCCTTCTGAAATTTTCTCTCCACTTGCTAAAACGATGACTCTATCCGAAATAGGCATCACAAATTCCATTACATGTTCAGTTAGAAAAAAAGTTAAATCCTTCTCCTTATGTATCCTTTCTAAGGTAGTTATCATCTGTTCAGTCTCCTGGGGATTTAAGCCAGCGGCAACCTCATCTAACATAAGAAGCTTGGGTTGAGTAGCTAAAGCTCTAGCTAATTCGATTCTTCGTTGTGTGGCAACTGGCAATTCCGGAGGATAAGAATCTTTATAGTTAGTTAGTTCCACCAGCTCTAGTATCGATCTGGCACGATCTCTAGCTATCCTTCGATCATTTGCCCGACAGAAAGCTCCTACCATTACATTCTCCTCTAAAGAAAGTCTACTCATTATCCTCATTACTTGAAAGGTCCGAGCTATTCCTGCTTTATTGGTTTGGTGAGCTGGCCATCCGGTGATATCCTGACCATCGAAGATAACCTCCCCTTGGGTTGGCTTGGAATAACCTACAATACAATTAAAAAGGGTTGTCTTCCCGGCTCCGTTTGGCCCGATCATCCCTAGTATTTCCCCTTTTGTTATTTCTAGTGAAACCTTGTTGTTGGCAGTCACTCCATCAAATTCCTTAACCAATTTATTGACTTCAAGAAGAGGCATTATCAGCTACCTCCCTTTCCTCTAACTTTTTCGATAATTCCCCAAATCCCTCGAGGCTGATAAGCTGCGATGATCATGATTATTAGTGCATAAATCATAAAGTCTACTCCTAGTATTCCGGATCCTCCAAGCCAATCGCCTAAAAATCTGTCTAAGGGAATTAGAATCATTGCTCCAATTATGGGTCCCCACATTGATCCTGCCCCTCCCATCATAGCCATCATAGCAATAAGAATTGACAAATCTAAATGCATAACTGACCGGGGATCAATATACAGATGGTAGACAGCGTAAAAACATCCGCCTACCGCCGCCATTACTGCTGTGATACAATATGCCTTTACCTTGGCCCACATTATGTTTATTCCCAAGCTTGCAGCCGCATCTTCGTTCTCCCTGATTGCCCGTAACTGATAACCTAATTTCGACTTTCGAAACCAATTCATATAGAGCAGGGCAAGGAGGAAGAAGAATAGTATAAGGTAGTGGTAACCGATGGGTGAGTCAAACTGCATATAATATATATTGGGTGTTTCCACTATTGGTAACTCGATCCCTCTGGCTCCCCCGGTCCAATCCCAAGTTATAAAAAGCTCCTGCCAGACTAAGGACACGGTTATAGTAGCTATAGCAAAGTAGTGTCCTCGAAGCCGGAAAAGAGCATAGCCTAATATGAAAGATTCGATGACAGAAACTAGAATTCCTACAGGTACTGTTAACCAAAATGAGACATTCCACCAGGTGATCATAAGGACAGTAGCATAAGCTGCCATACCAACATTTTTTGCCTGTCCTAATGCTACCTGCCCCCCATATCCTCCAATTAAATTCCAGCCCAGCCCGTATAGAGAAAAAAGCAAGAAGTCGATCATAATGGCTCTAAGATAGGAACCTTGTATTATCCAAGGAAAAATAAGAAGAAAGAGCAGGAAAATATAGAAGGCAATCCGTTCCGTTTTCGGAAAATCTCTAAAGGAGAACATATCCTTTAGTACATCGATCATGTTGATCGCCACCCAAATAGCCCTTGCGGTCGGAATATAACTACGAAAAAGTAAGCTGCATAAACAAAGGTAAGCTTAAGTTCGCTGCTGATAAATTGCCCTGCCAATACCAAAATCAAACCAATTATGATACCAGCTAGGAAAGCTCCAGTGATACTGCCGAACCCCCCTAAGGCTACTGTAGCAAAGGCGATCATGGTAAATAGCAAACCTATGGTGGGATAAACATAGTAAAAGTTGATTAATAAAGCCCCCGCTATACCCACTGTAGCTCCGCCTATTGCCCATGCTAAGGCATTCATATTTTCAGTATTAACCCCTACATAGCGGGCTGCTTCTTTGTCAAGAGAAGTAGCTCTCAAAGCCATTCCTAGCTTAGTTTTATGTAATATCCAGTAAATTAATAGAAAGAGGAAGATGCTGAATCCCGCTGCCGCCAATTTGGAAAGGTCGATAACTACTCCGCCCAGTAAAAAAGATTTACCAACCAGTAATCCTTTAAACAGCGTTTTATAATTGGGACCAAATATAAACATAGCTAGATATCGAAGAAAAAGCATTAAACCAAAGGTTCCGAATAGCTGAGCGATCATTGGACCCCGCAAAAGATGGCGGATAAGTAAGTGGTAGGTAATAATACCCAATAAACCTCCTATTATTGCTGCTATAGGTATTCCCATCAACGGATCAACAGATAGAATAGTGGAAGTGAGATAACCGGAGTACATCCCGACCATTAGAAATTCACCATGAGCAAAGTTAACAATGTCCATAACTCCGAAGATAATGGTCAAACCTAAAGCAATTAGAGAAAAAATCAAGCCCATTAAGACAGCGGAAAGGATAGCTTGGGTGATAATCATTTTATCTCCTTAGATTATTATTAGACTGCGGATGATTAATGAAAATAGAAAATCGGGGGAGAGGGTTGTTTTACCCTCACCCCCGATTTCGTCGATTAATTCTACTTATACCCAGGGAATGGGTAAATCATATCCGCAGTTTTAGAGTGGAAGGGGTAAATAACTTCCAGTTCACCATCCTGGTATTGGGCGATTACACCCGAGCCCCAAATATTTTGATGAGTATCTCCCGGAAATGCTTCACCAAATTTTATCCCTTTCCAAGGCATAATGAGCTCCTCTCCCGGGATTTCAAGCTCATTTGCTGCCTTGGCAATAGCTTCCGGATCGGTGGATCCCGCGTTATTCAAAACATATGCCCAAGTTTGAAGTCCGGTGAAGGCGCGGGATGAAGCTCCACTGAAATCCTCATCTGTTCTTTCCTTATACAATTCATTAATCTGACCAGCCACAGGCTTTACTTCAGTTAACCTAGGGACGAATACCGTTCTAGTAAGGATTCCTTCCACAGCTTCCGCTCCTAAAGTCTTTGGGAAATCGGGATTTATAAAGCCAGCATCTTGTCCCCAGATTAGATTTGGTGTTGCCTTGAGTGATTTTAATGTCCTTACAAATAGAATTGCGTCGGAAATATAGGGGATAAATAGATAGGAATCAGCTCCGGAAGCAACCAATTTTTGAGCCTCGCTAGTTACATCAGGAGATTGATGCGGATACTTGAAAGATTCAATGATGTTATATCCCCTTTCCTCCGCAAACTCATGAAGTAGGTCCCTAGCTGCTGCGCCATACTCAGTATTTTCAGCAGCAATAGCTAAGTCATCTATCTCCTCTTTAGGTATCGCATCTACACCGGGGACCTCTCCTGCCACTAATCCCTCAAATAACTTAAACAAGTCATCGGTGAAGAAAGTATCGTGGGGGCTGGTTCTCCAGAACCACTCAAATCCTCGTTTAGTAAGAGTTGGAGATGATGAGCTCCCATTAATAAAAGGGACCCCATAACGCTCAGCTGCCGCTGAGGCTGTCTTGGTCACCGAACTATTGTAACATCCCAAAAGTCCGGCTACCTTTTCATCTTCTATCAGTTTTCTAGCTAGATCCGCCCCCCTGGCTGGGTCGGCCCGGTGATCTTTAAAGATTACCTTGACTTTTGCTCCGCCCAAGTTGGGAATCCCTTCCCATTCTGCCATAGGTATATCCAACCCCGGATACTTGTTGTTGATTATATCAGCGGCCAGTTCAACTCCCAATCTCATATCTTCACCGGTAGATGCCAACCCTCCGGAAAGGGGATATATCACACCAATTTTAATTTCCTCATTTTCAGCAAGACCCACAACTAACTCAACTTCACCCCCCTCCCTTTTGCACAAACCTGCTTACTAACAGGGGTTT
>CAYUCE010000060.1:0-10800 GCA_964443275.1 uncultured Thermotogae bacterium | reverse complement strand
TTTATATAAAAGGAGGTAAGTCAGTGAGATTTTTTAGGCACCGAGAAGGTTAAGGAAAGAGGACGAAAGGGTACAGTAAATTAATAGGAACCACTTTTTTCCTTTAGTTTTTCCTCATCCTTTACAATTATTTCATACCTGCGTTTATCGAGTATACCTTCTTTGGCAAACCGGTTTAGGGCGGTAGTAGTATTTTCACGTGCTGAACCGATCAGATCGGCTAATTCTTTGTGAGTTATTTTGAAATTTATTTGAACCCCGCTTTTGGTCTCCTTTCCATGTTCTTTTATTAGCTTAAGCAGTTGGCGGGAAAGCCTGGTGGGGATATCTTTAAAGACCAGATCTTCCAATTTTCTCTCTATTTCCCTGGTCCGGCGGCCAAAAAGCTCGATCACTCCCAGGGCTAGGGTAGGATTTTTTTCCACAAATTCCGAGAATTTACCTTCCTTTATTTCGTATAACACGGCGTCCTGTAAAACCTGGGCCAAAAACTCCCGCTTTTTATCCCCGATTAAGACCATCTCCCCAAAAAATTCACCTTTACCTAGTATGGATAGGGTCAGCTTTCTTCCTGATTCGTCCAGATAGGCCAGTTTTACTTTTCCTTCCTTTATATGGTAAATCGTATTTCCCACGTCCCCAGGCTGATATACTAGTTCTCCTTTTTTAAAACGAACTTCGTTGGAAGGAGAGCATATTTCTTTAAGTTTTTTAGTGATTACTTCTTTTCCATTACGACTGTTCCAACCTAGCATGAAATTTACACTCCTTACTGCTGCTGGAATTTTGGGCTTATCCACAAGGTAAACATTATGCTGACCGGCATGCTTTTAAGAAGGAATCTTGAGTTGTGGTTATACCAGCTTTGTAAACGCTTTTACTTACCCATGTCGGTTATCTTTAAGAAAGTTGTACTAATTTAAGGTTCTTTATGTATAAGGGCAAATAAAAGCGCTAATTTAAAAGCAGGAATTACAGATAGAAAATACTTGAAGGGAGCGGGAGTCTTTATGGCCTGGGGTGCATATTATTTAGGTCGGTTACGACCCCAGGCAATCTTTAAGCCCTCCAGGGTCAAAAATGGTTCGTAGTTTTCAATTTTCTCTACGTGCTGGCTGAGGAATTCACCTTTCCCGCCGGTGGAAATTATCTTTAAGTCATTTGAAAACTCGTTTCTAAAACGCCTTATTAGGCCGGTCACTAAATCAATGAAACCCAGCACAAATCCGGCATTTAGATTTTGAGCTGTATCCTTTCCGATTACACTGGTGGGCAGATCCAGCTCCACCGCCGGCAGCAGGGCAGCCTTATCAATAAGATTTTGAGCCGTCATATACATCTCGGGAGCAATTGCCCCTCCTATAAATTCCCCTTTTTCAGAAACCAGATCAAAAGTGGTAGCAGTCCCGAAGTCGATGATCAAAATGGGCCCTCCGTAAAGTTCATATCCCCCGATGCAGTTGGCGATTCTATCCGGGCCAGCGTTGGCCGGTTCATCAAATTTAAGGGATATACCCAAATTTGACTTATAGGTCAAAAATAAAGGATTGATATTAAAATATTTTTTAAGGGCAGCGGATAGTTTGGTATTCAATGTCGGAACCACCGAAGAAGCAATAGCCCCTTTGAGCTTAGTTGGATCGATTTTGGCTTCGTGCAAAAGGTTGTAAATATAAATACCCAGTTCATCCCTGGTCCTTTTCTTGTCCGTAGAAAGCCGCCAGCTATGTTTCAAATCATCTCCATCAAACAACCCCAGCAGAATATTTGTATTGCCGATGTCGATGGTTAAAAGCATGGTTTAGGTAGTTTTATCCCCTTTCAGCGCCGATAATTCCACTCGTCTAAGGAGTACTTTTCCTCGGTTAATTTATCGGCTAATTTTAGTTCCTCCTTTCCAAGTGAAGAGTCTCTCAATTTTATCTCGTACCGGTCTTCAAATCCGCTTTTAATAGCCTGTTTCAAATCGTCTATCCCCACTTTCCTGTCAAAATCAGCCAGTCCGGCCGCTTTATTTTTTAGAACTTGGTTCACTTTCTTTCTTAGATCCTTTTTATTTAGCTTAAATAAATCAAGTAGTTTATTCACATCTACCGTGATAGGAATGGATCCCTGCTGCAAAAGGACGCCCTTTTTTCTAGTTTGGGCACTTCCCATTACCTTTTTCCCGGCGATTTCAATTTCGTAGCGGGCCGGAGAGTCAAAGCAGGCCGGAGTGTTGCCCTTGCTTTTCGTTCGGCATAGCTTAGCCGGTAAACCTAGTTTTTTTAAGCCGGACACCAAGCTGTGAGATATCTCTTTATAAGACTCAGATATACTTTCTGGCATTCCTTGAGTTGATTGGACAAAACTATAAGTCAGTTCATTATTATGTAAAACTGCTCTACCACCGGTGGGCCTTCTGACCAGATGGTAGCCTCTTTTTTTGCAGTTTTCGACATTTATCCGGGATATTTTTTGAAAATAACCTATAGAGAGCGCTGGTGGTGACCACTGATAAAATCGAAGGACGGGCTGCTTTGTGGTAGGAAATAGAGTAAAAATTGCTTCATCTAAAGCCATATTGTAGAAAGCGCCTGTCCTACCGGAATCTATCAGTCTCCACTGCATACCGAATTTAGTATATTTTTTAGTCAAAAATAAAGCAACCCAGACATGTGTCGTGGTCAATTTGGCCTAAAAAGGTTAAAATAAATTGGTAGATTAGCAAGTGGTCCATGTTGATAAAAAGCCCTGGAGTTTTGATTTTCACGGTTAATGTTGGTATAATTATTAAGAGGTGGTGAGATGGAATCTCCAAAGAAGAAAACTTACGAATACAGCTCTGAACAGATACAAGTATTGGAAGATTTAGAGGCAGTCAGAAAACGGCCGGGGATGTATATAGGAAGCACCGGTCCTGAAGGCCTCATGCACCTTATAAACGAAGTGGTGGACAATTCCATCGATGAAGCCCTAGCCGGACATTGTGACAAGATCGATTTGGTAGTGTGGGAGGATAAGAAGATCACTGTCCGAGACAACGGTAGGGGAATACCGGTTGATGTGCACAAAGAGGAAGGTAGGAGCGCTGTGGAGCTGGTAATGACTGTACTGCACTCCGGAGGTAAGTTTGATGACAAATCTTACCAGGTAGCCGGAGGTCTTCACGGGGTGGGCATATCGGTAGTAAATGCCCTCTCTGAATACTTAGAGGTCGAAGTTAGAAGAGATGGCAAGAAATATAAACAAGAATTCAAACGGGGTGTACCAGAATTGGAATTGGAAGTGGTAGGAGAAGCAAAAGGTACTGGCACCACCATTACCTTCCTGCCGGATGAGGAAATTTTTGGTGAAATAAAATACGATTTTGCCAAACTCTCCCATCGATTAAGAGAGCTAGCCTATTTGAATGGGGGAATTAAGATAACTTTGGATAATAGAATCGCCTCCGTTAAAAAGAATTTCAAATTCGGGGGAGGGATAAAATCATACGTTTTGGACTTAACGGAGGGCAAGAAGCTACTTACCAAATCCCCAATTTATTTTGAAGAAAAAGGCGAGGAAGTCCAGATGGAAGCGGCTCTTCAATTCACTAGAGGCTACGATGAGTCAATCTTTGCCTTTGCCAATAACATAAATACCCGTGAAGGCGGGACTCACCTGACCGGGTTCAAATCCGCACTTACTAGAGTTATAAACGAATACGGACGGGATAAAAAGATTCTCACCAAGAATGATTCCAACCTCAGAGGCAGAGACGTACGTGAAGGGTTGACCGCTATTATCAATGTAAAATTAAAAGAACCCGAGTTTGAAGGCCAAACTAAGACTAAGTTGGGAAACCCCGAAATGCACGAGTATTCCTATAATTTCATTAAAGAAAACCTGCCGCGTTACCTAAACAAAGAAACTCAGGCGGCCAGAAAGATCGTTGAAAAATCACTGTCTGCTTCCCGAGCTAGGCGGGCAGCCAAAAAGGCAAGGCAGCTTGCCCGGCGTAAAAGTTTACTTTCTTCAACTGCCCTTCCCGGTAAGTTGGCCGACTGCTCGAGCCGCGATCCGGAAAAAAGCGAGCTATTCATTGTAGAAGGTGACAGCGCGGGTGGGTCGGCAAAGCAGGGTCGCGATCGAGAGTTTCAGGCCATATTGCCCCTGCGAGGTAAAGTGCTTAACGTGGAGAAAACCAGACTAGAAAAGCTGCTTGACAACAAGGAGCTAAACTCCATCATTACCGCCTTAGGTACTGGTATTAGGGAGGAATTTAATCTGGAAAAACTGCGATACCATCGGTGCATAATTATGACCGATGCGGATATTGATGGCGCACACATTAGGACCTTACTTTTGACCTTCTTCTTCCGCAATTTTCGGGCTCTTATTGAAAACGGCCACATATACATCGCCAAGCCCCCTCTTTATCAGGTCACCAAAAATTCAAAGAAAGAATACCTTTATAAAGAACAGGAGCTTAAAGAATATAAAAATCAAACTAATGGAAGCTACAAGGTAAGGCAATTTAAAGGTCTAGGGGAGATGAATCCGGAAGAGCTGTGGCAAACCACTATGAATCCCGACAACCGAATAGTCAAAAAGGTTACTATACGGGACGGGTTAGAGGCAGATGAGCTTTTCACCATCCTGATGGGAAGTAAGGTAGGACCCAGGCGTGACTTTATAAAGGAAAACAGCGATAAGATAACCAACCTGGATATTTAGCCTCTCTTATTTCTTTAGGTATAAATAATGCTTCTTAAAAATTTACTGGAAAGCATCAATTACCAATTTATTTCCGGCAATCCGAGTATTTCCATTAATGGCATAGCTTCCGATTCCCGCTTGGTAAACAGAGGGGATCTGTTTGTAGCAATTCCCGGCCAGAAAAGTGACGGCCACCAGTTTATAGAAGAAGCACTCAAAGGCGGCGTTCGGGCAGTGGTGGGAGAGAAAGAAGTCACCTTGCCCAACGGATGCCTCTACGTACAGGTAAAAGAGAGCCGAAAAGCCCTGGCTGATTTAGCTTGTAAATTTTATGGACATCCCACAAAAAAGCTGTTCACGGTAGGGGTCACCGGCACTAACGGGAAGACCACAGTAACCCACCTGGCAAGGGAAGTGTTAGGTTACGAAAAGTCCGCGCTTATATCCACGATTTCGCTGGAATACGAAGATCGGACTTCTTCCATAGTGACCACCCCTACCGCTCCTCAGATCCAGAAGATTGCCCTATCCGCCTGTAAGTCGGGTAAAGTGAATTTGGTTTTGGAGGCTTCCTCTCACGGCTTGCATCAGGAGAGGGTAAGAGGGGTTGATTTTGACGTGAGCGTATTTACAAACTTAACTCAAGATCACTTCGATTATCACGCCAATTTTGACCATTATTTTAAGGCCAAAAGCAAACTTTTCTCTTATCTGGAAACCGACGACTGGGCCATACTAAACGTAGATGACCCTTATGGACATGCTATAGCTACCAAAACTAAAGCTCAAATTTTTACTTATGGAATTCAGAGCGAAGAAGCTGACCTAAAGGCGGATAAGATCGACTTAGGACCAAGTAGTTCTCGGTTTAGGGTAATCTATCCGAGGGGCGAACTTGAAGTGGAGACTAAACTTCCCGGCAAATTCAATGTTTACAACACTCTAGCGGCTTTTGGAGTGGGGATAATAAAGGATATCCCTATTGGTACCATAAAATCGCGCATTGAGAACCTAAGATCACTTGAAGGCCGCTGTGAGAGCTTCAAGGCCAAAGGGGGGTTTACGGTGGTAGTGGATTTTGCTCACACCCCGGATGCCTTAAAGCAAGTAATTGAAGCCTTAAAACCTCACTATCGGCGAGTTATTACCATATTTGGCTGTGGAGGGGACAGCGACAAAAAAAAGAGGCCCATCATGGGCGAGGTAAGCGGGAGTTTAAGTGACTATACTATTATTACTACTGACAACCCCAAAGGCGAGTCACCAAATAAAATAGCTGAGGAGATCGAAGAGGGAATAGGGGAGGTAACCGGGGCCTACGACAAAATTATGGATAGGAAGGAAGCAATAAAGGCAGGTTTATCCTTGGCCTGGCGAGGGGATTGTGTTTTAATAGCGGGTAAAGGGCATGAGCAAACCCAGGAGTTTAAGGACCGAAAAATTAAATTTAACGATAAGGAATTTTTGAAAAAGCTAGGTGTTTTGACAAGATAAGGCGGGTAATTAAATAGGTCTAAACTATGCTATCTCTTAACAAAATACGAGAGAATCCAGAAGAGATTGAGCGTAAGCTAAGGACCCGAGATGATAAAATTCGGCTGGACGGTTTATTAAATATGGACAGGGAGCGCCGGGAGTTAATTCAGAAGACGCAAGGGTTAAAACATGAAAAAAACGTACAGTCAGAAAGAATAGCCCAGTTTAAAAAGGATGGAAAAGAGGAAGAAGCCCAGAGGCTGATAAAGAAGATGCGCAAACTTTCCGTAAGAATTGGCCAGCTTGACAGCGAGCTTGAGAAAAAGGAAGAACGAATTAACAAAATCCTGTCCGAACTACCCAACCTACCCCATCCTTCAGTTCCGGTAAGTGATAAGGAGGAAGATAAAAAGGTTGTCAGGGAGTACAAGGAACCTAAAAAGTTTAACTTCGATATAAAAAACCACCTTCAGCTAGGGGACGATCTGGGAATTCTTGACTTTCCCCGAGCGGCGAAAATCACCGGTTCCCGGTTTCCCACCTACAGAGGATGGGGGGCGAGGCTGGAGATGGCCCTGGTTTATTGGATGTTAAACTATCAGATTGTAGAAAATAAATATGAGCCAATATTTCCTCCCTTTTTGGCAAATTCTGCCAGCATGTATACCTCCTCTCAACTTCCCAAATTTGAAGAGGATCTTTACTGCTGCCAGCGGGACGGTCTGTATCTAAATCCTACCGCCGAAGTGCTGCTTGCCAACATGCATCGGGAGGAGATTTTGGAATCCGATCAACTGCCCCTTAAATATGTGGCTTATACCACTTGTTTCAGAAGGGAGGCCGGCGGATACGGAGAGGAAGAACGGGGATTGATTAGGACACACCAGTTTAATAAAGTGGAGCTTTTTAAGTTTTCCGAACCGGAAAATTCCTACCGGGAATTGGAAGCCATGGTAGAGGATGCGGAAGATATATTAAAAGAATTGGACCTTCACTACCGGCTGACCCAGCTCACTACCTGTGATCTGGCCCAACAATCAGCCCTCACTTACGACCTGGAAGTATGGATCCCCTCACAGCAAAAATACTACGAGGTATCTTCGTTATCAAATTGCGAAGACTTTCAGGCCCGCCGGGGGGATATAAGATATAGACCCGGAAAGAATGCAAAACCTGAGTATATGCACACTCTAAATGGATCCGGACTGGCCACTTCCAGACTATTTGTAGCACTTTTGGAAAATAACCAGCAAAAAGATGGTTCTGTAGCCTTGCCCCCAATTTTGTCTAAACTTTTGGGAGTAGATCGACTCGAGCCCACCAGTAGTCAGTGACGACTATCAAGGTGGGCTTTTCAGGCTCAGAACATCTACAGTTTCAGCTTGACAAAGAGCGCAAAGTTGGTTAAATTAAAATTACATGGGTCCATAGCTCAGTGGCAGAGCAACCGGCTCATAACCGGTCGGTCCCAGGTTCAAATCCTGGTGGGCCCACCAGATATCCCGCATACCATATTTAAGTCATAGATCATAAGCCTTTATCTAATCATTATTAAAAGGCACTGTAATGAAAAAACTATTGGTAAATGTAGATGGAGGATCGCGAGGGAATCCGGGAGAGGCTGCTATAGGGGTGGTGGTAACAGATGAGAAGGGGACGGTCATACAAGAAATCTCACGCTCTATAGGGAAGGCAACCAATAACGTAGCTGAATATAAGGCTTTAATTGGAGGAATTAAGGCTGCTTTAGAGTACGCTCCAAAGGAGGTAATTTTTTTTACTGATAGTCAGCTTATAGCTAACCAGATAAATGGGGTCTACCGGGTAAGAGAACCCCACTTACAGAACCTGAAAGACAGGGCCATTAGTCTACTAGAGAGATTTCCCTCCTGGACGGTAAGATTTGTGGAGAGGGGTGCTAATTGGAAAGCTCACCGGCTCTGCCAGGGCCCGCTTCAGCAACAAGCTGAACAAAAAAAAGATATAACGAATGAGCTAAAGAAGAAAATTAATAAGCTATCGGCTGAGGATAAAGAGAAAGTACTTGAATTCGTAAACGACCTGAGCGAAGAATTTTGATCTGACTGTTATTTCAATTTTACCCTAAATTTTTACCCTAGATCATTTAATATAGTAATTATTTAATATAGCATATTTAGGCAGATCAGCCTAGCTTCTGGCGGATTCTCCACAGTTCATCTTGTTCAACCCGATCTAAATTTCTATCCGTAATTGAAGAAGTTATCTCACCAATCAAGCTTGCATCAACCCCATTTTCATCTAGTTTGGTTAATATTTTATCGGAGTTTTCCGGTTTTGCGATTACTAATAGGGCTCCGGAGCCGATAAGTTTTAGGGGATTTATCGCCAAGATTGAGCAAACTACTTCTACCTCCGGTGGGATTATTATTTTCTCTTTTGCTACCCGAAAGCCTTTTTTTGCCCGATCACATATTTCATGCAGTCCCCCTAAAATACCCCCTTCGGTGGGATCGTGCAGGAAAACACACCGGTCCTGAACCAACATGGCTTCCTTTAACACCGAGATTTTACCTCGAAGTTTTTGAGCTTGATTTATTACCCGCTTCTTAAGCCCTTTACTTTCAAGTATATGAACATAGCGTTGGGATAGGATGGAAGTGCCTTCTATACCCGCTCCTTTGGTTAAAATTATCTTGCATCCTTCCTGAATGTTTTCTGCCTTAAGTAATTTGGAGGTAAAGCCGATCATACAACCCACCAGGAGGGGCTTATCGATCATATCAGTAACCTCCGTATGCCCTCCCACTATAGTTATCCCTAATTTCTCAGCCTCCTTTCCGGCCTCACGGGTTATCTTCTTAAGCACCTTTTGAGAGGTGTTTACAGGGAGCATTATGGTTAAAGTCATATAGGCGGGCTTAGCCCCCTTGCTGGCTATATCGTTAGCGTTAACATGTACTGCGTAACTACCGATTGATTCCTCAGTGCCGGTGATGGGATCGGTAGAGATGACTAGATATTTGCCTTCATTGAGAATTACCGCCCCATCTTCTCCAATAGAAGGTCCTATCTTAACCTTGGGGTTGGAGCTTCCCAAGTAGGGGAAAATTGAACCTTTGAGAACCTTAGCTGGTACTTTGCCTGTATGCATACTATGGAAACAGCATAGTAATTACCTAAGCAAGGTGGGCGGAAATTATACAAATATTTCAGCTAGATTTTTGAGGAATGACTGTCTCCAAAATACTTGTTATGATGTTTTCCCACTGAGCCGTATTTATTTTAACTAGGGTTAGTTGATCATCTTGCCAGTTGAACTTCTTTATTCCCTCTACGTTGTCCAAGCTTGCGCTATTTAAGAGTTGGTTAGAACTTACAATACTAATCGTATCTGTGTCTCGGTACCTCTTAATAAACACACTCTTTCCATTAAAATCAACTTTTACAAAGATTTCGTTGCTGTTATTTCCAAACACCAAATCCTGGTAAAGATCGTTGTGGCCCAACTTCAAGCCACCAAAGAACGTAAGAAGCAACGCCAATATAAGCGAGCCAGCTATCAAAACTGCTTTTCTATTCATTTTCTACCCCTCCAGTCTTCAGCTTTCTTCTAGATCCCTTTGCTGTTTATACATTCTTTTTTTTGCTATTTTCTGTGTTATTTATAACACACTCATCCTTGAGTCGAGAAAGTTTAACATAAAACTGGGGCTTTGTCAAGAAGCCGAATTGCCTGTATCTGCTGCAGCTCAAAATTTTCGGCTTGTGGGCGGTTAGGGCCTCAATTTAGCTCCACAGCGGGGCTAATAAGACCAAAGATAAGAAGGTGGCAAAAGCGGCTCCGGCGATCACTGTCCTAGACCAGGCTTGAGGTGATATCCCCGCTTTGCGTTCAGTCGGTGTCCCGTAAATTCCGGCGGGGATTGAGAGGCTGCCATATCTTATAAGCTCAATGTAGAAATCCCAATCCCAGTTTGCCCCTGGGTCTCCCTTGGTAGATTTTATTTGACTGTGCCCTATGATATGTTCTCTATCTATAGGAATTTTGTACTGGGCGCAGAGAAGACGAACTAAAGCTGCCGAGGTTATATACTGCTTTAAAGTTGGAAAATCGGGATCATCTACGAAACCAGCGTGTTCTATTCCTATTGAATTGGCGTTTAGTATGTGACTTTCAAATCTTTTGCCACTTCCCACTGGTGAGGTACCCGCGTGCCAGGCTATAGCTTGTGGCTGTACGGATTTGATCACTTCACCCTCTTTACCGATGGTGTAATGTGCACTTCTAGGATAATCAAGTTTTCCGGATTGGAAGGTGTTTACGGCGCTGTTAAGCGAGCCTTGGACGGTATGGATGACAATATAGCTAATTTGGTTAGGGGATCGGTCGGCTTCCTGGTAGTTTTTGCCGGATGCCGGACAATATTGGGTAACTGGCCTATTATCAGTGTCGATCCAACATTCTCTCCCCTGCCCAGTCGTAGATGTGACCAGCAAAGCCGCGGCGGTGATCAAAATTAAAATAAATCTTGCTTTAAATCCTTTCAAACTTACTCCTCATGGTGAATAAAAGAACTATTGAGCTTTTCAATCACTAAAGAAACAGCAGATCGGTCATGGATATTATGTTCTCGTACTTCGCTTCTTCGAAGCTCTCTGCTT
>CAYUCE010000059.1:0-11011 GCA_964443275.1 uncultured Thermotogae bacterium | reverse complement strand
ATAGGCTTTTTGCCCCTTTTATTTTTTGCCTAAGAGGGGGAAGTTGAGTTAGCTTAAAAGGTAGTCTCTTTCTTATCCCCCGTAAGGCTTCAAATACCCAAACCTGGGCTTTGTTTTTTACTGCTTTAGTCTCCGTCCAACCAGTATATACATCGGTTAGATCCAGGGTCTGGATGAATTCTCCTCCCGCATTGTCCCCACAATGGGCTACCAGGTCTACTTCTACAAACCCAGGCCTATCCTCATCCCATTCAGTAAAAGTCCTTACCGGTATCTGATCCTTAAGTAAGATACCCGGCTTGGTGGTCGATCTTCCTTTGAAATTGAGTGTCTTTTTAACCGGAGCTAACATTCTGTCTACGGTGGATGGACTTATCTCAAATAGCTTCTCTCTCACCTCATTGGAAACAATGAGTTCATCATGCCTTTCTAGAACGGGAACTACCTCCTGAAGGAAAGGGGCTAACCTCTTGCTACAGATACAATCACAGATAAACCATACTTCCCTTAAAGCTAGAAAGACCTCTTCTCCATATCTCCTCTTTCTACCTCTCTTTTCCTTCTTTTTTCCCTCTTTCCTCGCCCTCGCTTTCCCCCGCAGGACCCTTGACGCATAGGAACGATTATAACCGGTAACTTCCACTAGCCAATCCAGAATCTCTCCCTTCTCTTGCTTGGATGCATGTCTGTATCTACCCCTAAGCTCCCTAGTCACTTTCTGCTTCTCTCTCATCGTTAACCTCACTTTTGCCTCCTCGAGCACTTGTTGCTAACCCCGGGAGACAACTGTAAATTAATGCACCTCTCGAGTACATTTTATTTCGAGGCAACGATACCCCTCTGGAGTACATTTTTTGTGAGTCAATTCGAGGCTTGAAACCAATAGGTGGTTAGGCTATGATAGAATGTCGGTAAAAATTCATAATTTAAAAGAAATGTATTTTAATTCTAGAAAGGAGCGAATATGGCTACCCAGACTTTTGATGATATATTAGATTTTGCCATTAAGAAAGAGGAAGAGGCGATAGACCTTTATACCCACGCCCTTCAGATGGCTGAACATTCCTCTTCGAAGAAGATGTTTGAAGAGCTTAAAGAGATGGAGAAATCACACAAACGAATGTTAGAAAAAATGGATGCAGAAAGGGTGATGGGAAGCGAGATTGAGGATGTACCGGACTTAAAAATAAGTGATTACTTGCTGGATGTAGAATTTAGTCCGGATATGAACTATCAGGAAATCCTCACCCTGGCCATGAAGAGGGAGGAAAGTTCGGTAAAGCTTTATACCCATATGAAGAATAAATTTGGCCATCCTGAGTTAAGAAAGCTTTTAAATCGACTGATCCAGGAAGAGAAAAAGCATAAGCTAAGACTGGAAAAGGAGTACGATGAACGCATTTTAACCGAGATGTGAATAGGGATAAACTTTATTTTGATTCCAGATAATTGCTTATCGATTGAGCGGCCTTTCGCCCGGCTCCCATGGCCAATATAACCGTTGCCGCTCCAGTTACCGCATCCCCTCCGGCAAACAGTCCGTCAATGGAAGTCATTTGATTTTCATCCACCACTATTCCTCCCCAGGGCTTAACTTTCAATCCTTTAACGTTTTGATAAAATATTTTATTAGGGGTTTGCCCGATGGCGATGATTACAGTGTCAAAATCCTCTATGGTTTCAGAACCCTCTATGGGAATGGGTCTTCTCCTACCGGAATCATCCGGTTCTCCCAGCTTCATTTGCAAGAGCTCAATTTGTTTAACCCAACCGTCGTTTCCTAAAAATCTGACTGGGGAGACTAAAAAGTCAAATTGAACTCCCTCTTCCTTGGCATGGTCAATTTCCTCATCCCTGGCTGGCGCTTGTTCTTCAGTCCTACGGTATACGATGTGGGACTCAGCTCCCAGCCTCAGCGCGCTTCTGGCCGAGTCCATGGCTACATTTCCTCCGCCTATTACTGCTACCTTCTGGCCCACCT
Source organism: uncultured Thermotogae bacterium (assembly GCA_964443275.1). GTDB lineage: Bacteria > Bipolaricaulota > Bipolaricaulia > CAYUCE01 > CAYUCE01 > CAYUCE01. The sequence continues at coordinate 9,030 of CAYUCE010000059.1, read as the reverse complement.
TTATGGGGGTGTCATATTCGGGAAATTTGTAGGCTTTCATTAGATTAATCCTAGTAAGAAACTCGTTTGCCGAATAGATGTCTTTATAATCTTCCCCTTGGATTCCTAAAAACCGGGGTGCACCGGCACCGGTGCCGGCAAAGTAAGCATCGTACTTATCTTTTAATTCTTCCATAGTCAGATTATTGCCTACAATTCGGTTGAGTTTAATCTCTACCCCCATTTGATTTAGAAACTCAAGCTCGTGATCGATGATCTCGTTAGGCAGCCTGAATTCTGGAATACCGTATCTTAATACTCCGCCTGCTTTATGTAGTGCTTCGTAAATAGTGACTTGGTATCCCTTCCTAGCTAGATCTGCAGCACAGGTAATTCCGCTGGGCCCGGAGCCGATTACGGCCACCTTTTGGTTCTTGGCCGCTTCCACCTTGGGTGGTTCTTCTAGCCCTTGCTCTCTAGCGTAATCGGCGACGAAACGCTCTAGTTTACCTACGTTTATGGGATCGCCAATCTTTCCCGCCAGGCACTCTTCTTCGCACTGCTCCTCTTGTGGGCAAACCCTTCCGGTTACTGCCGGCAAAATATTGGTTTCCTTGATTACTTTAAGAGCTTCTAGAAACTCACCTTCTGCTACCTTTTGGATGAATTTTGGAATATCTATATCCACCGGACAGCCCCCGATACAAGGACCTTTAGGGCACTGCATGCATCTTTTGGCTTCTTGGATCGCTTGCTTCTCAGTATAACCTAGCGGTACTTCCTTAAAATCCTTTATTCTCTTGGCCGGAGATCTCTCTGGAACTGGGACTCTATCTTTTTCTGGCATCTACAGCTCCTCCTTTGCAGTATATCTTTCTAGGGCCTCTTTTTCCTCCTCCTTGAAGGTCTCCAATCTACTCATTAAGTCGTCGAAATCTACCTTATGACCGTCAAATTCGGGACCATCTACACAAGCCAGCTTCATCCGGCCATCGATGCGTACTCGGCAAACTCCACACATGCCGGTAGCATCGAGCATTATAGGGCAAAGGCTAACTATGGTCTTTAGATTGTGCGGCCGGGTTATATCGCATAATACCTTCATCATAATAGGTGGACCTACTGCGTGCACCAGGTCTATAGGGGCCCCTTCTTCAATAAGTTCTTTGACAATATCCGTAGTAAAAGCTTTGCGACCGTACGTACCATCGTCGGTAGTTACATAGACCTCATCCGTTATCTCTCTGGCTTCATCTTCCAGTATCACTAAGTCTTTGGTCCTAAAACCGATAATAATAATTACCTTGTTACCGGCTTTTTTAAGGGCTTTGGCAATGGGATAGATTTCAGGACATCCCACACCGCCGGCCACACAAACCACAGTACCAAATTCGTCTATCTCCGATGGTCTGCCTAAAGGTCCTATTACATCCAGTATGGTATCACCTGAATCATAAGAATTTAACTCGTAAGTAGTCTTCCCCACTTTCTGAAATATTATAGTGATGGTGCCCCTTTGAGGATCGTTTTTGTAGCTAGTGAGAGGGATTCTTTCACCTTTTTCGTGAAGTCTAAGAACCACGAACTGCCCCGGTTTTATCCTTTCGGCCACGTGTGGAGCCTCTATCTCCATCAAGGTTACTTCAGAATTAAGCTCTTCTTTATTCTTTATCTTATGCATTGACTATCACCCGATTGCAAATTGCCTCCTTTAAGTTTTGACTTGTAAGCTAATTTGATAGCTAGTTTCCCACTTGGTGTCCATTAAATAAACACATTCTTTTTTAAAAAAAAATACAAACGCACAGAATATATTGGTTTAAAGAAGTTTATATCAATCGTTGTCCGTAAGCTAGAATTTTACCAGCTTGAAATTTCATAATTATCAATAACCATAATAAAGGACCTATCCAATGATCTCTATCAGCATCCCGGTTTTTTGGATCAAAGCCTAAAACTCTGGGATAATAACCATTACCACCAAAAGAAACCTCGAGGAGGAACGGTGCGGACCTCGTATGAAGTCGGATCTATTTCTACTATAGAAATTCGGTTCAGTTCATCACAGCCTTTACATCCACCCAGAACATATACTTTATTGTTAATAAAAGCTGCTCCCATATCTGATCTGGGTGAAGGTAGGTGACCAACGATCTTAACTTCACTAGTTAACAGATCTATCTCTACTATTTCATCGCTCTTGCCCTTCTCTCCCTTTCCTCCAATCACATAGATGCTGTTTTTACAGGTGACTAGGGCAAAACGAGCCTTGCCAGAAGGTAAATGGCCTATTATCTTTACGTTTCTATCCGGAGGTTCAATTACCAATATCGCGTCCAAATAGTTAAATTGGGCATTTTCACCTCCTACTAGGTAGATTTTGCCGTTTACAGTCACCGCCCTCAAGTATTCCCTGGGTGATGGTAGATGCCCCACTAGCTGAGTTTTTCCAGTCTGAGGATCAATTTTTAGGATTCCATCCAGCATTTTATCTCCGTTCCAGCCACCTAGTAGATAAATTCGGCGGTCAAGAATAGTAGCTGCAAAATAGGCCCTAGGGGAAGGTAAATGGCCAATAATGGTTGCCTTTCCAGTGGTAATGTTCACTTTCACAATTTGATCCAGATATTTTTTTCCATCATATCCTCCGATAGCGTAAATTATCTGATTTAATGCAACCGCAGCTAAGTCAGCTCTGGGGGTGGGAAGGTGAGCAATTACCCTAGCCTCTCTGGTGAAGGGCTTTATCTCAACTATTTCATCCAGGTATCGTTGGTTATAGTCCACTCCGCCAACCAGATAAAGTTTTTCCTCTCCCTGGGCTGTTGCGAAATGATCCCGAGACAATTTCTTGTGCCCGATTACAAACCTGGCAGCGTATAAGGAAATTGCGATAAAGATCACTAAAATGGATAAGTAGATTACCAAGGTCCATCTGTCACTTTTCCTAAAATGATCCATCTGTTTACCGAAGGTCCTTAGCTTAAAGACATCTTATTTTCTTCCAACTTAGGTATTATTTGGCCCTGATCAATTTTGGCCAGCCTTCGGCTCCCAGGGGGACATAAGCGGATAGTTATCTTTATTCCATCCTCCGGCAATCTTATGGGGAGTGTCTCCGATTCCATCTTCATCCTTGTCTTGACCTCGGTAGTCACTCCAATAATTACCTTCCCTGCCATTATCCCAACGATTTATCTCTTCATCCCGAGCCCCGTTTTCAATGAAATTATTATGATAAATTAGGTTCCCGCCCGAATCTTGGAATAGATAAACCCCAAAGAGATTATCTTTTATATCATTTCCTAATATTTGGTTGATTTTGGAAGCTAACACCAAAATACCGTAGCGGTTACCTTCGATTATATTCCCGTAAATCTTGACCAACTTGGAAGCACTTAACCTAATTCCTGCTGTCTTATTGAATTTAATGACATTTTGTGAGATTAAGGCATTTCCAGTAGTAGCGTCATCGATTTGGATGCCGAAGTGTTGATTATTTAAAAGTGTGGTATTTTTAATTTCTCCGTTGGAAGCATTTTTTAACCATATACCAACCCTTGTTGACCCACTGATTTTGCAATCCCTTATTACAAAGAAGCTATCAGCATCTCTGATATGGATTCCGTAGCTGGAGTTACTTGCTTTAATATTCCATCCAGCTATCAAGAAAGGATCTTTCTTGGTTCCCGAACCAGAAATTACGCCATTTTCTTTAATGAAATCATCATTGGTGGAAATATATATAGGCTCATGTGGTTTTAAATCGGGCGCTTGTTTCAATTGAGCTACATTGGGGGAAGTTATAATTACAGTTGTGATAAGTAGAAGTATACCTATGGTCAAGAAAACTTTTTTCAAATTGGTCACCTTCAATTAAGTTTCAATTTCTCTCAGAGGAGATCCACATATTTATACCCGGAAATCACCGAGTAAATAAGTGAGAAAGTGAATACTAATAACAGTTATTTTTATGCGCCTCTGGCCGCCCTTCGAAGTTGAGGATCTAATACATCACGGAATGCATCTCCAATTAGATTCCAGCTAAGGCAGAATAAGACAATGGAAATCCCCGGATAGAAAACGGTATACCAATATTGGAAGGGATTTCCCTGTCCGCCAATAATCCAGTTTCTGGCAAAACTAACCATTTGCCCCCAGTCAGCGTAGCCTGATGGTGCTCCAACTCCTAAAAAGCTTAAGGCCGCTGCAGTGATAACAATAGAGCCGGTGCTCATAGAAGCTTGAATAAGAACCGGGAAAATAGCATTGGGAAGAATATGCTTCATGATAATCCTAAAATCACTGGCTCCCAGGCTCCTAGAAGCCATTACATAGTCCTCTTCTTTTACAGAAAGTATATCCCCTCTAATCAGCCGGGCATAACCCATCCAGCCGAAAACTATTAAGGCAATCATAACGTTATCCAATCCCCGGCCTAAAATAGTTGTCAATACCATAGCGGCCACCAAAAAGGGAAAGGCATAAAAGATATCTACTATACGCATTATGATCTCCTCAATAATTCCCCCATAGAAAGCGGCCAGTGTACCCAGGATTAACCCAACTAGAGCAGAGCACCCTACCACTATCAAGGATACTCGAAAAGCAGTTCTAGTTCCCCAGATGATACCGTAAAAAACATCATATTGACCTTCAGTGGTGCCAAAAGGATGTTCAGGGTTGGGAGGTTGTGGTTCAGCACTATAACCAGCTCTGGGAATACGATAAGGCTCACTTTCCCACTTTGGAGGCGCCAATTGAGGAGCAAAGATCGCCACAATTGCAAAAAGTAAAAGAATTACCAAGCCGGTAACAGAAAGAGGATTGGTAAGAAGTTTCTTTAAGGTCTCCATCTTATTCCAATCTTACCCTAGGATCTATATAGGCATACAGTACATCCACTACTAAATTGGCCATAACGATCAATAAACCATTGAACAGGATGAAACCTAAAAGAGCAGGCACATCAAACTGCTGGGCTGCCATCACCGCCCATCTTCCCAGTCCCTGATAATTGAAAACAGTTTCGGTAATGACCACTCCGTTCATCAAGAAGGCCACGATCAGACCCGCTACTGTGACAGCGGGAATCAATGCGTTTCGTCGAGCATGCTTTTTTATCACCACGTTTTCCTTTAGGCCTTTAGCTCGAGCAGTTTGGATATAATCCTTTCTTAGGGTTTCTAACATGCTGGAGCGCATGATCCTCAGTAGCATTGCCCACTGTATATAAGCGAGGGTAATAATTGGGAGTATGAGATGCTTTAGGGCATCCCAAAATACTGCCCAATTCCAGTTTAAAACTGCATCTACAGTATTCATGGTAGTGTACCGAACAAAATCCTCAGAATGTACTATATCAGCCACATTCACACTGAGTCGCCCTGGTGGAAACCATCCCAGGAATCCATAGAAAAACATTAGCAACACTAATCCGGCTACAAATGTGGGTAGGGACCATCCGAAGATGGCAAACACTCTAGCAGCATGATCAATAAGATTATTATGATTGACGGCAGCTAGAGTCCCTAACCAGATTCCAATGAAAATCACCGGGACCATAGCCCACAAGGCGAGCTCCATAGTAGCCGGGAAATATCTCATAAAGGCATCGAAGACTGGTCTTTTGGCAGCTTCTGACCATCCTAAATTCCCTCGGGCCAATTTCTTAACCCAGCGCCAAAATTGCATCCAGGGTGGATCGTCCAAATTGTATTTTTCGATCATTACCTCTACTGGCACGGTTTGCAATTGCTTTAGCTCCTGTGGATTCTGGATGTACGTAGAGAGGCGTTGGTAAGGCCCAAGAAATTGCATCATGGTAAACACCAAAAGTATTACCCCTACTATCACCAAGGGTAAAAGTAGCAATCTATGGATTATGTAAGCTAGCATACTCAAACCTTCTCTTTCCTAATAAATATCACCCATTGTCTCAAACAGATTAATCCAAATCAGGATAAAAAAGGGAGCTGGATTTCTCCAGCTCCCTTTTTTATATCAAAATTCAGTTCATGTTGTCTAATGGATCACTCCGCCTCTCCATACGCTTTGTATATAGGATATACATATGGCCCAGGGAACATGGGGTTAAATGGAGCACCTTGTACCCAGGTCCTTAATGCCCGTATTCCTGCAGGCTGGGGTAAGAAGATGTCTATAGCGTCACCGGTGACATGAGCATATTTCTGTAGCTTATAATAAGCATCCTTTCTTACCTCTACGTCTGTAGTGCTCATACCCTTTTTGATGAGCGGATCATACTTTTCCTTGGCTAATTGGACCATGTGATCCCCTTGCCAACCGGAGAATGTCCCATCGGAAGCCATGAAAGGTTTCACAAAATTGTGTGGATCAGGGAAATCAGCCAACCATCCAATGGTAAACATCGGCATCTTAGTAGTCACCATAGCATCTAAATATGTTGACCAATCAACCCCTCGGACTGTAATATCAAACTTGGGATTAAGCGATTCGATGTTCATCTCCACAATCTCTGCTGCTACCTTCCGTGACTCGTTACCAGTGTTATAGAGCAAGGTAAATTTGAAACCCTTCTCCCAAATTTCCCCATCTCGGGCCTCCTTCAGTAGCTTCTCTGTCTCCTCCAGGTCCATGCTAACCGGTTCAAGTTCATCGTTATAAAAGGGCTGTAGGGCTTTGGGTACAGGCCCGTTGGTTTTATATCCTTCAGTGAGCCAGATATCCTCGATGTAAGTCTGGTAATCAAATGCGTATACAAAAGCCCTGCGTACTTTGACGTCGTTGAAGAAATCGGAGGGAATACCTTTACCGTCAAGCTTACCGCTCCCTACCAGATCATTGCCTTCAATCACCAGGTCAGTGGTAAAGAACATTACCGGGTTCATCTGAATGGTGGGAAGGTTGTGCCAGACTTTAACTCCTGGTTGTCCCTCTACTTGGGGAATATACTGCATAGGGACATAGGCTATATCAGCATCGCCGGCTAAGAACTCCAATTTCCGGGTGGAGAATTCATCGATTTTCTTTATTACATATTTTTCTAACTTGGCCGGGGTTCCCCAGTAATCTTCGTTTCTGGTAAATACCACCTCGCTTCCAACATCCCAACGTTCTAATTTCCAGGGACCGGTTCCATTGGCCACATCATAGAGCTCGGATTCCTCGGCGGCAGTTCCACCCCCTGGGTTGTGCCACTTCACCCAATTATCACAACTTCCATCCCAACCACCTTGCTCAATTACCCACTCTTTGTCTACGATGGAACTCCATCCCGCTCCTTGAGCAAGAATATTTAAAAAAGGCGGGTAGGGTTCTGGAAGATGGAAGATGACATTATTATCTTTTACTTCAATTTTGTTAGTTAAAGTTTCACAAGCTTCTTTCAAAGAAGCATCATCTACTTCTTCAAACTTATCGACTCCGGCGGTATTCACAGCAAGGTCTTCGATGTGGTTGATACCTGAGGATATACCCATAAGTGGCTGTATGATCATCCAAGCCGGACCACCATCCCGATCCTGGATCATGGTTCGGCGAAAGCTATAGGCTACATCTTCAGGGGTAAGCTTATTTCCATTATGGAAAGTAACTCCTTTCCGGATAGGAAATTGATAATCAACTCCCCCGTCTGGCATGTCTATAATTAGACCGTTTTCACGGCTGGGAACCACGGTGGTCAGTAGGGGTCTAAACTCGCTGGTGCTGGCGTCTTCTGGACGACATTCGTCTCCATCACAGATCCCGTAGGGGTACGCAATTAAGTTCTCATAAACCTGCATTATGATCTCGCCACTGGCTGTATCGTAGGCATATGAATAATCAAGTGTATTAGCGGAGCCAAAAGAATCGTTGATAAAAGTATTGGGATGTTTAATCTCCGGCTTTTCTTGTTGGGCAACAGCACTTGGAATCAATACTGCCACTGCCAGACATAAAGCTACAATTAACGGTACTTTCCATCTACTTTTCATTTTTCTTTACCTCCTATTTTTGAATTGATTTGATTGCCCTGGCTTCTGAGAATTCTTCTCAGTCTTAATCACCTCCCAATTTTTACGTTCTTAGTAAATTTACCCAACTCCTAAGTCTCTGAACTTTAAGCGCGAAAAAGCAAATAATTATAACTCACTAATCTGCTAGTGTCAAATTTTTTAGAGCCCAAGGTGTGATTACTCTGATCTTTTGTCATCAAAAGTAAATGTCTGAACTAATCCCCCCAACCACATATTAAATCGAACCAGAAAGATTCAAAACATTAGGACAGTGCAACCCCGTGATTACTGCTCATATTTAAAACCAGGTATTTTCCCTTCAGTATCTGCAAATAGCGATGACAGCAAATCAATATTGGAAAGCTCACGTAGGTTTTCCAAAATCTTTCTTTTGTCTTCCAAAATCTTGTGAGAAAACCCTTTTGATATACCCTTTAAGGTATCTTCATCCCCTCCATGAGAGAGGGAGACGGAAGCTTGTTTCGCAGATATCTTAATAGAATCCACATACCCACTTATATCTTTAAGTAGCCCACAGATTCTATCATGCGTCTCCTTCATTTGCTGGGGTGGATGTACTTCGTCTTTACATATCTTGGCTTTATACTCGATAACGGCATATCTTTCGGCTTCCGCCACTTCCGCCAAATGAGCCATTTCACCTGCCTGAGTACAAGCTACTTCGGGACAATATAGAGCTTTTATAAGCTTTTTCATGGAGGGAAGTAAGCCGGGTAAGGATATTCCCGATTCTTCTTTAACCTCTCCCTTCCATTGTAATACATTTAAAACTAAATTCTGATATTCATCTACTGATAAACTTTTTGATCCACACGAAGTCAATAATGTCAATAAAAGTAGCGTGAATAAAATAAATAGTCCTTTTCGAATATTGACCAATGTTTATCAACCCCATTTATCGAATTATAATGATTATAGCTGTAAGAATGAAAAAGGGAAATATTTTGTCTCCATCGAATCTAGCTGCTATCTCCGCTTTTCAAATAGTTCTCAATGAATTGATCCAGGTCCCCATCCAGAATCGCCTCTACATTTCCAGTTTCTACATTAG
>CAYUCE010000058.1:10300-11427 GCA_964443275.1 uncultured Thermotogae bacterium | reverse complement strand
TAATGCCCTGCCTTATCTGGATGGACAGGCGGGCTACTGATGAGGTCAAGTGGGTCAAGGAAAATATAGACTTAGATGAACTTTTTCGGATAACGGGTAACTACGTAGATACCTACTATGGATACACAAAGATTTTGTGGATCAAAAATAAGGAGCCTGAGATCTGGGACAAAATCCATAAATTCATTCCCCCGTCTTCTTTTATAGAATACAAATTAACCGGTGAATTGGCGGTCGATTACTCATCGGCTGGTAACTTAGGAGGGGTATTTGACATAAACAAGCTTGAGTGGTCGGAAAAATTATGCGAAGAATTGGGAATACCTCGCCGTTTAATGCCGGATAGGTTAGTGAGTTCCGATGAGGTAATGGGGCAGATAACTTCCCAAGCTGCCGGTAAGTGTGGGTTAGCTGAAGGCACCCCGGTAATAGCCGGGGGGATCGATGCCCCCATGGCTTCCTTAAGTTCGGGTGCATTCGAAGAAGGGGATCATGTAGCCATGATGGGAACCTCTACCTGTTGGGGAATAATACATAAAGGGGAAAGCCTTTCCAAAAGATTAGTTTCCATGCCCCATGTGGCAAACTCAACTGAAGAAATCTATACTTGGGGGGGATCAGCAACCTCAGGGGCTTTGGTTAGATGGTTTAGAGACCAATTCGGCCAAGCAGAGGTAGAAGCCGGCCATAAGATAGGAATAGATCCTTACAAGCTCCTGGATCTAAAGGCAGAAAATATACCTCCGGGCTCGGAAGGCCTTGTAGTCTTGCCCTACTTTATGGGTGAGCGCTCGCCTATTTGGGATCCCCAGGCAAGTGGAACGATTATCGGTTTGACTCTTTATCATAAAAAGGCTCACCTGTTTAGAGCGTTGATGGAAGCAGCCGCTTACAGCCTAAGACACAATATGGAAGTGGGTGAGGAAATAGGTCTTCGGTTAAAAGATGAATGTAGCGTAGTAGGAGGGGTTTCCAAATCCCGGCTTTGGACCAGGATCCTAGCTGATGTAACTGGAAAACGGATGATAATTCCTTCCGGTGGAGTAGGAGCACCCTTAGGGGATGCACTTTTAGCCGGGGTTGGAGTAGGCATGTTGGAAGGTTACCAAGTAATTAAGGACTGGACG
>CAYUCE010000058.1:0-10200 GCA_964443275.1 uncultured Thermotogae bacterium | reverse complement strand
GATGCCAAAAAATGTGCTAAACTTTTTGCCGAAACAAGAGAAAAAATTGACGGAATCTTGGTTACCTTACCCAATTTCGGGGATGAGAAGGCGGTAGCTGAGACTCTGAGGTTGGCAGGGCTAGAAGTGCCGGTACTGGTCCACGGTTTTGCTGATGAGTTGGGGAAGATGGATATTGACAATCGAAGGGACGCTTTTTGTGGCAAATTGTCGGTATGTAACAACCTAGGGCAGTATGGAATACCTTTTACTAACACCAGTCTCCATGTGGAATCCCCGGGGTCCCAGGAGTTTGAGCAAGATATAAGAAACTTCGCTCGCGTATGCCAGGTGGTAGGAGGGTTAAAAGATGCTAGGCTAGGAGCTATAGGTGCTCGAACTGCTCCCTTTAATACGGTGAGATTTAGTGAAAAGATACTGGAACGGGTGGGTATATCGGTAGAAACTGTGGACTTATCAGAGATCATCGGGAAAGCCGAGGCTCTTGATTTAGGTTCGAAAGATGTAAAAAATGAGCTAGAAAGAATAAAGGAATATGTAGATACAGAAGGCGTGCCGGCCAAATCGCTTGAAAAAATCGCCAAACTTTCCGCGGCTTTAAATGAGTGGATCGATAATAATGAATTGGATGCCACTGCCATCCAGTGTTGGTCGGCCCTGGAGGAGTTTTATGGTGTAGTACCTTGTACGGCCATGAGTATGATGTCTGAAGATCTTTTGCCCAGTGCTTGCGAAGTAGACATAATGGGAGCACTTACTATGTATGCGCTGCAGCTTGCTTCCGGCAAGCCGGCTGCTTTGCTGGACTGGAACAACAATTACGGAGAAGAGGAAAACAAAGTAGTCACCTTTCATTGCAGTAACCTACCGGTCAGCTTCTTTGAAGAGGTGAAAATGGGGTATCAAGATATCTTGGCAGAGGATGTGGGGAAGGAAAATACCTATGGGACGTGTGTGGGAAAAATAGCAGCCGGCCCGGTAACTTTCTTCAGGCTTTCCACCGATGATTTTAACGGGAAAATAACCTCTTATCTGGCCGAGGGTAGGTATACGGATGATGAGGTAGATACGTTTGGAGGTTATGGGGTGGCGGAAATTAATAATTTACAAAAGTTGCTTAATTACATAGCTTCATGCGGTTTTGAACACCACGTTGCCGTCACCCGTTCTCATGTAGGGAAAGTGTTAGAAGAAGCAGTAAGCAAATATTTGGGGTGGGATCTCTACCGGCATGAGCAAGGAATAGATTAACCGGATAAAATGAGTGAGAATAAGCAAGAGAGAAGAGTTTCCAAGAGGCTGGTAAGGAAAGTGGTGGAGAAAAAAGATGGCCGTTATATTTATTATTATTTTCTAAAAGGTACACAAGATGGCTGAGCTTCGTTGGAATCCGATATTAAAAGAGTGGAACATTATTGCTGATGAGAGGCAGGACCGCCCGGTCCTGCCGGAAGATAGCTGTCCCTTGTGTCCGGGGATTTTAGAAATTCCGGCCAAAGATTACTATATTGTAAGCTTTGAAAACCGCTTCCCGGCTCTGAGAAGAAATCCGGGTAAACCTAATATTGAAGGGGATGATTTCTATCGGGTACAAGAAAATAAAGGAATCTGTGAGGTACTTCTTTACACTCCAGACCATGAGCTAGATCCAGCAAACTTGAGCTTAAAGAGGTTTGAAGACCTGATAGCGGTGTGGGTGGATAGACACAAATTTTTGTCCTCTAAAGAGTACATTAAATACGTATACATCTTCGAAAATAGAGGAATTACAATTGGAGTTAGCCTAACTCATCCCCATGGTCAGATTTACGCCTTTCCTTTCATACCTCCAGTTATTAAGGATGAGCTTAAAAGTGCTAAGCAGTATCATAGTGAAAAGGGTGGATGCCTTTTCTGTAAGGTAATTGAAAGTGAGAAGGATTTTGGCGAAAGGATCATTTATGAAAACCAATTTTTCTTGGCTTTCGTACCCTTCTATGCCCGATTTCCTTATGAGGTACACCTTTATCCAAAAAAGCATATTCCAGATATCTTGGCTTTAGGAGAAAGTGAATATCCGGGTTTAGCAGAAATTATCAAAGTTATTTTAACTAAATATCAAGGTTTATTTCCGGAAGAAGAGTTTCCCTACATGATGGTTTTCCATCAAGCCCCTACGGATGGAGGAGACTATCAATTCTATCACTTTCATATCGAATTTTATTCCTTAAAGAGAGGCCACCAGAAGATAAAATATCGGGCGGGGGTCGAAACGGGCGCTGGTACGTTTATATCCTCTCTGTCACCTGAGAGGATGGCGACTGATTTAAATCGCATAAAGGTAAATTTGAATGAATAATCGACGCGAAACGGGCAATAGAAATTCCCATCAAGATATAGGTAGGAAATTTAAGGATAAAGCCCGGGTTAAATATTTTACCGCTCCCGGGAGGGTGAACTTGATAGGTGAGCACACCGATTACAACGGCGGGCTGGTTTTACCTATGGCTATTGACAGATTTATTCACCTGTTAATCAAAAAAAGGGAGGGTAATGAAGCAACAGTCTATACGAATGAGTTAAAAGAGGTGGGATGTTTTGACTTATCGAAACTAGACGGGGAAAAAAAGGGGAAATGGACAGATTATATCGAGGGGGTCTTGTGGGAGCTAAAGAAGATGTCAAAGCCTTCCCAGGGCTTCGAAGCCTGTATATCCAGTGATTTACCTATGGGAGGCGGCCTGTCAAGCTCCGCTGCACTGGAAATGGTATTTGCCTACGGGTTAAATGAGTTGTTTGATTTAAGAATTTCTCCGCTTGAGTTAATTAAGCTTGGGCAAAGGGCAGAGAACGAGTTTGTGGGTGCCAACACCGGGATTATGGATCAGTATATTTCTTTTTATGGCCGTGCCGGGAAGGCCTTGCTACTTGATACCGGGGTACTAAAACATGAGTATATTGACCTTAATTTGGGTGAGAATACGATCCTGGTTATAGACACTACCGTCCATCATTCTCATTTGAGTAGCCAATATAATCAACGAAGGCAGGAATGTGAGCAGGCCTTATCTTTTATAAATAGGTTTTCCTCCAATAAGACCTACAAAAATTTATCTCAAGTTAGCCCAGGTGTTTTTGAAAAGTTTGAAAACAAGTTGCCGGCCAAGCTAGCCAGTAGGGTAAGGCACGTAATAAAAGAAAATAAAAGGGTCAGGGAAACCAGTGATGCGTTAAAAAGAGGGGATATCCAATCAGTAGGGAAGTTATTCTTAAAATCCCACGCCAGTCTTAGAGATTTATATCAGGTAAGCGCTCCTGAGCTTGATTTTTTAATAGATTTTGCGGTGGAAAAGGGAATTTTTGGAGCTAGAATGACCGGCGGTGGGTTTGGAGGCTCTACTATTCACCTTTTGCCGCAAAAGTTAGTAGCCAACTATGCTCAGGAAGCGTCAAAGCGCTTCTATCGTAGATTCCAAGTGGCACCTAGAATTTTTACGGTCAGTGCAAGTAATGGGGTAAATTGATAGGAATGGCACAGAGGCCATTCCCTTCCATTTGATGGTACCAACAAATTCGTAGGGTTGGGTATGTAGCCAACCGGAAACCAACACGTCCCAACTATTTGTGAAATGATCCCCTAGGAACCTACCCTACAAAGTTTAGCCACACGTTTCTTCTCCGGGGACCGTCGAACTCGCAGAAGAATACGCCCTGCCAGGTACCAAGACGTAGTTTACCATCCTCTATTAAAATCTTTTCAGAAGATCCGATAAGAGAGGATTTTATATGGGCTGGCGAGTTTCCTTCGGCATGCTTATAAGACCCGGATTGGGGTACTAGTTTGGATAATTGGGCTTGGATATCTTCTTTAACATGAGGGTCGGCACTTTCGTTGATGGTGACCGCGGAGGTAGTATGGGGGATGAAAATCGTGCAAACCCCCTTTGATATACCTTCCGCTCTTACCTCCTTTTCTATTTGAGAGGTGATGTTGACAAATTCCTGTTTGGAACTTGTCTGGACGGAAAATTTCCTCATTTGAGCTCCTGGCCCTCCTTTTTCAAAAGCTCTTCGGCCTGTTTTTTAGAAGTGACTTTTTGATAGCCGGTAAATTCACGCTGAAAGGTAGCTCGTCCTTGAGTTATAGATTTAAGCTCCAGTGCATAATCCAGAATCTCTGCTAATGGTGCTTCTGCCTGGATTTTCTCCAGACCATCTTCTGGCTCCATACCTAGGATGCGGCCTCTTTTACCGTTTAGGTTGCTTACTATATCCCCGGTAAACTCTCGCGGGGTAGCCACGATGAGCTTATAGACCGGTTCTAAAAGTACTGGAGAGGCTTTCTCGCAGGCCTGGGTAAAGGCACGGGAGGCGGCGATTTTGAAGGCAATTTCAGAAGAATCAACTGAATGGTGGCTCCCATCATAACAAGCTACCAAAATATCGGTCACCGGATAACCGGCCAAAACTCCCTCCTGCATGGCTTCCTGTATGCCCTTCTCTACCCCAGGCATGAACTGATTGGGGATCACCCCTCCCTTTATTTCATCTGCGAACTCATAACCTTTTCCGGCCGACAGCGGTTCAACTCGTAAATATACTTCGCCATATTGACCACGGCCCCCGCTTTGTTTCTTGTGGCGATATTGGGCGTTAGCTTTCTTTTGAATGGTTTCCTTGTAAGGCACTTTAGGACGTTTTATAGTTAACGAAACCCCGTAGTTGTTCTTTAACCTTTCTGTAAATACGTTTAAATGAGTGTCCCCCATCCCGGTTAATATAGTTTCTTTAGTTACATCATCGCGTGAAATATCGATGGTGGCCTTAGTTTGGGCAAGTGCTTGTAAGGAGGAACTCATCTTCTCCTCATCAGATTGGGTTTCCGGTTCCAAAGCACGCCCGAAGACCGGCTTTGGAAATTGGATAAATTCTATTTGTTTACCACCTTCTTTGAAGGAAAGGGTATCCCCTAAAGAAACGGTGGATAGTTTGCTCAAAGCCACTATATCTCCCTTGCTTGCAGATTCTATTCTCTCTTGCTTGCCTCCATTTACCTTAAAAATATCTCTTATTTTTTCCTTCTCGGCGTTAGATGCATTAAATACGCTATCTCCTTGGCTTAGTTTCCCACCCATAACCTTAACTTGTGCAAGCTGTCCTAGGTAAGGGTCGGAAGTGAGGTTAAAGATAAGCGAAGAATGATCTTGAGATGAATCATTAAGATCTAAGAAGGAGGGCCCAAACTCAACTAATGAATCCAGCAATTGGTCAATTCCTAAATCTCCGGATGCGGAACCAATCAAAATCGGAGTAAACGATTTTTCAATCAATCCTTTCTTTAAAGCTCTTTTTATAACCGCCGGTTCGATTTGCTCTTCTTCTAAAAATTTGCGTAGCAGTTCATCATCTAAGTCGGCTAGGCTTTCCAAAAGGTCTTCTCGCATCTTTGTTGCCCGCTCTTTTATATCATCTGGTATCTGGTCACTTTTTTTACCAAAGTAAACCGGCTTGTTTTCAATTAGATCCATTAATCCCACAAGAGAACCGTTGGAAGAAATTGGTATCTGGAGAGGTACTAAAGACTCGCCCAATTCCTGGCTCATCTTCTCTACTATTTCCCAGAAGTCTATTTTCTCAGTATCCATCTTGTTTATAAAGGCAAAAGAAGGCTTGGATAGATCGTTTATTACTTCCCAGCTTTTTAAGGTTTGAACTTCTACTCCGGTCCTTGCGTTTATCACCAAGACGCATGCTTCACAAGCCCACAAGCCCTTGTACAGTTCTTCGACGAATTCAGCGAACCCGGGGGTGTCAAGTATATTTAGGGATGTATCTTTTGTTTGATAAGTACCCATTCCCAAATCTATGGTTAGTCCCCGGTTCTTTTCTTCTTTTGAAGTATCTAATTCCGTTTCAAGGCCGCACTTTTTCAAAATACATTCAGCTAAAGTGGTTTTGCCGGCTCCTGAATGGCCAGCGAGGCAGATATTTCTGACCTCTCCCATGGGTAAATCACTCCTTACAATTTCCGTTCTGTGAGTATATCAAAACGGGCCAAACGTACGCAAAAGTTTAAAGAAGAGCATTTGGCGGAGAAAATCTTTTTGGTCAATCGGATGGCTGGCTATATTCAATTATCTCTTCAGTTTCAAAGAATAGACTGATTTCTCTTTGAGCAGACTTTGGGGAGTCTGAACCGTGGACCATATTTTTGGTGAGGTCCAGTCCAAAATCTCCGCGTATAGTTCCCGGCCTAGCCTCAAATGGATTGGTGGCTCCCATTAATTTGCGCATTACCTTGATTGCCTCTGGGCCCTTAACTACCATGGCTATAGAAGGAGATGAGGTAATAAATTGTACTAAATGGGTATAAAAGTCCTTTTCGCGGTGTTCCTCATACATAGCGGCGGCCAGCTTTTCATCAATCCATAGCATCTTCATGGCTACTATCTGTAAGTTTTTCTCTTCTATTCTTCTGATAATTTCACCCGTTAAACGGCGTCTTAGGGCATTTGGCTTAACTAAAACTAAAGTCTTTTGTAATTCCATTTTTTAAACCTCCTATAATTTCACGTATCTCTTACCTCGAATTTCGCGTATTAACTCTTTCATTTGAAGGCGTAAGATTATTCTGGATACCTCAGAGATGGTGAGGTCTGTCTTTTCAACGATTTCATCGATATGTATAGGTTCGAAGCTCAAGGCTTTCATTACTTGTTCTTCCGGGGGAGATAGATCTGATTCTTTCCTCATTTCCCCGGTTCTATCTTTTATAATATCTTGCAAATCGGGAAATTCATCCACCACGTCTTTTGCGCTTTCTAC
Organism: uncultured Thermotogae bacterium; assembly: GCA_964443275.1. GTDB lineage: Bacteria > Bipolaricaulota > Bipolaricaulia > CAYUCE01 > CAYUCE01 > CAYUCE01. Next base: position 3,396 of record CAYUCE010000058.1, on the reverse strand, counting down.
CAGTTTTGCTCCCTCCTTAATTAGCTTATGGGTTCCCTTAGTATTTTCATTGTTGATGTTTCCAGGTACTGCAAAGACCTCTCTTCCTTGCTCTAAAGCCAGGTTTGCAGTTATTAAGCTTCCGCTTCTTTGTGGAGCTTCTACTACCAAAGTACCCCGGCTTAGTCCGCTGATGACCCGATTTCTCTGGGGGAAGGTCCACTTTGCAGGACGATGAGTAATGGGAAATTCACTGAATACGCAGCCGGATTGGGCGATCCTTTTCATCAATCCTAAATTGCTGCTGGGATAAATATGCTCGAATCCAGATCCTAAAACGGCTATAGTCCTCCCTCCTCCCATGAGGGCTCCTTTGTGGGCGTGGGTATCGATTCCTAGGGCCATTCCACTTACTATGGTAAATCCCATGGAAGCCAGCTCTTTGGCTAGCTTTTCGGCTGTCAATTTTCCGTATGGTGTGCACCGGCGGGTACCTACTATGGACAGGGCCAGTTCATCCTCTTTTTTATATTGGCCTTTCATGTAAAGAACAGGAGGGGGAGTGGGAAGACCCCTAAGCGGGCCGGGATAATCTGAGTGATCCAAAGTGAGCACTTTTAACCCTCTTTTTTCTATTGCCTGCATTTCTTTATCTGGATCGATTTTTTCCCTATTTTGGATAAAGGAGTCGGCGGATCTTTCAAAGCCGGGTAGCGTTTTTAGCTCTTTTTTTGAAGCGGTCCATATTTTCCTAAGATTAGAAAAGTGAGTTAATAATAGATGAAACTTCTTTGGAGAGAGATTGGAGATCATATTTAATGCTATCCAATATTTGGCTTTATTAGCTTCCTTGTTCAATGTCAGTTAACCCTGTATGTAAGATTGTATGAGAACATTTAAGTATTCACCATCGTTCCTCTGACTTAAGGGGCTTAATTCAATTTTTTGTCTGGATACCAGGTTCGTAGCGGAACCTTTTAAGGTTCCATAATATGGAAGGCTAAAGCCTCTTCTCCGCTTCTACGAAGCTTGCGAAGCAGCGTAGTAGAGCTTCCGCTACAAAAATAATCGGCAATTTACCGTTGTATCGCAACCAGGCTCGTAGTGGATGGCAAAAGGTTCCACAACGGAACTCACCATGTTTGCCTATTCTGAATTTAACCCCACAAAATTCAGAAGGCCCCTTAGATTATCTATTTCATAATCAGGCTTTGGTTGATCAGATGGCGGTTTTTGTTTGGTTCTATTTATCCAAACCGAAACTAGGCCCGAATCATTTGCTCCCAAAACATCGTATTCAAGTGAATCCCCTACATATACTGCTTCTTGTGGCTTGCAATTTAATCTATTTATCATTTCTTTAAAGATTGGCTGGGAAGGTTTGGCCAATCCAAAATCACCGGAGACGATTATTTGGTCAAACTGGTTAGCTAGGTTTAATTTTTTGATCTTCTCCCATTGGATATCGGAGGGTCCATTGGTAAGAAGGCCTACCTTGAATTTGGAAGAAACTTTTTTAAGAACCTTTTTAACTTCTTCAAAGAGCTTTAATGAGTTCACTCTTTGGTCGGTGTAAGTGCCGGCTATTTTCCCAGCCAAATTATTATTTTTAATATTCGCATCCAAAAGCAGTTCTCTAAAAGCCTCTTGGCGGGTATTTATTTCAAATTCTTCCCGGTGATGTCTTCTGGCGGCTGCCTCTTTGAAAAAACGATTGTAATTTTGTTTAGTGAAAATCTCTTTTCTTTTAGCCCAAAGTTGGGGCGAATGAACAATAACTGCCTTTTTTAGCGCCTTTTCCACCGATATATGGTAATCACATAATGTACCATCTAAGTCGAAGATAACGGCTTGAATCGCCAATTTGTGTACTCCTTAAATATTTTGCTAATCTTTACCCCGTGGAATAAATTTCCCATTAGCCTAATATTTATTCCACGGGGTGCACCCTCATACGTATACTTTACCGGATACATTTTGTTTTTACATCCTATTTGATTAGTTTAGGAGTTGTCAAGGAATGCGGGTAATAGCTGGAACTAAGGGTGGTCAGATACTTTATGCCCCTGAGACTAATCAGATACGCCCCATTCAAGATAAAGTTAAAGCGGCTTTGTTCAATATTTGGCGAAATTTGGTCTCAAACAGCAACTTCCTGGATCTGTTTGCGGGAACTGGTAGCGTGGGGATCGAGGCTTTAAGCCGAGGAGCGGAACATGCCACCTTTGTGGATAAATCGCCTCAAGCCATCAGATTGGTAAGAAAAAATTTAGATAAGTTAGGCTTAACTACTTATTCTCACCTCTATCAAAAAGATGTATTAGAAGCTATCTCAACCTTGGAAAGGAGGGGGAAAGTTTATGATTTGATCTTTGTAGGTCCACCATACGGCGAGGGGCTGGCCGATGAAACCTTGCACAAATTGGCTGAGGCGGAAGTGCTTAGGAAATGGGGGGTGGCAGCGGCCGAAATATCAAATAAAGACCAACTTCAAGAAAGTTATGGTCAACTTGTTTTAATCGATGAGCGTTGTTACGGGGGAAATGTGTTAAGATTTTATCGAAGGAAGCCTAGAGAATGATGATTTTAACTAGCTTATTTAGATCGAAGTCTACCCGGCCGCTGTATCAGTATTACGCTCAGGTCCATTATTTAACTTGTGAGAAGTGCCTTAAAAATCATGGGAAAATATTTTCATCGAAAAGTGAGTTACCCCCCATCCATGAGGGTTGTCGTTGCAATAGTTTAGAAATACCCCCGGAGGAGGTTAAAGAATTTGAGTCCAAAAGGGAGCGGATGAATAAGAAGGCTCAACAGGAACTGGAAAGAAGAAAGATATTTAAAGATGCCAAAAAAAAGCTAGAAGTAGACTTTAATAGCTCTTTAGAATTGTTCCAGCAAGCGGTCAATAGGGAGATTTATTTGGGTGAGATAGAAGAGTTAGTTCAAGATAGGTACCCAATTTTTGAGGACAATCCCCAATCTGCTTTGAAACTTAGAGACCTATTTATTAAATATTACCGGTGGAAGTTTGGGAAGCGCCGTTACGAAACTTGGCCGGAGCCAATGAGGCTAATGAGAGAAAAATACGGAGTGGGAAGAATTCAAGAATTATTTCAGGAAATTAAAGCAAAATAGATAAGTTTTATGAAGTCGATAATTAAATCATTTAATCTGTCTTCCTCTGATTTAAAGGTAGTGGCCGGTTTGATGGGGGCAATTTTAGTCCTGGCCACATTTCAGCATCTATTCCTAGCTCCCTCAAATGATCAGGGAAACCAGGAGGGAATTATCCTAAGGCGCGAGGGGAAGATAGATATAAATTCAGCTTCTTATCGTACTTTGCAGGAATTGCCGGGTATCGGCCCGGTCCTAGCTGAAAGGATCATCACTTATCGTAGGTCAAATGGAGATTTT
>CAYUCE010000057.1:0-11597 GCA_964443275.1 uncultured Thermotogae bacterium | reverse complement strand
TATAAATCTCTCCGGCAAATTGACCGGTTTCAGATCAAATAGGGCAATAGTTTTTTCTATGATTTCCTGACCTTTTAAGACAAGCCCCAAAGACATAGATTCTAACTTCGGAGGGTACACTATGAGTAGATCTTTTGTTGCTTGAATATTTCCACCTTTATAAAAATCAATCAGCCTCAAGACTTGATTGATTAGCTGGTTTTCCTTTCCGCTAGGTACTTCCTTCATTGCCTGTTTCAAAAGGTTATTTGCAGATTCCCACTTGCCATTGTAGAAATTTAGGACTCCCAAATAATATCTTGCCTTATATGCAATTTCTTGAGTATTAGAAGATGGGGCTGATTCTAGGAGTTTTCTTGCCTCTGTGTACTTTCCCACCTTAAGTAGGTTTATCCCGCGAAAGTATTGGTATTGAGGATTTTCTGTTTGCTTTTCACTCAATAACTCTCCCCACTTCTTTTCCAATTCTTTCAGAGATAACCCATAAATTTCTTCTACTGCCCGGCTGAAGGAATTAGCGATCCAGATTTTCTTGAATCTTTCAATTCCCCAGCTTTGAATAATAAATTTAACCAGGGATGCCGTCTCTACGAATACAGCTAATTGATAAATACTGCTTTCCTCCTCATTTATCTGTATAAGTGTCCTTAGGCTGGCCATGCTTAGGGAGGCTTTTGCTTGAGGGGAGTTAAATTGCTCAAATACAGCTTCATGAAGCTTTCGAGGCAATAGTCCTGCTTTTTCCAATTTAAGGATCTGATCGAGTGATAGGAATTGAGCTTTGCTTAAAGCGGCCGCTTCGGTATGAAAATCTCTATCTAAATTTTGAAAGTACTCCCCCAACCCTTTTTGGAGTATTTTTGATGAAGGGGGCCCGAGGCTGAACTCAGTTATTAGTAAAGTTAAAGACTGGTAAGTATCGTGTCCCCAAATGAGGTCGATCGGCGCTTGCGGGTCAGTATCCGGGGAAGTTTTTCTATTTGAGATGCCGGATTTCATCTTTTGAATATCCTCATAAAGGTAGAAATGAATCTTTTCAGGTATGGACTCTCTTTCTAATTTTAGAAAATCCAGAAGTTTATGAAGCATTTTCTCTTGTTGGTGGGTAAATTCCTGAATTTCACTTTTGTAAGTTGCATCTTTAGGATAGTGAATAATGAAATTCTCGCTGCTGTAAGTGGCATGAGGGCTAAAGTAAGGAGCGATAATTTCAGGCCATAGATAGAGCCAACCGGCTCCAATGATGAATACTATGGCAAATCCTAACAAAAGCCCACCGAGAGGAGTTTTGAAAAGAAGCTTAAGCAAGGAAATACACCCAAATCTATTTTATTGAAAGATATTATTTGCGACAATGGAGCTTGAATCTAGGTTTTCGGCATATGCCGGGTATGAAAAAATTTATATAGAAGATTGAAGGGCCTTTATTTAAAAGGGATTAGTTGATTTAACGAGTTGCTTTTTGGTAAGTAAAGCTCATCGCTTGGTCGGAGGAGTCAACTTCTTCCAATTCAATTAACTTCTTCTCGATAAACTTTTGCAGCACCTGTATTTGCTTAATTCCGATATCGGGTTTGAAGGATGAGAAATGGTTTTCTACGAAAGATTTGAGTGTTAAGCGGTAATGTGGTGAACCCATCTTATTTTCCTGAGTTATTAAACCTAGGTGTATAAACTCACCCGGCCGGTTGTTCATTATTAGACCAGAAGATACATCCAACCAAGAAGCTATTTGATGTATTGAATAGGCAAATGGCCGATGTTTCATAAGAAAAACCAGGATCTTCTTTTTTAACGGTTCCTTTTGATTAATCGTATCCAGAAACTGTTCGACCCGCTTGCGCACCGGCCTGGGAAGGTCCTCGTACTGACAACCACCATTTGTGGGCTGTTTTTCATTACAAGTATCGGGTGGGTAAACTTTTTTGCCGGACTCCTCGCTTATGCGGCTTTGTTTTGATCTTTCAACAGACTCTTCTGACTCTGGCTGCTCCGAGTGGCCATCTTTAGGGTGAGATTTGGTCAAAGTTTCAGTGACCATTTGTGCGGCTTCCCCGTCTGCGCCTTCCTTTAGCATGCCGGCGCCGCTTAGACGTTCCACTACCATCTTGGATATCCGCTGGACTTGCGGTGGGTTAGGATGTTTAAGGTCCACTTTTATATAGCCTAGGGTCCTAGCTACCTCCTTTAGCTCGGCTATCTTTTCATCTTTTGTCTGCATCTCGTTTTCTAAATCTTCCAAGCGTTCACTCATCTCTTGCATACGATCTTTTTTCTGGCGCTGTTTCTTTTTGGCTTCTTCGATGGCCTTAAGTATACTTCCTGAGATTTGTTTAAGCTGAGGAGTTTCTACAGTTTCCAGGGTGGGAGTAAAACCGGCGTGAAATGTCTCCCTCTCCCGTAGATGTATCTTTTTAATGGTGTTTCCCCCCAATAAAATGCAATCGCCGGTATCCAACATACCTACTTTTTCCTTCACTTTCCTTTTGGGCCAAGGTAAAAGCTCGCTGTACACACGCATATCGGCTTCATGCACTACCCGGTGCAAAAATAGTATACCCGCTTGAGTAAGGACGTCTTTTTCCACCTTTGCCGATCGCTGGGATATGATTACCGCACCTAATCCTCGTTTCCTCCCTCTAAGGGCGATGCGGGAGATTATCTCTTTTAGCTCAGTATTTTTCCCCTGTGGAATGTATTCGTGAGCTTCCTCAATTCCTATCATGTATGGCTTTCTTAGTTTTCCAGCCAGGTTCCAAACTCGGGTTAAATAATTTTTGAGGAGCTTCTTTTGATCGTTCATTAAGTAACCGCTCAGATCTAGCACTACAGGAATACTTCTTTCTAGGCTTATTTCCGCGACTTTTTCTGCGTCTTCTGGATCGATTTCCAAATCCACATTCTCACCCACTCCAATAACCAAAAGTTCAAATTTCTCCTTCAATCCGAAATATTCACCGTCAATATCCACCACGGTAAGAGGATAGTTGTGTTTGAGTAACTCTTCGAATATAACCCCGGCCGAGTTGGATTTACCGGACCCTCGAATACCTAGAATCCCTATACATTTTCCAATAACTTCCTCCAGGGTGGGACGGGTATCCTCACTTAAGTGTAATTTTTTCATCTTATATACCCCTTATCTTCGATGTTCGATCATCTATGAACCAACAAACTAACCATCAGGTGCAAATTCATGCACTCCATACATTAAAAGATATTATAAGTCAAGATGAGAGCTAGGTCAGTGTTGTTTGACCTAATCTGTATTCATAATCGTCACCCCCTGCGGTGAGGAGGTTATCGTAGTTAGATTTTCTCAAAATTTAATTTCATTTATCCAATGCCTTCCAGAGCGCGGAATAGTCTGACCGGGGATTCCAAATTAAATAGCCGCCCACCTCGGCATCCGATACCGCGTTGATCTGCGCATTTATGTACTCGGGTAGACCCATTCCCTGAGGTATCGAACGGTCAAAACCTTGAATAAAGGGTCTTAAGTTAAGCTTCCTTTCCCTTCCCAGGTTTAAAGTTTTATTCACAATGTAGTAAGGATCATTCCAGAAACGCTGATTGAAGTGACTTGGATAGAGCATGGGCGATAATATATCTACATATTGGCTGAATTCCTCCAAATTTTGTCCGATAGGGTCAATCTTTTTCTTGTTCCATTCCCAAAGCGTCCTTCCGAACACATCACAAGAAATATTTACCTCAGCGGAAAGCTCCTTTTGGGCCTGCTGGAGGAAACTGTTTATAGATTGATATCTATGTGCAAAATCACCGCCGGAGCCCAACCCCTCATCGGGAAATCTTATGTAGTCAAATTGGATTTCTTCCACTCCTAGATTCACCAGTTCCTTTGCCAGATCCAGGTTGTACCTGACGGCTGTTTGATTGGAGGGCAATACCCAGTTAGGATTCCCGGACTTCAAATAAGTGGCTAACAGGGGATCGTAAAAGACTACCAATCTGGCAATAACATAGATTCCATCCTTTTTTAACTTTTTTATGATTGTGGTAAGGTCAATTCTTCCTGCGCTAGCCCCAATTTTGCTTGCCAGCTTTACACTAGTATTATAGGTGACTTCCCCTCGCATATTTTTGGCATTTATCACTACGGAGTTCAGTTCCGTCTTTTTTATATGACTTATTATCTCCTCTAAGCTACCCTTTTTAGCTAAGAAATTGGAGGTAAGGTACATCCCTTTTTTACCCCAAACAGAGGGACGAGGTGGGACGGGAGGTTCGGATTGACTTGAGTCCGCCGGGTCAAGTTGAGCGTAAAATATAAGAAAACTAGTGATAAATAAAATGGTAGCTGTGGAAAAGGTTTTCCATTTGGAAGTTGAGGATGAAGGTTTACGGGAGCGCATATCAGTGTAATTATAGTGATTATCCCGGCTTTAAAAGGTTATCTACATTACATTGAAGTTTTGATATAAGCCCCTCGTATTCTTCAGTAGCTATTTTGCTGTTGTTTGCTTGGGGGATAGGATAAAATTTTCTTTTTCGCTGCATAACTCCTCGCTATCGCTCGTCAAGCAGATTCGCCAGCGTCAGAAAAATTTATCCTATCCCCTTCCTCATTGATTAGGCATCCGAGGGGTCCCGAGAGAGGTGAGCGCATATGTCTGAGCGAGATGAGCGTAGGAACCCCGTTACACCGATTCGGGATTCCCGAAGGAAATGCCCTATATTAATCAGGTAAGTTTCTGTTCACTTGCGACTTGACCTCTCGCTTATATCGAAACTTAAGATATATTACATTTAGAGATTGACCAGCCGATATTTGGGTGAACTCGGGGATTTTTGGAAGCAGAATTTAAGCTTTTGTCTCGCTGGTTGATTATTAGTTAATAACTTAAGTATTCTCATATGGGAAGCATCTATAGTTATCCTCAAATGAGATCCTGTATCCAACTGGCCACTTTCTAGTTAAGCGCGAGGTAGAAGGCGATTGAAAGACCTTATCGATTTGGCTCAACATATAATAAAAGATAACAAGCTTTGTGATCACTGCTTGGGAAGGCTTTTTGCTAGGTTAAGTTATGGCTTAAGCAACCGAGAGCGGGGCAAAGCCCTTAGAGTAGGTACGGCCTTAACTTACGATACTGAATACACCGAACCTATTGAGTGTGAGATTTGCGAGGACAGATTCAACGAGTTATCCGCCTGGAGCCAAAAAGCATATAAAAAGGTAAAGGATATAGAGTTTAATACTTTTCATATGGGTTGTATGGTACCTGATAAAATAGTTCAAAAGGAAAAGGAACTTCAAAGTAGGTACGGGCTAGGAGACTCTAGTGAAAGTTTAAGCCAAGAGTTTAATCGGGAGGTAGGGAAAAAGTTTGAGGAGATTCTAGGTAAAAGAGAGAGGGAAGCGGAGCTTGACCGAAAGAATCCAGATATAGTTATTTTGATGGACTTAAGGAAAGAAAAAATAGAGGTCCAAATCAATCCCCTTTTTATATTTGGAAGGTATCGAAAGTTAGTTAGGGGGATACCGCAGACTAAATGGCCTTGCAAGAATTGCCAGGGAAAAGGTTGTCCGGAATGTGACTTTACCGGTAAGAGATATCCAGAGAGCGTAGAAGAGTTGATAACCCCTCCGGTATTGGAGGCCTTTAGAGGTAGTGATTCTTCCTTTCACGGGGCAGGCCGGGAAGATATTGACGCCCGCATGTTAGGAAGTGGTCGTCCTTTCGTTATAGAGGTAAAGAAACCCCAAATCCGGACGCTCGATTTGGAGGAGATAGAAAAGAAAGTGAACCAATTCGCAGAAGGAAAAGTAGAGGTCGAGCTTACTCACTTCGTAGATAGGGATATGGTGAGAAGAGTAAAGAGCAGAAAAATTGATAAGGTATATCGAGCTAGGATTGATTTAGAAAAACCGGTGGATGAAAATACCTTCCAGGGTGCCTTGGATAAACTTAAAGGGGGGATCAAACAGCGCACACCCCGTAGGGTCAGCCACCGCAGAGCGGACAAAGTCAGGAAAAGAAGGGTCTTGGCCATATCGGGTGAGCTAATGAATGGCCAAAGAGTCGTGGTCAGGGTTAAAGGAGAAAGCGGACTGTATATAAAAGAATTAATTTCTGGAGATGGAGGTCGGACCCAACCCAGTCTGGCAGAATTATTGGGGTTTGGTTGTGAGGTAAGTGAACTGGACGTACTAGAGGTCACGGATGACTTTGAATTGCCCTAATTTAAAAGCAAGCAGTCTGATCTAAGTTTATAATTCAAATATTTTTTTCGCATTGGCGGTAGTTTGCTCCTCTACTTCCTCTAGCTTGATACCTTTCAATTTTGCTATCTCTTCCGCCACATATTTTACATAAGCCGGTTCGTTGCGCTTTCCTCGGTGTGGGACCGGTGTTAAATATGGACAATCCGTCTCCACTAACAGGCGTTCGAAGGGCAGCTTTTTGACTGCCTTTCTATGTCCGGCGTTGGGAAAGGTGATCGGCCCGCTGATTCCCAAGTAAAAGCCCATTTGTATAAATTTTTCCCCCAGATTTAGGTGGCCAAAGAAACTATGGATGACCCCGGTCAAATCGAAATTTTTAAGTATAGTGTAAACATCTTCATCAGCATCCCGGTTATGAACAATCACCGGTAAAGTTAGTCTTTCTGCAAGCTTAAGCTGGGCTTTAAAGGTCCGCTTTTGATCTTCGGAAGGTGAATAATTCCGATAGTAGTCAAGACCGATTTCCCCAATGGCTACTACTCTTTTGTTTTTTCTTATCATATCCTCAAGTTGGGCCATAGCTTTGGCCGTTTTTTTGTAACCTTTAGCTTCGTGAGGGTGGATCCCCACCCCGCAGTAAAGTTTATGCTCATCTGCCAGTTTTACCGCTTCTTGGCTAGATTTAAGGTCGACTCCCACCGTAATGACCTCTATTTGATCTTTTCGAGCCCGTTGAATCACCTGCTGGCGGTCTTTATCAAATTGTTTCATATCCAGATGAGCATGAGTATCATAAAGCATTTAAATCCGCCTATCGGTTTTTATCTTACAGCTTTCCACTTAACACAGGGTTTGGTCCAGTACTCATTTGAGCCAAGTAATTTTCCTCAAATGAGTGCTGGCTTAGTATAGTCAGTAAGTATACCAATCCAGTGAAATGTATCCAAAGGAAAGGGCCGATCAATATCTTCAGAATTTTGTATTTGACAATATAATTATCACTATTTATACTTCAGTTGGGCTATTTGTAGAGTTAATTTTGTCTGTTAGTGGCTGAAGCGGACGGGCTAAAGAGGTAGGAGAATTTCTTAATTCGATTACCAGGTGAGAATTTTAAAAATTGGCCGATTTAAAGTTGAACCTATCCAAGAGAGAAAAGGTCAAACGCACCGGCTTCCCATCCGGAACCTCTAAGCTGATGGTAATTGGAGTGGGCGATGGGGGAGTGAACGCGGTCAATCGCATGGTGAATAAAGGGTTGGTGGGGGCCAAGTTGGTGGCGGTGGATACAGATACGCAGGTGCTGGATATGTCCAAGGCCGATGAGGTTATCCAGATTGGAAAGGATCTAACCAAAGGAAGAGGGACCGGGGGAGATGTTCAAAAAGGTAGGGAGGCAGCGGAAGATGAAAGTAGGCGATTTGAGGAGATTCTAAGTGGTGTGAATTTGGTTTTCATAACTGCTGGAATGGGAGGGGGCACGGGCACTGGTTCTTCACCAGTTATGGCCCGGCTAGCCCAAGAGGAAGGTATTTTAACTATCGGCATTGTTACTAAACCCTTTGAATTTGAAGGGAAGATCAGAAGGGATAGAGCAAAAAGAGGTATTGATACACTAAGAAGCTGTGTGGATGCCTTAATCATTATCTCCAACGACAAGCTTTTGGAAAATGCTCCTCCCAACTTATCTATGGCCAAATCCTTTGAAATGGCGGATGAAATATTACATCAAGGGGTAGGGGGGGTTTCCGAGCTAATAACCGTGCCCGGGTTGATTAATTTGGACTTTGTAGATATAGAAAACGTGATGAGAGGAGCGGGTACCTGTCATCTAGGTTTTGGAACTGGCCAAGGGACCGGCAAAGTAAATCAGGCTGCTCAGGCCGCTACCACTAATCCTTTGGTTGAAGGGGGTTCTATACAAGGGGCTAGGAGAATGTTGATAAACATCACCGGAGGGCAGGATCTTAAGTTAGGAGAGGTAAATGAAGCCGCGGTCCGTATTCAGGAACTTGCTTCCAGTGAAGGTGAGGTGGTATTTGGCACGGTTATAAAGGAGGATTTAAAGGACAGGGCGGAAGTTACAGTGATCGCCGGTGATTTTCCCGAAAAAATCGAGGAGGAAGAACCCATAACCACCATTAAAAAAAAGGAGCCAGAGATTGAGGGAAACCAAGAGGAAAATTTGGATATTCCTGCCTTCTTAAGGAGAGGTCGCAAGAATAAGGACGATAAAAATTAAAATCGAGGTGATTCATAATTTCCAAATCTGGTGAGAAAAGGGTGGTAAAAATTTTGGACGTTTTGAAAGAGACCTACCCGGATGCTCAATATTATCTTAATTTTAACAGTCCCCTTCAGCTTTTGGTGGCAGCTATCTTGTCTGCACGGACCCGGGACGAAGTGGTAAATGAAGTTATTGAAAGTCTGTTTAAAAAATATAAAACGGTTAAGGATTATGCGGGGGCTGACCTGGCAAATTTACAGAGCGAAATCAATAAGATTTCCTTTAGCAAAAATAAGGCCAAGTATATAAGGAAAAGCGCCCAAATCTTACGAGATGAATACGATGGTCATGTGCCGCAGACTATCGATGAACTAACCGAACTTCCTGGGGTAGGCAAGAAGACGGCCAACGCCATCCTTACAAATGCCTTTGGAAAAGTTTTAGGGATAGTGGTGGATACCCACGTGATTAGGTTATCTTATAGGCTGGGACTTACCGAGGAGGAGAAGAACGCAAATAAGATAGAGAAAGACCTAGAGGAAATCGTCCCTAAGGCTTACTGGAAAATCTTACCCTGGATATTTAAGGATCACGGAAGGGCAATTTGTACGGCACAAAATCCCGAATGTGATACTTGCGTTATTGAAGAGCATTGTCCATCCAGCACTTACTTTTGATAAACCCAGTATAGCTCTAAGCAATACCCGATTCATGTAAAGTAAGTGCTGGGTCAATCCATCCTTATGGGCATACAAACGTATATGAAACCTTCGTCTTCTTCCGTATCCCCCGCCGGCTCGATAAGGCCCGCCCGGTCCTGATCGTTTAACCAAAAAGTTACCAGCGGGGAGCTCATCTTTTTTAGGGCATCGATTAGATACCGGGCCCGGAAGGAGATGTTGATTTTCTTCCCCGGCTTTTCCAATTTGCAAATTTCTTCAGCTTCTCCCCTCTCCGAGGAGGAACTGGTTATCTTTAGATCAGCGCTTCCCTCATCTGCTTCTAAGACCACCGCCCCTGACTCTTCAGAGGCCATAATTTCAGCTCTTTCCAAGGCAGCTAGAAACGGCTCCTTTTCTAACCATAGGCCTATTTCACTTTCCGTAGGAATAACCCGTTTAAAATCGGGATATTCCTCTTCTATCTGTTTGACACTAAATATTATGTCCTCAAATTTAAAGAACATCTGGTCGTCCTGGTGGTAGATTTCTGCCGGACTGTCATTTGCGGGAAGTATTTGATTCAGGCTGGACAGGGCATCCGAGCTTATCAAGTATTCACCTTCCAATGAGGTCTTTTTGTTGATTTCTGTTAATGCTAATCGATAGCCGTTAGTGGCTACCATCTTGAACTTTTCAGGTTCAAATACCATATCCACCCCGGTCAAATTAAGCCGGGAGGTTTCTTTGGCCGACAAAGCGGCAAAGGTTGTATGGTCGAGTCCTCTTTTCAGTTCTTTGGCACTCACCTGGCAGATAGGATCTGTTGGTAAACTTGGAATTTCCGGATAATCTTCAGCGGGAAGTAAGAAAAGATCAAAAGTGGTACCCATACAGGTAAGCTCCACCATGTTTCTATCCTCAATTTTAGTTAACTTAACATCAGCTTCCGGTAATCTGGAAATTATTTTGGACAAGATATTCCCATCGAGGACCAAGCTTTCGCTTTCTCCTGCCGTATCTTTAAGGGGGACAGGGCAGCGTATGAATTTTTGCAAATCCGTGGCATAAAGATAGAGTAAATTTTTTTCTATTTCCATCTTTATTCCGGAGAGTATGGGCATATTGCTTGTGGATCCCAAAGCCTTACCTACGGTTCTAACTCCGAATAGAAAATCCTCCTTTGTGCAAGAGAACTTCATTAGATCACCTTCTCCAGTACTCCAGCACTCACTTTAGATGTATCGGGTATTGCTTTAAGCAATATCATGTGTCATAAAAGTGAGTGCTGGAGCGCTGGCCCATAGTATAGCTAACTTTTAAGTCAAAGATCAAACTTTTCCTTCAAAATCTTGGTTACCTGGCCAGAAATCTCTTGTGGGGAAAGCCTTGCATTTAGGGAAACCGCTCGTTTATTTTGTTGAATCTCTCTTTTATAACCTTCCCTTACTCGCTGGTAGAATTGGATGGCTTCCCTTTCCATGCGGGGAGAAAAAAGGGGCATCTCCTCCCTATTTTTACGGGCAAGGCCAACTCGGGGAGGGATGTCCAGATAAAAGCAAATATCCGGCTCTAGATCTTCCGTGGCCAGCTTGTTTACTTTATTTACAAATCCTATATCGATACCTCTTCCGTAGCCTTGATAGGCCAGGCTAGATATATAGTAGCGATCAGCAATAACGATTTTACCCTGGGCAAGTGCAGGCTTAATAACTCCCCTAGTAAGCTGGGCCCGGGCAGCTTCGAAAAGAAAAAGCTCGGTCAGTGGAGAAATAGAGTAGTCTTTATTGGAAAGAATTTCCCTTATCTCCTCACCCACCGGGGTCCCTCCTGGCTCCCGGGTAGATATCACATCTTTTCCTTTATCTTTCAAGTATTTTTGCAGGAGTCTAACCTGGGTAGTTTTGCCATTTCCATCTAAACCCTCAAATACAATAAAGAGTCCTCTTCCCATCAGAAACCAGCCCGCTTTAGGAGGGTGAAGATTATTAGCAGTGTACCTATTACTATTGCCAGGTCAGCAAGGTTGAAGACGGGGATCATCCAAAAATCAAAAAAATCGATCACATAGCCCCATCTTAGACGATCGATTAAATTCCCTAGTGCGCCCCCCACAATTACCGCCAGGCCAACTTTCATCACGCTGTCTTTGAATTCTGCAAATAGTAACATAAGTATAAGTGTAAGGCTTATTATTAATGTTACTATAGCTACCCAAGATCCATAATTTCGAAGTATCCCGAAAGCACCACCGGGATTTCTGACATGAGTAAAATTTAGAAAGCCCTGAATTACCGATACAGATTGATGGGGGGGCAAAGTCTTTACCACTATAGCCTTGGTTGATTGATCAACTATTAGTATTCCTAATATCCAAATTAAATATGACATAATTAGCACAGCACTTACCTTGGATGAAAATCAGTAGTAGCTTAAGCAATACCATGCTTTATTTATAGGGTAAGTGCTGTATAAAACTGGCGGTCCCGAGGGGATTTGAACCCCTGTCTCCGGGATGAGA
>CAYUCE010000056.1:0-11970 GCA_964443275.1 uncultured Thermotogae bacterium | reverse complement strand
CATAAGCCACAGTTAGCATAGATTCTAACATTCCGGCTGCATGGTGAATATAATTCCCACCGGCCAATGCCACCTGCAAGATGTTAAAAGCTTTCTCGTAACCGGCTTGGATATCGGGAAGTTTTGATTCGGTAAGACCGGCATCTGAGTAAATGGGAACATCAATATGCCTTGCTAATTGAACGCAGGCCGCGTTCATAAGGCCCGTCTCACACGCTCCCCCCAGATAGCCCATATTCTGCATATTGGCAGCCGCCGGTACCGGGCCATAGAGTACCGGTGCCCCCTCGTTAAACATCTGGGTAAGTACAATGCCGAAAAGCTCCTCGGCGTGAACTTGGGTTAATACGCCAGCCAAACTGGCCGGGGCGGTGGAGCCGGCAGCCGGAGCTGTAGACAGTGCTACCGGAAGCCCGTGTTCAACAATTTGCTTCAATATCTTCGTTGTGCCGATATCCAACTTCAATGGACTTACCATCCAACTGGTGATAAAGGAGATAAACGGCCTTTCTTGAAGCTTCTCCCGCCCACCGGCAATTAATGAAGCCATCTTATAAATCTCATCGACTGCCTGGGGAGAATAAGCGGAAGCCATTACATGTTTTGTAGTGTTGGAAAGGCTTACGTAGTACTTGTTAATATCCAGCAGCTCTTCTGGGACATTGGTTGCCACTGCCGGGCGTAGGAAAAAGTGAATATTTTCTAGATAGTCCACCAACCGGGCCAAATCGCATAGATCTTTTAGGGTGGGTGAACGCACTTTGCCGGTCTCAACATCTATAATGTTAACTGCTGCTCCTCCGGTTCCCAAATAAACCCTGTCTTCAGATAAATCCAATCTGTGCTTTTCTTCTCTTCCGTACAAAACCACCCGGCTGGGCACGGTCTCCAAAGCCTCAACTACCATTTCTTTAGGGATGGTCACTATGTTATTTTTCTTATCGATATTGGCACCGGCCTTTTTAAATAAATCGATAATTTCTTCGGATTCCACTTTTACTCCTGTATTTTGCAGGATCTGAAGCGAGGAATCATGAATTTTTTCAACCTGATCATTGGTTAGGACCTTATATTTTCCACCTCTAATATTTTTTGGGCTCATTTTAATCCTCCGGAATGTAACGATATACACAGTCAGTTTTTGGACAACCCTCACAGGAGAAAAGGTCTTTTGCCTGCTTAATATTGTTGCCCAGCCCCATAACAAAGGATACAGATTTCTTAGGAACCATGGTAAAACTTGTGGTTAGCTCGACTCCAATCTTATCAACGTCCAAATTTTCGAATATAAATGCTTGATTCTCAACCGGCCAGTGAGATGATCCTCCTCCCGGCTCAAAGATCCTGGTGGTCCCCAGCCTATTTGATTTGGCCTCATCATAAATTATATGCCCCAATTTGTGGGCTAGTTCAGATATGGCTGCAGAGCCCAGAGCATCCAGAATCACGCTCTCCGAGTACTTTTTGTCCTTCATTAATTGATCGACTCTTTGCTCTAACTTGCTACCAATTGTAGATACGGCCAAGGCCACAAATGCCGCTTCCCTAACTGGACCGGGTAGATTATATTCCTCTTTCAAAGCAGGGGCGATCTCTTTGATCTTATATATACATTTGGGGCTAAGCTGCGTTTTTGCTTCTCTAACTTTTGACTCCACCTGGCGCTTAACACCCTCATTTTGGCCATGTTTTAGGTACCGGTTAATCTGGTCCCTATCTAGCGATATTTCAAGGTCTTCGATAAGGATCGTTTCATCAAGCGTTTTGAGTATATGCATTACAAACTGTTAATTGACATTTGAAAGAAAAACTACCATAATTTTATTATGCACCATTTGATACAGGAAAATTATAATCCAATATTCGGAGGTTTTCAAAAATTGGTGAGCTTAAAGGGATGGTTTAGCATCCTTCGGAACCTTATAATTTAGTAAGCGAGCTTAAAGCGAGGTTGTCATGTCACCTGAATCCAAAGATATACGTCTGCTCATACGGGATAAAGAAAATGAGCTTACTGACAAAAAGCGATTGGTAGGAAAATATATACTGGATAACTATATAGAGGCGGCTTTTTGCACCACGGCGGAGTTAGCCGACCAGGCCGGGGTAAGTGAGGCCACAGTGATAAGATTTGCCAACGACCTTGGTTTTGAGGGCTATCCTCAGCTCCAAGACGAAATTCAAAACCTGGTGCAGAGTCAGCTTACCACCGTGGACAGGCTAAAAGAATATCATCGACATCTGGAGGACAGCGAAAATCCACCGGTTAAAGCCATTATTTCCGATCTACGCAATCTGGAAAGGACCCTCCACAATCTAGATTTTAACGAATTAGAAGAGATAGTAGAGTGCATTGTAAAAGCGGACAAAGTCTTAATTGTAGGCTTAAGGATGAGCTCCTCTTTGGCTCGTTACATGGGTATTGTGCTCAGAAAAAGTCTCGAAAACGTAAGCGTCATATATTCAAGTTCCGATCAGTTTTACGAAGAATTAGTGGGCATAAATAAAAATAGTCTGGTAATGGCTATTGACTTCCCCCGGTATTCAAAAGCGACAGTCCAATACTTAAAGGCAGTTCGGCGGGAAGGGGTAGCCACACTTGCTATCACTGATAGTGAGCTTTCCCCACTTTGCAAAACGGCCGATTTCTCCCTTCTAGCCAGTATAAGGCCTGTTTCATATGTCGACTTACTTGCTGCCCCTATCAGCTTATTGGGGGCCATCGGAACGGCAGTGAGCCTTAAAATGGAGCCTGAGTCTCTGGAGAGGTTAGAAAAACTGGAGAAAATTTGGGAAGCACACAACGTGTTTTACAAGCCTTAACCCGACCGGCAAGCACCATCTCAACTATATAAATGGTTTGTAGACATCAGGTAGGGGTGATATTATAAATAAACACTTAAGTTTTGAAGGGAGAAGATGCCTATCAAATTAAGATTTTTGGGAGCTACTGGCAATGTAACCGGATCCCGTTATTTATTGGAAACTGAAAATCTACGTCTCCTAATTGATTGCGGGCTCTATCAGGAAAGAGAATTCAGGCCAAGAAATTGGGACCCTTTCGTTGTACCGCCTGAGACCATCGATGCCCTCCTTTTAACCCACGCTCATCTTGATCACTGCGGACTGTTGCCAAAGTTGGTAAGGGTTGGTTTTGAAGGTTCTATTTACTGCACTCAGGCCACCTCCGAGCTAGCGAGGATAATGTTGATGGACTCAGCCAAGATACAAGAATTCGATGCTGAGCAAAAGAAAAGAAGACACCAAAAGGAAAAAAGAAAAGGTCCTTATCCGGAAGTACCGCTTTATACGGAGGAGGACGTAATAAATGTATTTCCACTATTTGAACCGGTTGAGTATGGGAAAAAGGTAAAGCTTAACGGTGATGTATCAATTGAATTTAACGAAGCCGGTCACATCTTCGGCTCTTCTACCATAAAAGTGAAATGCCAAAGCACAAGTAAATCGGTACTATTTTCCGGGGATTTAGGCCGCTGGAACAAACCTATACTACGAGATCCAGAAACTCTGGACAGGGCGGATTATGTGATCATGGAATCTACCTACGGTGACAGCTTGCATGACAAGCCGGAAAATATGGCCGATCAGCTAGCGGAGGTTATTAATTCCACCTGGAAAGCGGGAGGAAATATTGTGGTGCCCAGCTTCGCCCTGGAGAGAGCCCAGGAAGTATTATATTATTTAAATAAACTAATCATTAATGATCGCATACCCCAGTTGATGGTCTTTCTGGACAGCCCGATGGCCATTGAGGTTACCAAGATATTCACCCGCCATCCGGAGCTTTTTGATAAAGAGATGAAGGGTTTAACCGGCCAAGATCAGTCCCCCTTTGATTTTCCCGGATTACAGGCCACTCCAAAAGTATATCAATCCAAAGCTATAAACAACATTAAGGGTTCTATTATGGTAATCGCCGGTTCCGGTATGTGTACAGGCGGGCGGATAAAACACCATCTTATAAGAAATATTTCCCGTCCGGAAAGCACTATATTGTTCGTAGGATATCAGGCTCGGGGGACCTTGGGGAGGAAAATAGTGGACGGAGCACGCAAAGTAAGGATATTGGGTAACTACTATCCGGTGAAGGCCAGGGTAGTTCAACTTCACGGGTTTTCCGCCCACGCCGATCGCGATGAGCTGTATAGATGGGTGTCCACGCTCCAAGAAGCTCCCCAAAAAGTGTTTATAACCCACGGGGAATCCGAAGTATCTTTGAGTTTCGCCAGATTCCTACGCCAAGCCACCAAATGGGAAGTTTCCGTTCCCCAATACCAAGATGAAGTCAACCTAAATTAATACATAATATAACTGAAAAGAGGGATAAAAATGCCACGCGATTATGAAATAAATGAGTTAGCCAAAGAGGAATCATGGCGGATGTTTAGAATTTTGGGAGAATTGGTAGAAGGATTTGACGAGCTGGCTGATGTGGAACCGGCGGTAAGTATATGGGGGTCGGCCCGGCTAAAGGAAGGGAATGAGGTCTATAACCAGACCAGAGAAATAGCCCGTCGGCTGGGAGAAATGGGGTTTTCTATCATCACCGGTGGCGGGCCCGGAGTGATGGAGGCCGGAAATAGAGGAGCCAAAGAGGCGAAAGTTAAATCCATAGGTCTTAATATCGAACTGCCGGAGGAGCAGGAGCTAAATCCATACACCACCAAGTCCATCACTTTTAATCATTTCTTCGTTAGGAAGATAATGCTAGTTAAGTATGCGTCTGCCTTTATCATAATGCCCGGTGGGTTGGGTACTCTGGATGAGTTAACGGAGCTTTTAACCTTGATGCAGACTCATAAGATAAGACCTTTTCCGGTAGTACTTTTTAACAGCAGCTTTTGGCAAGGGTTCTTGAGATGGCTCAGAAGTTCCGTTTTAGCCCGCGGCTACATATCCCAAGAGAACTTTGACCTATTAAGAGTTCGAGATAGCGCTGATGAAGTAATCGAAACCGTGGCCAAATGGCACGAAAAGCATGAATTGGTAGGTAGAAAGGCTCTAGTTAGTTGATAGAGGGACCAAATAATCTTTACAGATGGAGGGAACAGATATGAGGCGTATCGGTGTATTGACCAGCGGTGGCGATGCCCCGGGCATGAATGCTGCTATCCGGGCAGTGGTGCGAACCGGACTAGATCAGGGATGGGAGGTGTTTGGTATCCGGCGCGGATACGCCGGATTGATAGAAGGTGATATGGAATCATTAGGGGCCCGTGACGTAGGTGGTATCATTCAGCAAGGAGGCACTATATTGGGTAGTGCTCGCTGTCCTGAATTTAAGACCGAAGAAGGACGGATGAAGGCACTACGCGAACTTCATCAAAACGAAATCGACGGCTTGGTGGTAATTGGAGGCAACGGCTCACAGGCCGGTGCGTATGAGCTGTCAGAAATGGATTACCCGGTGGTAGGCATAGCCTCGACCATTGATAACGATCTGTACGGCTCGGATATTACCATCGGCGCAAATACGGCACTTCATGTGGCCTTGGAAGCTATTGATCGGTTGAAAGTTACCGCATCTTCTCATCATCGGGCCTTTTTGGTGCAAGTTATGGGACGGGACTGTGGTTACTTAGCTCTTATGGCCGGTATTACCGGCGGCGCCGAGGCCATCGTAATCCCGGAGGTGGAAGCGGATCCGGAAGCCATAGCTGATGAACTGGCTTCCGCTTATCAGCGGGGCAAACAGCACGCTTTGGTGGTAGTTGCCGAAGGGGCTAAGTACAATGCTGAGGGACTGGCTAGCTATTTTAAGAAACATCAGGAAAGATTAGGTTTTGAGCTTCGAGTGACTATTTTGGGGCACGTGCAGCGAGGTGGAGCTCCGGGCCCTTTTGACCGTTTGCTCGCTACCCGTATGGGGGCAAAAGCTACCGAATATCTCAGTCGGGGTAAACATGGATTATTAGTAGGTCGTATGAATGGTGAGATCACGGCCACTCCTCTAAAAGAGGTAGTGAGTAACCAAAAGTCACCGGATTTGGATCTATTGGAACTGGCAGAGGTGCTTGCAAAGTAGGGTAAGTGGATTTTAAAAGATCAGATTTTACATCAGTGGATAAAATTTACTGAACCTAGAAGTTTGAGTTGGCTTTTACTGGATTTTTAGTTTTTTATAAAGATCCTTAGAACAATATTTAGGTGGGATATTTCCAATCTCGGATTCACCCCTGCCGTGATAATCGCTTCCGGCTATTTTTGCCAACCGGTACTCATCTGCCAGTTGTAGGAGAAATTCATTATCCGCTTTGGCCTTAAGCTTTCTTAGCCTGTCTCTTGAGTTATAGATTTCCAGTCCTTCTAGGCCTGAGTCTACCAATGTTTTTATCAACGCATCCAGCCGGTTTCTCTTAAGTCCTAAAGTAAAAGGATGAGCTAAAACCGGCACTCCGCCTAGTTGTTTAACTTTTTTTATGAGGGCGATTGCTTTTTCAATTTCCCCCTGGCTGATTAAATTCGAACCGATGTACCTTTTCATTTTTTGGAAGAAGGATTTTCGCATGCTTTGTAAGATATCTTTTGCCGTACCTTCAGGAGGAAGGTCCCTAAAATAGGCCAGAATGTGAAACATTTTAGTAGTATTACCGGCTTCTATTTCTATTCCCGGGATCAGGTTCATATTTTCTACCATCCCCGCTTTCATAATCTTTCTTATTCCCTCAAATGTATGATGATCGGTTATGGCCATCGATTTCATCCCCACCTTTTGGGCGATCATTACCACTTCTTCCGGATCATATTTTCCATCCGAAGCGCTAGTATGAATATGATAGTCATAAGGGCATAATCCTGGATTTTTCATCTGTTTGTTGTCCTTGATACGTATTTTCTTTACTTAAAAGATAAGAAACTATCAATTGGTTAGCTTCTCAGTTTCCCAAAAAACTAAAACCTATGGATCAAATCCATCTTGGCTGCCGGGGATATAACTTTAACATATGCTCAAAAGCAGCTCAAATTAAAACTTGATCCAGCCAAATACTGGAAAGTTAATCCCCTCTGGTTTAGTAAGGTTTAGTTCCCATATTTCCCTTATCTATCTTGATATCGATCATAGAGCAGGAATGCTTGCAATCCACGCTAAATCAAAGGGCGGATTCATATAAATTTATCAGATCACAAATATGCAGTATTTTAGATTTGCTTACTGCTTAGACGTAATTGAGATAACTTATATTAGAAACCAATTCTGCTATATTTAAGCTGAGAAGTTACCCAAAGGAGGTAGTTAGAATGGGGAGACGAAAACTTTCTATTATTTTAGCAGTCCTAGTGATATTTTCTTCCCTGGCAGTATTGGTTTTGGCCGAGGATGAAGTCAAGGTTGAAGAAGAAATTTCAAACTTGGAAAACACCATTGTGGATTTACAAGATACCATTAAATCTATTTCCGTGGAAGTATTGAAACTGGAAAATAAAATGTCAAGAGACATAGAATCGATATTACCCAAGGTTAGTACCAATAAAGAGATGACTAAGGACCTTACTTTCAAATATAAAGCGGTTGAAGGGAGGCTGTCCAGCATAAATGAAACGGTAGAGAAATTAAAGAAGCTAGAACCAACCGTAATCCAGTTAAACGAGACGGTAAGTAAGTTATCTGAACAGGTTACTGATAATAAAGATTTGATCAAAGCCCTCCAAATTAGGTTGGACAACAGCGAAGGAAAAGTTCAGATACTAGAGCAAAAAATAGCCGATCTTGACCATAAAACAAGCAACCATTCTGCCGAACTTGCTGAACTTGAATCGACAACAGTTGATTTAAACAATGCTCTAGATAAAAACTCATCCAAATTAGAGGGGATTCAGGCAAAAGTTAATAGTCTCAATAACGCCGTTGAAAACCATTCCAGCTTACTTGATAAGCTCCAGCCTGAAATAGAAGAAATTAACAGCAGTATAGCTGGCCATGCCCAGACAATCGGTCAGCTTCAATCGACTGTCTCTGATCTCAGTAATGCCGCCGGTAAGCATTCTGAACAGCTCACTCAAGTTCGATCATCGGTAGCAGATCTTAAAACTGACTTGGCCAATTTATCATCAAGAGCTGATCAAGGAGAGCTTAAACTTTCGGAAGTAAAAGAAGGACTAAACAGAGTTTCCTCAAAGCTGGTTACAATAGAAAATCGGCTCTCAGCCGTAAAAGAATACATCGGTGAAATAGAGGAGGGTACAAGCTATAAAATATCTTCTATTAAATCAACGCTTCAGGATCTGCAAGAAGAGCAAAGAGCATACAAACAGAAAACAAGCGTTTTAGCTCAAGATATTTCTTCTCTTGATTCAGAATACAACGATAGGCTAACTAAATTGGAGGAAAGTGTTCAGACAATTAAATCACAACTGAAAGAAACTGAAGAAATAAAACCTTTTATAGAAAGCTTGGTAAGTGACAATGTGGGTGCTCTTTGTGTGGTTGCCGGGTTAATAGCGGTCACCGCGGCTATACTGATCTAATTTTCATTACTATAGCCCCAAAATAGGTAGTTTGTTTATAGCCCTCCCGGTTAGACTCCAGTCCGGGGAGAGGGTAGTTAAAGGTAAACTCAGGGGCAGTGATTTCATCTAATGCTGCCAGGTTTTTCTGGTTCCAGACTTCCTCCATCAATCGGCAGACTAAAGCTTTATTTTCTTCTACGGACATATTTATCACCTCCTGGTTGATACTTTTATATAAGCCCTAATTTGTTGATGTCGTCAGCGGCCGCCGTTTCACGGATGCTCCAATCGGATATGATGTTAACAAAGGCAATTTTAATAAGCCCAAAAGCTTTAATACGTCCCCTTGGATAGTCAAAATCACCTCTTATTTCACGAACTTTGATTTTCTTCGATTCCAATAAGACAAGGTTGACCCAGTGCTTCTTTGAAATTCTCCAGTTTCTTTGGAGCTTCTGGATCCGTTCCAGGTACGCAACCACCGCTGGTAGCACAAATTCCCTTTTCTCTAAGACCACAAACCTCACAAGCTAAACCACATGCGCCCGGCATAATTCACACCTCCTTTATGTCCAAATTAATTGCCGAAGTTTTTGGATACTCTACTTTTATAAATTTCGCAGTTAGTTTCCGCCGAGCTTTGCGACACAAAGAATGTTAATTACTGAGGCTTTTGGCCTGGGAACCTCTTTTTAATTGTCTCAAAAAGGTAAGCCAAAATTATTTATAAAGTGTAAACTATTATTTTCATTGGTCTGAGTATAAGATGTTCATTACAAAAAGTCAAATTCTTACCTGTATTCCTTATAGCTTCTTATAATCACCACATCTTTGATAAGGATTTTTCTATGATCTCCCACAGGATCTTGTATCATCCACAAATCCTGAGTTTAATAGATTGATCATTACATGGATTTTTTCAAACAAGCATATTCCGCTGATAAAAAATATTTTCTGTGTGCGATAACGGAGAAGGCTATTCAAGATACGGCTGTTGAAAAAGAAAGGTGATCTAAACCATTTATAGTGGAGGAAAAGAGAATTTGGATTTAAGATTCTAGGTTTATCCCCTATTTCTCGAAATCTTACTCAAGAAATCTCCGATGAAAGCCACCACATCAGCCCTTATTTCTTCCTGCGGCCTGCTTTCTATGAAATTTGCAACACTGACAGGTCCGATATTGTCCTCCTCCGTGAAATCTCGTTCCAGAATCTCTAGGGCATGACGGACTTCCTGTTGATCATCGAATTCGTCAAATCGTGCTGCTATTTCATCCATGCCTTTTTCAAAATTGCGAAGGACATAAAACAAGTCATAAGCATCCTTATTCTCGTTTCTTATTTCGAATGCAAGACTCTTAAGGATCACAAATGCGGCCGGCCCACAAACGTTTAGTTTTCGTTTGGTGATACCCCCTTCGGGAATCTCACCTTCAATCTGAATTTTCTCACAGTCTTCAAATGCTAAATTCAATCCAGGAGTTATAATAGCCGAGAAATCCTCTTCCAAATTTTTTATTTCTCCACCCTTTTCCTCTTCCCCTGAAGGACTAATCAAGAAATCAATTTTAGCATCTAAACAATGGGTTTTCAGATTCCACCTATGTGTTCTTGGTTCCCCGCTGTCCTTGATCTCATTTGCGAAACCTGCTCTTTTCAAACGTTTTGAAATCTCGGAATATTGACTCTTTTCCAGCAAACCCAGCGAAAGACCGATATCCAGGTCTCGAGTGCCAACGTGGCATGAAAGTGCATCGGTCCTGTTTTCCCCCATTTTCCCCTGGTCTATAAGCAAGTTCGGAACCAGCCCACCCACAACAACTATGTTCTCTATAAGATCACCCAACTTCGTGGCAACAAACAAATAGGTGAGTTTTACCCCCTCTAATTCACCGAGAGAATAGCCTCCCTCCGTATAGGGCTTTTCGTTGACCATATTAAAACTCTTCCCAGTTGATACAGTTATTTCTGATTGACTTAGCGGCGTCTTTTGCCCTTTCGGGGTGACCCTTAATTAAATCTAAATATAGCTGGACGGGATGAACACATCGGACATCATGTTTGTGCTTGCTACCGTGGAAGACGCCTTCGTCCTTCGGGACTATGAGCCATATATTGTGCCCTTTTTTGACCTTCTTAAAGGTGATTGTATCTAATAACTCCTCATCCGGTTCATCCTTTAAATAAAAACTCGCTACTCTAAAGTCTGCATACTCAGTATATAACCAGGCAGCTCCCAGCCCGGTGGCAGCGTAATAAATTGATTGAGCCTCAAATTGCTTTGCCAATTTCCTTATCATTTTTTGGCTTGATTTCGCTGGAATAACTCCCCGAATAATCTTATGA
Source organism: uncultured Thermotogae bacterium (assembly GCA_964443275.1). Taxonomy (GTDB): domain Bacteria; phylum Bipolaricaulota; class Bipolaricaulia; order CAYUCE01; family CAYUCE01; genus CAYUCE01. Next base: position 1,155 of record CAYUCE010000056.1, on the reverse strand, counting down.
TCTTCAAAATCGTATTTTTCCCGCCAGGCTTCCAGCATAACATCAGGGTCACGAACCTTTATGTATAAATCCTGCTTCTGTATCAAGTCCTTCTCCATTAATCGTTTAACTATTTTGCTTACATAGCCACGCGTCAAACCCGTTTCTCCAACAAGGACCTTTTGGCGGATGGATTCATTAGGGTGCATTAATAAGTACCGAGCTACCCGGGAACTCTTTGGAGCAAACACGTTAGACGGCCTTCCTGGGGACTTATATTGATTTTCCTTTCCTTCGATATGAATATACATGTTGCCTGCTTCAATATGAGCATTGCCGGAGAGATCAAGCCAGGAGATATCATTTGAACTACAAAATTCGGCTCCGACTCCTCCCATGTAGGGAACCACAATCAGAGGATGATATTGCTCACTCCCCATCTTCTCAGAATATTTTATGACCTGCTCCACAGCCGAAGAAAGCGAGGGAATAGTTGCACGGCGTTTAATCTCCACCACAAAAAAGATCTTATTGCCGCTATTTTTGGTCATTTCAAGTATTAGATCAGCTCCTATTCTCTCTTCCTGGCCGAAGGTTGCTGATACCTTGAAATTCATATTTTCAAATAGGTCAGTAATTATATTCTTTATTTCTCGACGAGATGGCAGATTCATGAGCTTACCTCTTGTTTACTTTAATATAGCAGATTAATAATCTTTAATCAAGATGCTTTTAGTAAACAATGATGAATAAATACCCTTTGTTTATTAACCATTCAGCAAGGGTTGTTTAATAAACATACAGTTAGGAGGTTGAATTAGGCAACCTTGTTGCTTATTTAGCTTAAGTAAGGTGTAGGAAGTTAACTTTTAGCGGAGTGAGCAAATTGAATAACCGAATAAGAAGTCAAACAAAAATATTGAGTGTGCCACTATGCTAGGAGTGGCCAAAGGATGAAAGGTCCTTACGGGAAATTATCGGTTTGCCTCGATAGCTACTTACTAAAGATAAGTATGACCTACACCTGAAAACCTCCACTAACCCCCCGCCATTACTCAAGAAACCTCGATTCCCTCTTTCAGAGCGGTACTAACAATATGGGCCTGTCTATCCTTTCTCTCTTCAAATTCCTCCGGTGTTAGGCAGATTAACTCCGGTTCAGGTAAGTTCTCATAA
>CAYUCE010000055.1:0-12336 GCA_964443275.1 uncultured Thermotogae bacterium | reverse complement strand
GACAGGCTGAAGCCTTCCTCTACATCAGATAAAAATATCGAGGGTTTATCGTTTACCCTACCTTTGCCCGCGCCTGGGTGGATTCCTCGATATCCAGGATATCCCGCAAGAATATCCCGGTGTAAGAGCGGGGAGACCGAGCCACCTCCTCTGGAGTACCGCAAGCAATAACCCAACCCCCCTCTTCGCCTCCTTCCGGTCCCAAATCTATAACCCAATCAGCGGTCTTTATTACATTGGGATTATGCTCGATAACTACCACTGTATTACCTTTATCCACCAGTCGGTGAAGGACGGACAACAGCTTTTTTACATCCTCTGCGTGCAGACCGGTAGTGGGCTCATCCAGAACATATAGAGTATCTCCTCTAGTCTTCTTAGAAAGCTCACGAGCTAACTTAATTCGCTGTGCTTCCCCACCGGAAAGGGTAGTGGACGGCTGGCCCAATTCAATATATCCTAGCCCTACGTCGTATAAAGTCTGCAGTTTTCTTTTGATCTTGGGTATGTTTTGGAAAAATTCAAGCGCTTCCTCCACGTTCATATCCAGCACATCGGCTATGGTTTTCCCTTTAAATTTTACCTGCAGGGTCTCCCGGTTATACCTCTTGCCTTTACACACATCGCACTGGATATAGATATCGGGTAAAAAATGCATCTCTATTTTATTCTTGCCCTGTCCACCGCAAGCCTCACAGCGGCCACCTTTTACGTTGAAACTAAACCGACCCTTTTTGTAACCGCGCATTTTAGCAGTGGGGGTTTGGGCAAAAAGTTTCCTAATAGGGCCGAAAACCTTGGTATAAGTAGCCGGATTGGACCTGGGAGTTCTTCCAATCGGGGACTGATCAATCTTTATGACCTTCCTTATGTTCCCCGCCCCTTCTATTTCCTCATGATCCCCGGGCTTTTTAGTCGATCTGCCCAGTCTTCTTCTAAGCCCCCGGTACAATGTCTCCTCCACCAAGGTGCTCTTACCGGAGCCGGAAACCCCGGTAACCACCACGAATACACTCAAGGGTATGTTAACATCGATATTTTTCAAATTGTGCTGGCTGGCTCCCTGAATGGTAATCTGTTTATCCCAGATCCGCCTCGAATCGGGAACAGGAATCTTCCTTTCCCCTCTTAGATACTTACCGGTGATCGATTTTTCTTCGCTGCCTATATCTTCTGGGGTGCCGGCGGCTACTACCGCTCCTCCATGTACCCCGGCCCCCGGTCCAAGATCAATTATGTGATCGGCCGCTTTGATAGTTTTCTCATCGTGTTCTACAACAATCACCGTATTCCCTAAATTCACCAGGTTTTTCAAGGTATCTACTAACCTTTGAGTATCTCGCCGGTGAAGGCCTATGGTGGGTTCATCCAGTATATAAAGCACCCCGGCCAATTTGGAGCCAATTTGGGTAGCTAGTTGGATACGATGGGCTTCCCCACCGGAAAGGGACCCGGCAGTCCTATCCAGGGTAAGGTAATCTAACCCTACATCCATCATAAAACCCAGACGGGACTTTATCTCCTTCAAGATCTGCTCGGCGATTAAAAGCTCCCTTTCGGAAAGTTCTAAATCGGCCAATTTATCATGGGCATCCTTTACGGGAAGCTGGGTAAGTTGGTGGATATTCATCCTCCCCCCCACGGTGACCGCTAAGCTCTCCTTTTTAAGCCTTCCACCACCACATTCCGGGCAAGGTAAGGTACTCATATATTCCTGAATTTTCTTTCTGGTATGCTCGGAGGTGCTCTCCTTATATTTACTTTCTAGACTATTTATTACACCAGAATAAGATCTTCTAAACTTTCGGGTCCTGCCCCTTCGGTTGGTGTAGGGGAAGGTTACCTGTACTCCGTCAGTTCCGTAAAGCAAGATGTCCACTTTCTGGGAGGGAAGCTTACCCAGCGGCTTATGAGGGTCGATATCGTACTTGCGGCATACGGCTTCCAGTATGGCCTCTCGCCACTTGCTTTTGCTGTTTTCCCACGGTAGGAGACCCCCTTCCTTTATGGATAAGCCCTCGTCAATTACCAAATCGGGATCCATCTCCATCTTGTTACCCAGCCCGTCGCAAACTGGGCAGGCTCCGTAAGGGCTGTTGAAGGAAAACATCCGGGGGGTGAGTTCTTCGTAGTTTACCTCGCAGGTAGGACAGGCAAGATCCGTGCTCAACAGCAGCTCATCCTGGTCTAGGACGTCGATTATTACCCTCCCCTCACCCTTCTGTAAAGCAAGTTCAACAGAATCGGCGATCCGCTCCCTACTTTCCGGCTTTATTACCACTCTATCCACGATTATCTCTATGTCGTGTTTTACGTATCTTTCCAGCTCAATTTGCTCTTCTACATCTTTAATCTCACCATCCACCCGCACCCGTGTGAACCCAACTTGTCTGATTTGGGAAAATAGTTCTTTGTACTGACCCTTACGGCCTCTGACTTGGGGGGATAAAATCCTTACCTTGGTCCCTTCCTCCAGTTCCATCACTCGGTCGATTATTTGCTGGCTGGTTTGCTCGGCGATTGGCTCCCCGCACCGCCAGCAGTGGGGCACCCCAATCCGGGCATAAAGCAGTCTCAAGTAGTCATATATTTCGGTAACCGTCCCCACAGTTGATCGAGGGTTATGACTGGTAGTTCGCTGCTGGATAGAAATGGATGGCGAAAGGCCCTCGATTAAATCAACATCCGGCTTATCCATCTGACCTAAGAATTGCCGGGCATAAGCGGATAATGACTCCACATAACGCCTTTGTCCCTCGGCGTACAAGGTGTCAAAAGCTAGAGATGACTTGCCCGAACCGCTGATTCCGGTGATCACAATCAGACTGTTTCTAGGAATTTCCAGGTCAATATCCTTTAAATTGTGCTCCCGTGCACCTTTAATGACGATTTTTCCAGAGTTCATAGTTACTAAGTTTTAGTCCCCTTACTTATTAATTAATAAAAACCACCAATGAGTATTCCAGATAAGGTGGAACCCTAAAGCCTCTTCTCCGCTTCTACGACCTCTTCTACGCTTCTGCGAAGCTTGCGAAGCAGAGAGCTGCGAAGCAGCATAGTAGAGCTTCCGCTACGAACCAAGACATGATCTCAGTTATTAACCTCGATATCCATTTTGATAGTTGAACTCTTTAGAGTTCCATGAATTAAAATTCAGCGTATTCACGCCGCTCTCTTCTCAATTCCTTTATTTCATCCCGCAGTTCGGCCGCCCTCTCAAACTCCAGCCTATCAGCAGCCTCCTGCATGGCATTTTTTAATTCTCCTATCAGGTTCTCAATTTCCTCTTTAGTTAAATCTTTAATGTCCTCTTTTGCGGGTCGAGTCGGGGTGGTTTCTTTCTTAGGCCTGATTAGTTGGACAATATCCGTTATACCTTTTTTGATTGTACTCGGAGTTATGTTATGTTTTTCATTATATTCAATTTGAATTTGCCGCCGCCTATCCGTTTCCTGGATTGCCTCCTGCATGGATTTGGTCACCTGATCGGCATAAAGTATAACTTTACCCCGTACGTTTCTGGCCGCCCTACCCATGGTCTGAATTAGAGAGGTGTCACTTCTCAAAAACCCTTCCTTATCCGCATCCAGGATGGTTACCAAGGATACCTCCGGCAAATCCAAGCCCTCCCGCAGAAGGTTTATACCTACCAGGACATCGAACTCCCCGCTTCTTAAATCCCTTAAGATTTCTATCCTGTCCAAAGTATCTATTTCCGAATGTAAATACCTGGCTTTTACCCCCATATCTACCAAATAATCGGTCAAATCCTCGGCAAGTTTTTTGGTAAGCGTAGTCACCAATATCCTTTCATTCTGCTTAACTTTCTTATCTATCTCATCCAGGAGGTCATCCACTTGCCCCTCTACCGGCCTCACCTCTATGGCCGGATCGACCAGTCCGGTGGGGCGAATTATCTGCTCCACAATTTGTTCGCTTTTTTCTTCTTCATAAGGACCGGGGGTGGCCGAGGTATAAATAGCCTGATTTATCTTATCTTCAAATTCCTCAAATCTTAAGGGTCTGTTATCCAAAGCACTGGGAAGCCTAAATCCGTGCTCAACCAGGGTTTCCTTTCTGGAACGATCTCCTCTATACATTCCTCTAATCTGCGGTATGGTCTGATGGGACTCATCTACTATCAGCAAAAAATCGTCCGGGAAATAGTCAACCAAAGTAAAAGGAGGCTGGCCGGGTCTTCTACCGGTCAAATGGCGGGAATAGTTCTCAATTCCGGTGCAAAAACCCACTTCCCGCATCATTTCCAAATCATATCTGGTTCGCTGCTCAAGACGCTGGGCTTCCAACAGCTTATTTCTTTTTCTAAAATATTCTAGCCTTTCTTCCAGCTCCTCCTCTATTGCTGATATGGCCTGTTTCATCCTTTTTTTATCGGTGATAAAGTGGGTGGCCGGATATATGGTTATACTCTCTCTATCGGCAAGTCTCCGACCGGTGACCGAATCCAGGAAACTTATCCTATCTACCTGATCACCAAATAGCTCAATCCGCACTACATCTTCACCGTAGATGGGCATGACCTCGATAGTGTCTCCTCTCACCCGAAAAGTTCCTCTCTCCAAACCTATATCGTTTCGCTCATAGCGCAGATCGACCAATTTTTTCAGTATCTTCTTCCGCGGTCGATTTTCACCACACCTCAAAGAAAGGGTAAGGCGAGAGTAATCCTCCGGAGATCCCAAGCCGTAGATACAGGAGACGCTAGCTACGATTATTACATCCCGGCGTTCAAATAGGGCCGAGGTGGCCTGATGGCGCAGGCGCTCTATTTCCTCATTTATGGAGGAATCCTTCTCGATGTAGGTATCCGTCTGCGGCATATAGGCCTCCGGCTGGTAGTAATCATAGTAGGAAACAAAATATCGCACTGCATTGTGCGGAAATAGTTCCCTAAACTCATTACACAATTGGGCGGTTAGAGTCTTGTTGTGAGCCATCACCAAAGTGGGCATCTGCACGTTCTGAATTACATGGGCCATAGTAAAGGTCTTACCCGTGCCGGTAGCTCCCAGTAATGTTTGGTGGTTAAATCCCGCCCTCACTCCCTGGGATAACTCCTGGATAGCCTGGGGTTGGTCTCCCCGGGGCTGGTAATCGGTTACTAGCTCAAATTCTTTTGCTGCTTGCTTTACACGCTCCATTTCACTTGTTTATTATAGCAAAGTAGATGGGGTGTATAAACAGCTAAAGGACAGTCCGACCATGTGAGAGCGCTTTTTAAGGGAGCAACTTAAGAATCTTGACACCCTCGCTTATTTGCACTATTATACTAAAAGTCCAGCTTGATTGGGGCTTTCATCGAGCCGAGGTGGCGGAATTGGCAGACGCGCATGGTTGAGGGCCATGTGGACGATAAAGTCCGTGCGGGTTCAAATCCCGCCCTCGGCACCACAGGAAAGTTCTCATTATTTAACCCTCGGGAAAATACTGTCATGAAAAGCGAGAAATCACCTTCCAGAGTTAAAATTATACTTGATACCTTAGGGGCTGATAGCTCTCCATCCGAGATCATCGCCGGGGGGGTATTAGCTGCTAAAGAGCTGGACTGTGAAGTTATCTTCTCCGGCCGAAAAGAAAATATCAAACAAGCAGTCAAAGCTCAGAATTTAAACGGTAACTATTCAATTCTGGATGCCCCCGAAGCAGTTTCTATGCACGAGTCCCCAGCCGAATCGGTTAGGAGGAAGAAAAACAGCTCGCTGGTGCGCGGTCTTAAACTTTTAAAGGACGGAGCTAATGCCTTTGTGTCCGCAGGCAATACAGGGGCGGTGATGGCCGCCTCCCTTATTTTATCGGGGAGGATAGGAGGGATCGACCGACCGGGGATAGCCAGCATCTTTCCAACTCTATCCGGCGAGGGGGTATTAGTAATTGACGTAGGAGCAAACCCAAATTGCACTCCGGAGAATCTAAAACAATTCGCCCTCATGGGAAGTATCTATTCCCGCGAAGTGTTGGGAGTAGCCTCCCCAACCGTGGGTCTTTTGTCCATCGGCACAGAGAAAAAAAAGGGAAATAAGCTGACCAAGGCTACTTATGAGCTTTTAGAAAATTCACCTCTTAACTTTGTGGGAAACGTGGAAAGCCACCGCCTTATCACCCAAAAAGAAGCAGATGTGGTGGTCTGTGATGGATTCGCAGGAAACGTACTACTCAAGGCTTATGAGGGTGGGGCATCTGCAACTATCCAGTTTCTAAAGAAAACCCTTAAAGAAGAATCTCTCGATTTGCGCACCAGACTAGGTGCTTACTTGCTGAAGCCCTCTTTAAGTAGGTTCAAAGAACAGATGTCACCTTCTCAGTTTGGAGGAGCTCCCCTTTTGGGGGTTAAGGGAATTACCATAATCGCCCACGGCCAGTCAAATAAAATAGCCATAAAGAATGCAATCAAAAAAGCCCATAGGTCAGTGGAACACGACCTGGTGGGTTTAATCGAGAAAGGGGTAAAAGTTGCCTCCGCAAAAGGATAAACTAAGCCGGAGATTTAATTAACCTTATTTGCCTTTCCTAGATTAAACCGCTCTTAACCCGCTTGATTATTTACCTTTAGCAAATTAAATTTATTTTATATGAAGTTTTAAGCCATAATGAAATTTGAAAAAACGATAACCAATAATAAGTTAGCCTTCTGCTTTCCCGGTCAGGGTTCCCAGTATGTGGGAATGGGAAAAGAGTTATATGAGGAGTACCAACTTCGGGACGTCTACGAAAAAGCCCGCCGGGTACTGGGGTTTGATATAAAGAAATTGATCTTCTCCGGCCCTGAAGATGAGCTGACCTTAACCGTCAACGCTCAACCGGCTTTATTGGTTGACAGTGTAGCTAAATTCTCTTATCTTAGCGAAAACCTTTGGCCGGATGCAGCGGTAGGTCACAGCTTAGGTGAGTATTCGGCTTTGGTCTGTGCAGGGGTAATTACACTCCAGGATGGCCTGAAACTAGTAAGAAAGAGGGGCAAATATATGCAGGAGGCAGTTGGGCCCGGAGAAGGTACCATGGCGGCTATAATTGGATTAAATCAGGCCAAGCTCAGGCAAATTTGTGCCCATACAGAGGGCATAGTAGAGATTGCCAATTACAACTCCCCAAGGCAAATTGTAATCTCCGGTGAGGCAAAAGCGGTCACTAGAGCGGGTGAGAAGGCAAAACAGGCGGGAGCAAAAAAGGTCATCCAACTGGATGTTTCAGTCCCTTGTCACAGCTCACTTATGAAACCGGCAGAAGATAGGTTAAAAGAGGAGATAGCCAAGATAAAATTTTACGCGCCCAAATTTCCCGTTATTTCCACAGTAAGCGGCCAGCCCGAAACATCCCCGGAGCGGATAAAAAAGCTTTTAGCCACCCAGATTACCCATCCGGTTAAATGGACAGATTATGTAAAGAAGCTTATCTCTCTAGGAGTGAAAAGGGCCATAGAGGTTGGCCCGGGCAGTGTCCTGGTAAATCTTATAAAAAGGATGGATACCAAGATGGAATGTTTAATTTTTGAGGAGGCGAGGGCGATATGAGCGGTGACTTTAATCAGAAGGTAGCCATAATAACCGGAGGGACCAGGGGAATAGGAAAGGCCATAGCTTCTTCTCTGATTGAAGAGGGAGCATTCGCAGTGCTCTTTGCAAGAGATGAGGAAAGAGGAGAACTTACAGCTTCTAAACTAGGTCCAAATGCAAGTTTTAGGAAGGTAGACGTTTCCAACCAAGACACGGTGAAAAAGCAGGTAAAGAGTGTTTATAAAGAATATGAAGAAATAGATTTTTTGGTAAACAATGCCGGGATAAACCGGGACCGGTTGCTTTTGCGGATGAAAAAAGAAGATTGGGATAAGGTAATTTCGGTTAATCTGGGCGGAGTATACAATTGTACTCAGGCTGTGATCCGTTATATGGTTAAAAAAAGACGGGGAAGTATTGTAAATATATCTTCTGTAGCCGGACAGATGGGCAATCCCGGTCAATCAAATTATGCGGCATCCAAAGCCGGTATCATCGGCTTCACCAAGTCCATAGCTAGAGAGCTTGCCTCCAGGAATATCCGGGTAAATGCGATAGCCCCCGGTTTTATCAAAACGGGGATGACCAGAAAATTGGATGAGGACTTACGCAGTAAATATCTTGAGGAAATACCTTTAAATCGGGAGGGAGAGCCAGAAGAGGTAGCTTGTGCAGCTTTATTTTTGCTTTCCGAGAAGTCATCTTATATAACCGGGGAGGTGCTAAACGTTAATGGGGGATTAGTAATGGATTGATTTTAAGCGAATTTTTCTTTATATTTTTTTAAACTTATTGGAGCATGAATAACTTAACAACTCATAGGAGGTAATGAATAGAAGATGCCCGATATTGAAGAGAGAGTAAAAAGGATTATCGAAGAGCAACTCATGGTGGATAGATCCGAGATTACCGATGAGGCTTCCTTTATCGATGATTTGGGAGCCGATTCACTGGATACGGTAGAGATGATCATGGAATTTGAAGATGAGTTTGGGATGGAGATACCGGATGAGGAAGCCGAGAAGATAGAAACGGTAGGGGATGCCATCGAATACCTAAAACAAAAGGTAGAAGCGGAAGGCTAAGCAAAAACCTACCTCAACCTTAAGAAATTTCGCTATCCGGGTAAATTCAGATTCTAGGTTTGTTTTGGGTCATTAAAAGTATACTTCTGTCTGCAAGGAGGATTTAACTAAAATCGGGTGCGTTTAATTCAGATCATAATACCGGAAGGTAAAAAAGAAGCCATAATGGGGCTTCTGGAGGAGAAGGGGATAGACTATGCCCTATCTCCGGAAACTTCCTCCCGTGAGTATAGCGACATACTTTTCTTTCCCATTCCCAAAGAGGGAGTAGAGGAGATAATTGATGAGCTCAGAAGTGCAGGTTTAGAAGAGGACGGCTATACGGTGATCACCAAAGCAGAGGCGGTGATAGCCAAGCGATTTGAGGAGCTTAAGGAAAAATACAAAGAAGCAGAAGAGGTGGATGAAAGCCGGGTAGCGCGAGAGGAGCTTAAGGCCCAAGCTGAGGGGATCCTGCCTTCAACCAGAATCTTTCTTTCCTTTACTATAGTGGCGGCAATGATTGCCACCGCCGGCCTTCTTTTGGACAGTCCGGCAATAGTGGTGGGTTCCATGGTGATCGCCCCCTTAATCGGCCCGGCTATGGCCAGTTGTGTAGGGACGGTGGTTGATGATAATGAGCTTTTCAAATCCGGGGTTACCAAGCAGTTGATGGGGCTTTTGTTTGCCATTTTGGGCAGTGCTCTCTTTGCCCGTCTGGCCTTAAGTCTATTTGTCTCCCCAAACCTGGAAGTGCTCCAATTGGGACAGGTAGTGGAACGTATTCATCCAGGCTTTTTGAGCCTGGCAGTTGCCTTGGGTTCGGGAGTGGCCGGTGCGCTCTCCATGACTTCCGGTATAAATACCGCCTTGGTGGGGGTAATGATTTCGGTGGCTTTAATACCTCCCACTGCTACCGTGGGTCTGGGTATAGCCACCTTGGATATAAAAGTTGTAGCCGGGGCGGGGATTTTACTTTTGGTAAACGTGATTAGCATAAATCTAGCCGGTACTTTTACCCTGTGGTATGAGGGTTATAAGCCGGGAAGATGGTATCAAGAGAAGGGAGCCAAACGAGTTACCAAAAGAAGGGCGGCTACCCTGGCGGTTGTTCTTTTAGTGCTGGCCTGTTTTCTAGGCTTTATCACCTGGAACGTTTATACCAGCGCTCGCCTTGAGTCACAAATCGAACATATAGTAGAAGAGGTAAGCACTTCAAATAACGGTGAGCTTCTTTCTATAAGTTTTGATTACCAGGGTTTGATTTTTAGGAAAGTTCACTCCATCCGAGCTTACCTCTCCGAACAAGCTTTAAGCCCCGGGCTATCGGAGAAGGTAGTAAAACAGATAAAAGCTGAAACCGGTAAGACGGTTGCCATTTATCTTTCCTTCCTCAAGACTCAAAAAACAAGTGCCCAATAGTTAAACTTAAGGACATTTGAAAACCCCATTTTACACCTTAACTTCTATTATCTTCCTTCTCCAAGGCCTTTTTTATATGAATATCTCTTTGCGGGAAAGGGATTTCGATTCCAAATTGAGAAAACCTTTTATAAATTTCAGTGTTTAGATAGTCGGTCACCCGGCCTCTTAAAATTGGCTCCTCTACCCAACAAAGGAGGTGAAAGTTAAGCGATGAACTACCAAATTCTCTAAACCTTGCCCGGGGCTCGGGAAATTCGGCTACCTGCTCATTTTCCTCTGCTATTTTGCATAAGATATCTTTTACCTGATCAAGGTCCGATCCGTAGGCGACTCCCACTTCAACTCTGACTCGGGTAAGGCTGCGGGGGCCACTTTCGTTAGTTATTTTGGTGTTGGCCATGATGGCATTGGGAATGGTAATCTCTATATCGTCCCTGGTTTTCAGTCTGGTACTCCTGATACCGATGTCCATTACTATCCCTTTTTCTCCACTGTCTAGAACCACGAAATCTCCTATTTCGTAGGGTTTATCCGCAAGTACGAACACCCCTCCAAATAGGTTGGCCAGGGTGTCCTTGGCTGCAAAGCCCAAAGCAATCCCTACTATTCCCGCCGAAGCCAGAAAGGCGGTCACCTTTATATTCCAACTAATTAAAATAAAGTATATACCAAATCCAACTATGATTACCTTGGCCACGTTATCGAACAAGAGCACGGTGCTTTTGGTAATCATCTCCCATCTGTCCGCGTTTTCACTTAATTTTTTTATGGTAATTTTGGATATGGCTAGGAAGGCTCTGATCCAAAAAATTATTATAACCGTAGATATAATTCCCGAGGTATAGAAAGATGCCCTTTCGGGAACCCTAAGGTGAGATAAGCTTGCGTTTAACCCGGCAAACAGGATGCTGTAAAAGATTGGTCTCCTAAGAGCACTTATTATCCGGTCATCAATTTCCGTCTTTGTGCGGCCAGTGAATTTTATAATTATGCGGGTAAAGATTATCTCCACTAAGAAGGCCACCGCTGCCGCTCCACCCAATATGATAAGTGCCTGTAGATATACATTATCCACACTTTCCCACATCTGAGTGATGTTCAAGACTTTCCCTCCCTTACCTGAATCGGTACCCATTATTATAAGGGTTTGGGGTTTTTGTCAAAATTTGTACTTGACTTAACTAATAGCTCTTGATAAGATTCTAAGGCTTGGGGCTGTAGCTCAGTTGGGAGAGCGCGTGGGCGGCATCCACGAGGTCACGGGTTCGAGTCCCGTCAGCTCCACCAGAATCTTTAGTCACTGTTTCGGGGGCTAAGGGGCGTTCTTAAATGCGTCTTGTAAGCTTTGTGGTTCCATTTCTACTCTAAAGGTAGGGAAACGAAGGCCTTCCTCCTTGAAGTGCTTTATTAATTTCTCCCTTACCTCACACCTTAAATTCCAGGCAGAAGGGGCGTCATTGGCCCAGGCTAGGGCTCTTACCTTCATGCTCTTTTCAGTAAAATCGATTACCTGTACTACCGGATCGGCACCTTGGTTCCAGAAGTTACTTTCCTTTACCGCTTGAATTATCCACTCTCTGACCTTTTCTATATCACAGCTATAATCTAGATACAGGATGATAGGGGCCAAAAGCTGAGGGTCTCGAATGCTCCAATTTTGTATAATTTTGTTGCTTAATACGTCATTGGGAACTATGATCCTCCGGTTATCCCAGGTACGGATGAAAGTCTGCATTAAGGTAATCTCTTCTATAAATCCGAACTCATCATCCATTATCACCGCATCCCCCAATCTGATAGGTTGTGAAAAGGAGATGGTTATACCGGCAATCATGTTGGATAGGGTGTTTTGAGCGGCCATACCTAGCACTATTCCGGCCACCGATGCGGAGGCAAACAGCCCCACACCCAGATTGCGGACCGCTTCGAATTGAAAAAGGATGGCGATTATTCCCAAGAAATAAATAGAGAAGGTAATAATTCTTCTTATTATATCCGATCTAGTCTTGACCGCGGTTTTTCTTTCCCTGTCTTCTGTAGGTTCGATTGCTTTTTTTACCCACCGGTTATAGCTTCTGGAAAAAAGCCTTACCGCCAGGAAAGTTATCAGAGCAATAGCGGCCACTTTAATAAGTGAAAATAGCGGTTCGGTGGTTAGAAGGTTTGCTATCTCCAACATGGTTTAAGCACCCCCATATGCCTTTTCATCGGTCAATTTATTCTAGCGGTTTTACCGGTCCTTTCAAACGTAATGTATCACTTTAGCCGCATGAAAACCTTTGGAATGACACAGAGGCCATTGTCTATATCTGGCGTATCATAAAAACGTAGGGTTG
>CAYUCE010000054.1:0-12413 GCA_964443275.1 uncultured Thermotogae bacterium | reverse complement strand
CATTTGACTTTCAGAGCTGTCCCTGTCACACTTCCTACAAAATAGTAGATTCCTATTTTTCGGATCTCGAAGATGATTTGGTTAATAAAATGTTAGATGCAATTGCAAAAGCTTGGGCCAACAGCTTTCTATCTGTGAGATATGTCCTACCCGGTGCATTAGCGAGAAAGATGCCTATTGTACCATGTTTGATGAAGAGTTTACTTAACTTAAAATGACCGGGTCCTAGTAGAACGTTTCACAATTGATTAGCACATTGATAGGAATGGCACGGAGGCCATTCCCTACATGAATTCGTAGGGTTGGGGCTCTGTCCCCAACCGGAAACCTTTATATTTATAACAATGGCTGGCAAAAAACATAAATTGCTTAAAGAGGAGTTAACCGTGAACGAAAACCAAGCAAATTTTGAGATAGGTGACTTGGTTAAAGTAAAGGAAGGAGTAAAGGACCCTGATTTTGCCAATTGGTCAATGGGCGGATGGCAAGGGGAAGTAACAGATATCAGAGAACAGCAAGATGGGAATGCCCTGGTCTGTATAAAATGGGATAAGGTAACTTTGAAAGAAATGCCCAAAACTATAATCGATCGAAGCCAAGAGAATGATCTTGACTATAAAAGGATGAATCTTAAGGCTTGTGAGCTTGAGCCTGCAGAACCTCGAGATCAAGATGAAGCAAAAGAAGAGGTAACTGAGTCTTTAGAGGAGACTCCCTACAATAATGGCTGGAGCTGTCTGGGTGAAGTGGGTAAAAGAATTGAGAAAGTAGTGGCGGGTATCGATGACCGAGACTGGTTTAGAGCTTTAAAAAGGTGGAAAGAGTACTTAGAGGAAAATTTGACTTTTCCATTTGAAGCTAAGGTTCATGAGCGCCAAGATAGAGGACCTCTCCATAGTGGGGATAAAGTAAGCGTAAAAAAGATCACTATGATAGAGGATCTCTATGGAGTAATAGTTGAACTAAGACGGGGCCGGAAGAAATATGCCTTTCCTCTCTGCGATCTGGAAGCTATTCCTAAAGATTCACCAAACTACCAACCTATAAAGGATTATGCCGTCTGGTTTGCTAATTTGTAATTACTTACTAAAAAAGATGGGCCGGTCCGCCAACCCGTTGTGGAATGTTACTATTCTTCGACGATGACCAGGAAGACGGAGCATTGTCGAAGTGGAAATTTGATGCAATCTGAAAGCCAAACACCTCTCTAAGTGTTAGTGCCAGTGTTTGTCTAGGTACTGTATCTTTCCCCAATCCCAAGTTCCGGAATTGTTCCGGCCGTCAAGGACCTCATTGAAGCCCCCCTTGAAACCTGTGTAATTTTTTGTATAATTTAAGTAGTTTACTTAGATATAAATCAATTCAAGTTAAATAAAGAGGCGCATGGTCAAATAACTTTATTTCAGGAGGGTAACAAAATGTGCGAAAACGACAGACACCGGATGAGTAAAGGAAAACGCAGGAAGAGATTCGAAAAGCTAAAAGGTCTTGCCAAGGCCCTACACGGTCCCCCCAGATGGGACATAATCGAGATAATTGGCGCGGGAGAGTTAAAAACGGGGGAAATACGTGAGGAAATGGAAGAAAGAGGCTACGAGTTGACACAGGCCGGGCTCTACTATCACCTCTCGGAGCTAAAGGATGCAGGGATCATAGAAGTCTCCGGTTACTTCGAGGAGGGAATGGGGGCTCCGGAAAAGAAGTGGACCTTGAAGAGAAGGAAGATCGAGATCGATTTGCTCGGGGAGGATGAGGCGTGAGTTCGACGGCAGCCATCATAAACGGGTTAGCGGTCCTCGGGTTTGTCGTTTCCTTCTTTAAAGGGAAAGGTAAGACCCTGCAGGCGTTAAAAATGGCGGGAAAATCTTTCTTCAAGATCCTTCCCATGGTCCTGATCATAGTGGTTCTCGTGGGACTACTGCTGGGGTTCGTTCCCCCGACCCAAATAGAAAAGTTATTCGGAGCTCAATCCGGTCTACTTGGAGTGCTGATTATCGGAGGTGCGGGGGCGATACTGCATATTCCCTCTTTGATTGCTTTTCCCCTCGCTGGCTCTTTACGAGAAAGCGGGGCCTCGGTTGCCGCCACCGCAGCCTTCATTACCACGCTGACCATGATCGGAACCGTCTACCTTCCGGTGGAGATAAAGATACTGGGAAAGAAGTTTGCCCTGCTTAGAAACGGACTAAGTTTTATCGTGGCGATAGCGATTTCCTTGCTGATGGGATTGATACTATGAGTTCCAAGGACCAGCAAAAAGCCACGGGGAAAGAAGAGAAAGCAGGGGGTAAAAAGGACCTAATCCGGGACTGGGTAATTCTTGCCCTCTCGGCGATAGGTGCCGTTCTCCTTTTGTCCTTCTTTCCCACAAAAGTGGAGCTGACGACCTCTACCTCTTTAAACTACCTGACCGAGATGGCCTGGATACTGCCCGCGGTGATGATACTAATGGGGGCTGTTCAAAGTTTGGGTCTCCAGGGAAATGGTGGTCAAGTACCTGGGGAAGGCCTCCGGGCTGAAGGGAATATTTATCGCCGCACTTTTGGGCGCAACTCCCACCGGACCACTTTACGTTGCCTTCCCGCTGGCGGCAGCGATGATCGACAAAGGCGCCCGAATATTAAATATCGTCGTCTTCCTATCCGCCTGGGCCTGCATAAAGGTCCCCCAGGAGATGATCGAAATCCAGTTCCTCGGGCTGAAGTTTATGGCAGCCAGGCTGGTACTGACCGTCCTGTTGGTATCGGTTATGGGTCTGGTTATAGAGAAGATGATAGAGAGTACGGGCTCTTTCAGCCCGGAAGTAGAATGACGGATGAGTTTCTCAGGTGTTTACAGCTGTCAATTTCAACTCAATCAATTAAACAAAGAGGTGAAAAAAATGGAAGTTACGGATTTGAAGAAGCTATCCCCGGAGAAGGGTGCGGAGGTTTTCTACGAGGCCGAGGAGTTTTCCGAGAGATTGATCGAACTGCCGCCCGGAGGGAAAATACCACCCTGTGATATGGATACCTACGTGTCCTTTTACGTTATCTCCGGGGAAGCAGTGGTGTCAATCGACGATGAAAAAACCAACCTTCAGGGAGGCGAGTGCCTGATAACAAAACCGGCCACCCTGGAAATGGAGACCAAGAATGGAGTGAGGATACTGGGAATTCAGGTAGAGAAGAGATGACCAAAGTTACAGATAACTCCTATAGAACCTTCACATAATTTACAAGTAAGAATGTTACCACTGCGATAGGTGTGTTGACGTTTGTCCTGAAGAGGCCATAGTTTACTCGACTCAATTGGAAGAATATACCGCGGATTAGTAGAATGGTTCAAAGTTATGAGCAGTTAAATTTTTTTCGACATAAGCGGAAGGGACGTAAAGTTAGGGAAAGATTCCTTGGATTCTGTTGAGGCCTGGCAGGGTTTTAGAGACTTTCAAGAAGAGAAATAAGCTTTCTCTGCCAGGCATCGACTGTACTTAAACTTTTCCGAAGCCGAAAAGTCTTATTCTTTTATGAACGTTACGGTAAATTAAATTTGGTGAAGCCCTAAAAATGATGAAAGTAGAGGTCAAACTCAATACAGATAAAACCAGCAACCAAAGCTTAACACTAGCTCCCAAATTCCTCAACGAAGCCTTTATCCCCGGCGAGTTCGGCTTTCTTACCCAATACTTTTTTAAGAGTCCACCAAAGCCAGATCCCGGTCAAAATGGTCGCTATTACATCGGATATGGGGATCGCAAACCACAAAGAACCTAACCCCCCTATCCTTCCCAGCAGATACATCGCCGGCAATAAAACCATAATTTGACGGAAGACAGACATAGTCAGACTGGGAAAACCTTTACCTATAGCCTGGAAGGTCGCCGAACCCACAATCGCGGGTCCAACAATAGGAAAGGCCAAACTGATGCGCTTAAGGGCAGTTTTACCTATTTCTACTAGTTCGGGGTTATCATTAAACATTAGGATCAGATGCTTGGGAAATGTCTGAAAGAGAATAAAACCGGCAGTAGCAAATGAGAAAGCAATCAGCGCTCCCACCCCGATAGCTTGCTTTACACGCTTACGGTTGTGGTGACCGAAGTTATAACCCACCAAGGGTAGATAACCCTGGTTAAGACCGAATATGGGCATGAAGATAAAAGATTGCAAGCGAAAGTAAATGCCGACTACCGCAAGAGCCAAGGTATTATAATTGGCCACGATCTTGTTCATCCCGGCAATCATTATGCTGGCCGTCATTTGCATCAGGGCTGCCGGTAATCCAACCCGGTATATTTCACGCACGATGGTAAAATCAAAATTGAAATCTCCCAATCTAAGAGTAAGTTCGTTTTTATCACTGAATAAAATCATGGCAATAAATATGCCGCTAAGCAGACGCGAAAACACCGTGGCGTAAGCAGCCCCTTCTACACCCAGATTGGGGAATGAGCCGATTCCAAAGATTAGAAAAGGATCCAGAATTATATTTACCCCCGCTCCGATAATCATGGTAACCATGGGAGCAAAGGTGTTACCCTCTCTTCGCAAGATGTTATTTGCTACCATAGGAAAAAACATAGCTGCCGAACCGATCATAATTATCCGGAGATAGTTTGTACCATAATCGATCAGAGTAGCGTCTTGGGTAAAAAGACCTATCAACCCGCCGGAGATAAACAACCCCAAAATACCTACTATCAACCCCAAAAAAAGCGACAAAAGAGTGGCATGCTCGGCGGCGTTATTGGCTGTATGTTTTTTCCTCTTCCTAACAAGCGCGAAATGAGTGAACTGCTGCCCACGCCAGTTCCGATGGCAAAAGCTATTATCACCATAGTCATTGGGAAACAAAGAGATAAAGCCGCTAAAGCCTTCTCATCAAAATGTCCCAGATAAATACTGTCCACCACGTTGTACAATGCCTGTAGCTGCATTCCGATGATAGAGGGGACAGATAGCTTAATTAATAAAGGAGCAATGGGCTCCTCGCCTAATCTCTCGGATTTTCTAGTAAGTCACAATTTTTATTACCACCATTTAACATTTTTATCTGGGGGCAGGACTTCAGTGAAAATCAGCTTTTTCGCTGGCTTGCGGGGCAAATTTATTAGCTATAGAGGCAAATAAAATCGACTTAATCCATTCGATTAAATCCCCAAATAGCGGCGCTTCCCATCAGTAAAGCCAACCCGGCCATGATCATAATATCTAACCATAAAGTAACCCTAAAATTAAATATGGAAATACCCAGCCCGAACTCGGGAAGCCGGCTCATTATCGATTCTGGAATAATTTCTTACTGGCTCATCCATTCTCCCCTCAAGACCCACCCGGCCGGCCAAGGCTTTGATACGTTCCTTTGCTACACTGGTAGGCACCTTGTACAATACGCTGTGGAATTTGAGGTTTTCCATACCGGTTAGTTTCCCGTCTAAGCTCTCTGTCTGGAATACAAGACCTATTTGTTCTCTAACCGCATGGGGATTGCTTCTTACGTCCATACCGTTAATCATCGCCTCACCTGAGGTCGGTTTAAGCAGCGTACACAATATTTTTATAGTTGTTGTCTTACCCGCTCCGTTAGGGCCTAAAAATCCAAATATTTCCCCCTCTTGTACATCGAAGCTTATATGATCGACTGCCCGGAGTTTACCGTAATCTTTAACTAAATTTTTTACTTCAATTACCTTCTTCAACTTTCCCTACCCTCCATTTAACTATTCGAAAGACTGCCGTTTTTGCGGAAAATAAACTGTTAATACGAAAGAGATTCTAATTGCTTACAAAACACCGCAATCTAGTAATCATTTAGGAACCCGGTTTTGACCCTTAACCGAGGTCAGCAAATTTTTCAAGTGAATTAATTGTACGACCTAGGATACCTGCAATCTCTTTTTCCTGCTTAGAGGATAAATCCTGAAATTTAATATCAAATATGACTTCCTTTAGTTCAATAAGTCTTTCTTTAAGCGGATCTGATATACCTGCTCTATGGTTTCTTTTCATCCTCTCCAATGGGTCCGGAGGCGGTGGAAATTTTTCACCAAAGATCCTAGCAAAGACTTCTCTGGAACGATTTATGCTTTCCCGTATTTCGGCACGGGCACCTTCTGCTTCCTCAAAAGCTTTTCGGCCTTTCTCAGTTAGGGAATATAGCTTCTTATCGTCTTCTTCCCGGTGCTCGGCCAGGTCGGCTTCTTCTAAGGACTTAAGGAGGGGATATATTGAACCGGCGGACGGTTTCCAAAAGCCCGTCTCTTCCTCTATTGTCTTCATCAACCCGTAGCCGGTTTTCTCACCTTCGAACAGAAGTTTTAAAGTATATAGCTTCAAGAAACCGCGCCTCATCTGCCTTCTCATTCTGTTTTACCTCGCTTCCGATATAATTGCTAGCGATATATCGATAGCGATATTATAACAAAGAATCTTCCATTGTCAAGTGATAGAAAAACCTAAAGTAAGGAAGTAATCAGGATAATGTAGTCATTTGGGAAAAGGCTGTAGGTATGATCTAGAATGAATAACTTAAAGTTAACTCAAGTTCCCCTTCCCGGATTTTGAAGTTAAAATTCAACTCCCGGTTGAGCACATCTTTAGCGTCCTTTTCAGAACCTGTCGTTAACCGGACATAATTTCTCATGATTTCCGGCCAATCGTAGTATAAATCAAGACTACAAGCTAAAATCCACCCCGCATAAAGAAGATCAGTTATCTCTTCTTTTTTTCTCTGTCTCTCTTCAGGTATGCCCACCCAGTCTCTTAAAAATAATTCGGATAGGGCGGAAGTTATCCGATAAACGTCATCATGGGGACTGCTTTCGCCCATTATGAATCTATCGAATGAGCTTTTTAGAACGTAATTGGGCATATCAAACCGAGCCACCATATAAAACATCCCCAGAGGCTGGACTACATAATCGGGAACCAGCTCCCGGTCAAGAAGCATATCGGTGCCTTCGGCAAGTATTCGGGTTAGGGTCATACCGCCGCCGGATGCCATTACTCGCTGCCAAATTTGTGGGCACCTGACCCACCGCCAGGATGCCCGGCCCCAGAAAAGATTCCACTGGGTAATTCGCGCCTCCTTGGCTCCGGCTAAAGTGGCAAACAGAACGTGTCCAGCTTCATGAAAGTAAGTTTTTATCCCGTAGGACAAAACAAAATAAGGGGGGATCAATATTAGGTAAGAATTTTTTTGATCACTGCCCGGCGTTGGGTGACCTTCGCATTTTTCACCCAACGGGAAGCTAAAAAGAAGGGTTGCTATTAAAAAACCGATTGATAGATATCCGAAACGCTTAGTAACTGACATGAAGATCAAACCAGCTTTAACTCATAGATTATATCCTTTCCTCTTTGGCTGCTTGGACTAAAGCATTGCCCATCTTCTCGAAGAAATTTGTCAAAACACTGTTGTATTTACAGCGAGGACATTCGCCGCTGTGAAGGATAGCATTATATTCGTGTCCGCATTTAATACAGGTCCAGTTCATATAGGATTTCAAAGAACTTGGTCCATATATTTCAACAAATAGCTTTTCCCA
Organism: uncultured Thermotogae bacterium; assembly: GCA_964443275.1. Taxonomy (GTDB): domain Bacteria; phylum Bipolaricaulota; class Bipolaricaulia; order CAYUCE01; family CAYUCE01; genus CAYUCE01. The sequence continues at coordinate 4,885 of CAYUCE010000054.1, read as the reverse complement.
ATTTTGGGGCAGTGTCTTTGTTTTCATTATTCCTCCAAATGGGGGTTTTATATAATGGCTTGCTTAAAAAAATACATTCTCTTCTATGCTTCTACGAAGCTTCGAAGAAGCGAAGTACGAGAAATTTAAGATAGAGATTGCGACATATGTAAATAAAAATTGAGACATTAGTCTAATTTAAGTTAGATAACATCAATTAATTCTATTTGGAACTGTATTGTCAGCTTAGCTGGCTTTCAAAGAATGTTTTCGGCCAAAATTATGGGCAGTGACTTGGTCAAATCTTTAAGGCCTTCCTTATCTTTTATGGAAACTTGCCTGCCATCAACAGATATTAGATTCTCACCTTTAAGTTTGCTTAGGGTTCGTATGACTGTCTCCGGGGTCACTCCGGCCATCTCTGCCAGCTCGGACCGGGAAAGTTCTAAATCAAAGTCTATTACCGAATCCTTTTTAATCCCGAATTTATCAGCCATAAGCAAAAGTAAACGGGCCAATCTTGACTCAATAGTTTGATAGGAGGCCTCTATTAACTTGCTTTGAAAGGCCTTAAGCTCCCGGGATATTTTCTGTATTAAATTAAGCGCAAATTGGTGTTTATCTTGAATGAAATTTAAAAAATCACTTTTTTCTATGAAAGCCAACCTGCTTTCAGTTATTGTCCGGGCGTTAGAAGTGTACATCCCCTGGCCATCTAGTAGCGTACACTCTCCCAACAGTTCCCCGGGGCCAATTAATTTTAAGAGTTGTTTCTTTACGTTGGCTTGAGATCTTTGCACCATCTTTACTCTTCCTTCACAGAGTACATATATACCGGAAGAGACAGTTTTTTCCCGGAATATCAACTCATCTTTCTGATACCGGCAAAAATTCATAAGCTGAGTGAGCTGGGAGAACTCCTGATCGGAGATGTTAGAAAAAACTGTGGAGCAACATTGTTGACTACAACTTTCAGTCCCTTTTCTCATTATAAATAACCTCTTACCTTCAATCTTTATTCACTTTTTCCAAACCCGGATTTCTATTATTCTACGCTTCAAAAATCTTAGCCCTATGATTTAGATCAAATGGGTATGATTTTAGTTCCAGGAGCTTTCCGCTTTAACCTTGGTGATCAAATCCGGAAGTGCCTTCTGTACTTGTTTAGAGAGGCCCTCTCTTAGAGTGTAAGGATCCTCTACCTCTACGGCGAAGATCTTTACCCATTGGGGAAAATCCAGTTGATAAATTTCACTTATCTCAAATAGCTCCGGCAGGCCGGCGTAATGGGCGGAGGAGGCTTTGGGTGCCGGTAAATCCTGGGGGAAAATCTCATAAATTTGGCCCGGGCTTCCATTCTCGGTAAGGATGGAATCTATTAGTATAGCCTTCTCATATCCAACTAATATATCCAGCAGGGCCAATCCGGAAAGGGAGCTTTCCATGACCTCCACTTCATCCCCTATCTGTTTTTTCAGTAGTCTGGCTGCCACTATCCCCACTCCGTCATCGCCTAAAAGCTCATTGCCCAGTCCAAGGATTACTGTGTTCATTTGCTAACCTTTATCGTTTAAGCTGGGTAACCAGTTCCTTACGGTGATCGTATATATTTACCTTAAGTGGCATCTGACCGGGCAGGGTATGGGTAGCACATGCATGGCAGGGATCATAGGCCCTAAAGGCCATCTCCACCATGTTTAGAAGTCCCTCGTCTACCTCCCCTTGGGTGATCAGCTCTTTGGCCGCCTTATCTATGGACATGGCCATCCGGGCGGAGTTATTCTGGGTGGCCACTATCAAGTTGGCCTTCTGTATTACCCCCTGCTCGTTAGTTAGATAGTGATGAAATAATGTACCTCTGGGGGCTTCCACTACTCCCATCCCTTCCGCAGGGGTCTGTTGGGGAAGTTCTCTTATTTTAGAAGAAGTAATTTCCTCGTCTTCGGCCAACTCTTTTATCCTCTCTGCCCCGTAAACCATCTCTATCACTCTGGCCCAGTGGTTGACCAAGGTATGATGGACCGGCTTGCCGTCTAAGGTCTCATACATCTCCTGGTAGGCCTCTTGAGCCCGGGGGGTGGCCATTCCGCAGGCCGCGTTTAGACAAGCTAGGGGAGCTACGCTGAATATGCCGCTTTCTTCTCCATCTACAAACCCCTTCCAGCCTACCTTTTTAAGGTAAGGAAATTTCACATAAGTCCAGGGTTCTACATGTTCACTTAAGTTATCCAGGTACTGTTGAGGGGTGAATTTGGCAAATTCATCTCCCTTGGGGTCCACTACTCTTACTTTGCCCTCATAGAAGTTTACCCGGTTATCCTCATCTACCAAGCCCATATAGTATGTCCGATGGGTGTAGGCTTCGGAGGTGATTAGATCAAGGTATTTGTCATTTGCCAATACCATGTCTTTAAAAAGATCCAGCGTAAATTGGGTAAACTCCAAAGCGTGATCGGCTACTTGGATAAATTGTTCCCTGTCCTCTTCGGTCAACGCCTTGGAGATTCCCCCCGGCAGGCCGCATACCGGATGTATGGTCTTACCCCCTACTAAGGCTTCCAGGCCCCTTAATTCTTTTCTCATCCCTATTACTTCCTTGCCTACATCCTTTCCCACCTTTTGGATTATCCCCAGTATGTTCCTTTGGTCCTTAGGCGCTTTTGGGTCGGTAATAAAATCCGGGCCGCCTAGAAAGAAAAAATGAAATGTATGGTCTTCCAGGATAAAGACGTTATAGATCATCTCTCTAATTTTCTTGGCCGCCGGTGGGGGATCTACACCATAGAGGTCATCCAGTGCCTTCGAAGAAGCCATATGATGAGCCCAGGGACAGACCCCGCAGATCCTCTCGGTAATCTGGGGCATATCTTCGGCCAGCCGCCCCTCGGAGAATTTTTCAAACCCTCTAAGCTCGGGAAGTTGTAGATAAGCTTTCTCTACGTTTCCATCTTGGTTTAAAAAGATTTCTATCTTTCCATGGCCTTCTAACCTGGTAATTGGATCTATAGTTATCTTCTTATTCATTGGTACCTCCTCTCGCTTTTATCCTCTTTTGACCCAACAGTGAAGAGGGAAGGCTGTACCGGTAAAAAGTCCCTACCGGATCGGGTATCTTCTCAATAACTGCTTGTAGTTCTTCTTCGGTATCATAATCGATGATAGAAGCCAGGGCAGAGAGCATCTTACCCCCCTGATCTAAGACCTTATCGGTGGGGCCAAAGCATCCGGTGCAGGGCATATTGCCAGTGATGCATCTTGCCTCACAACCCCCCCGGGTGGCCGGTCCCATGCAGATTATCCCTTGGGCTAAAAAGCATTCCTCCGGATCAGCTATAATTTCATGTACCCTTTTAACCTCGGTTATAAGCATCTTATCGGGCTTGGATTCCTTTAGGTCACATTCATCACAGAGAGCTTTGTGAGGTCCGATTACGGAGCCTTTTGAAGGTAGGTTACCTTCTAATAGGGCGCTAATTGTTTCTATCACCATCTCCGGGGTGGGTGCGCAGCCGGGGAGGTAATAATCTACCTCCACAGTCTGATCCAAGGTATGGGCGGTGTCAAAGAAGGCCGGTAAGTGTAGGTCCCCTTCCTCCAGGTGGGTGATCTGCTGAGGATAGATATCTTCCTCCTTCTTTTCCAAAGATGGAGTCTCAGTATATATGGTTTGAAACACCGATTTTCTATCCCATAGATTGGCCAACCCGGGAATGCCCCCCAGATGTGAGCAACTGCCAAAGGTAATTAAATTCTGGCTCTTTTCTCGCAATAGCTCGGCCATCTCCTGTTGCTCAGAGAGCCTGATTGAACCGTTAATAAATGAAGCAGCCAGTTCATTCTCTTCCATCTTCTCCACATCTTTTCTCTTAAAATCTAGGGCCACCGGCCAAAAGCCTATCTGTACCGCTTCCACCACCTCCAGTAGGTGATCGGCAATGTCCACTACTGCCTCCTCACATCCCCCACAAGAGGCACACCAGTAAAATGCTACGGTTGGTTTATTTGGCATTTAACGCCCCCTAACTTTCTATAGATGGTCTCAACCTTGTTCAACCTTTTAATTATCATCTTTTAAAATTTCAAAATAACCCGATCCAACCAGCTTCAGGTTAAAATTTAATGAGCCTTTCTCTTTATCCTAGTAGTTGATTGATCCGTATCCATGATAAAGATCACCAAGTGAAATGATTTTGCTTTCCTGTGTCCCCAGTTTATTCAACCTATCTATAAGTACTCATAGTTAGCGTAGGCCCCGTTGCCTCATAATAAAATGTACTTGAAAGACCTATCGTTGCCTCATAAATAAATGTATTCCAAATCCTTCTCATTCTCTTCTACGTCTCTACGAAACAGCATAGTAAAGTACCTCTTCCTCTAGTGTTGGTTCCCCTTCATCTGATTGATTTTCCACAACCGCTTTTTTAGTTCTTCGACCTTTCTATTTAGCTCAGCTGGATTCAGTTTTTGATACTCCTCTTTAAGGTTCTCTTTTTCTCTCTCCGAAACCTGTGGTGATTCAAGTACTTTCCTACACGGAGTCCTGGCTTTATCATATCTCTTTTTAACCTTGCTTCCTCTCCTCTTCTTCTCCTTAAGCTTCATCACCGGTTGGAAGAAGTTAGTATAAAGCCTTAACTCCCTGTAGAGTGCGTTTAAAGCCTCTAATTCCTCTTCAGTATCGTATCTATTATAGCCCACAGTCTTCCTTACTATCGACCAGTTCTTCTGCTCTACAAAGCAGCTATCGTTCTTCCGGTAAGGTCTAGCCCGGGTGAAAGTAATCCCCCCTTCTTCACAATAGCGAAATAGATGAGAATTTATAAACTCACCTCCATTGTCTGAATCTATGCCTTTTAGCTCAACTTCACCCCCCTCCCTTTTGCACAAACCTGCTTACTAACAGGGG
>CAYUCE010000053.1:10778-12607 GCA_964443275.1 uncultured Thermotogae bacterium | reverse complement strand
GAAACATGCCTGTACCCCACCGAATGCCTACCGTCAGAATTAACGATCCCCTATCGTGGCTTCTTCAGATGGCTAAACAATTACATTATAGTTACTAGATAATTGGTTGTAAACCTACGCAGGATAAGATGTGGAAGTTTAGTAAATGGAACTCTTAGCCGAAACTATCCCCAATTTCTAAACTGTAACCATTTACTAAATCAGCCCCGGACATTCTGCTTCTTGCTTCCGGCTGCAGTTCCAAAAGTTCCAATACTCCACCGCCGGTGCTGACTAAGATACCGTTATTCGTAAGATCTATGACCCGACCTGGATTTTGAGAGGCCAACCTATCGGTCTTTTTGCTTTTGTAAATTTTGAGTCTCATCCTATCCAGGTAGGTAAAAGCCCCCGGATAGGGGTTCATACCCCTTATCTGATTGTGGATTTTTTGGCTTGATTTACTCCAGTCGATCTCGCCGTCCTCCTTTTTTAGCTTAGGGGCGTAACTTGCGGCCTCCGGATTCTGGGGCTTGGGTTCCAGATCGTTTTTTTCTAAACCGCGGAGGGTATCCAGCACCAGGTCAGCCCCGATTTTTGCCAATGAATCGTGCAGAGTACCGGCTGTATCATCTTCGTGTATAGGTACTTCCTTTTGTAAGAGTATATCTCCGGTGTCCACACCCTGATCCATAAAAATTGTAGTGACTCCCGTCCTTTTGTAGCCATTGATTATGGCCCAGTTTATGGGAGCCGGCCCCCTAAGTTCTGGAAGCAGTGACCCATGCAGATTGACCGGTCCTATGTTGGGCAGGGAAAGTATCTCCTCGCCCAGTATTTGACCGTAGGCCACCAGTAGCAATACCTGGGGAGCGATTTTATGAAGCTTTTGTATAAAACTTGGCCTGTTTATATCAGGGGGTTGGGAAATTTCAAGATCTAGTTTTTCGGCTTTTTTCTTTATGGGTGATTTTCTTATCTTTTGTCCCCTTCCGGCCGGGCGGTCCGGTTGAGTTACTATCAATTCTGGTGGATAGGTACGGCTGATTTTCTCCAGGGTGGGAAGGCCAAATTCCGCGGTTCCAATAAAAATCAATTTCATAGTGCGGTTTCTACCTTTCCCTGAGAGGAATTTTTATTTCTCTCATACTCCTTTAGCAGTTGATTTCTTTTAGCATCTCCTAAATGATCTATAAAAAGTATGCCTTCCAAATGATCTATTTCGTGTTGGAGGACCCGAGCCAGGAGACCGCTTGCTGACAAAACCTTTGGCTTTCCCTCCATATCTTTTGCCTTGATAGTAACTTTACTGGCTCTTTTGACTTCGGCTTCCACACCGGGGATAGACAGACAGCCCTCAAAGCTGGATTCATCCTCTTGACTCCGGGCAGAAACTAGAGGATTTATCAGTAGATGAAAGAAGTCCTCTACATCCACTACTATCATCTTTTTTGATACCCCCACTTGAGGGGCGGCAATACCGTAGGCCTTATTTTTGACAAGGGCTTCCACCATTAAATCAGCCAGCTCTTTAATCTGGTTATCTGCCTTCTCTATTGGTTTCGCTTTCTCTCTGAGGATCGGATCCCCTAATTTTTTTATCAATATTTCACCTACCAAAAAATTTTTGAATCAGCACCCCCATTTCTTTACCTAGATCATTTCAAATTTATTATATGAAAAACAAAACACTCAAACAAGCAATGGGGCTTGAGGAAAGGATTTCTCGAACATGTCCAGGGCATGATTTTAATATCTAAACCGGCCGCTAGTCATTTACTCTCTTTTTGGTATACTAATGTCAGTAATCAGTAAACAGTTGTCAGTAATCAGTAAACAGTTGTCAGTAA
>CAYUCE010000053.1:8145-10678 GCA_964443275.1 uncultured Thermotogae bacterium | reverse complement strand
TGTCAGTAATCAGTAAACAGTTGTCAGTAATCAGTAAACAGTTGTCAGTAAAAAAAACTGAGAACTGAAAACTGTAGACTGTTAACTGTCAGTGTACTCATATGAGGGGGAGGGAAAATGGGAGACACTATAGTTTATTTGGATAACGGGGCTGCCACCCGGATGGACGAGCGGGTCCTGGAAGCCATGAAGCCCTATCTTTTTGATATTTATGGGGTGGCTGCTTCCCAGTTTAGCTATTCATTAGGTATAGAAGCCAAAGAAGGGCTGGATGATGCTAGGGATACTTTAGCTAAGGCCATGGGAGCATCAAGTGAGGAATTCATCTTTACTTCCGGAAGTACCGAATCAAGCAATCTCGCCTTGAAAGGAGTAGCTTCTGCTTTAGGTGATAAAGGTGGTAAACATATTATAATTTCCTCCATAGAGGATTTTCCGGTCCTAAACAGTGCCAAGGCTTTAGAAAAGGATGGTTTTCAGATTACCTATCTAGACGTAGACGGTGAGGGCTTTGTGAATTTGGATCAGCTTAAAAGTTCATTGACTGAGGAAACCATCTTGGTCTCCATTCAGCATGCCAACCAAGAAATTGGGACCCGGCAAGATATTGAGACTATAGGTAAGATATGCCGCAGGAAAGGGGTTCTTTTTCACATCGACGCCACTCATACTTTTGGCCGGATACCGATTGACGTAGGGGAGATGTCGGTGGATTTGATAACCGTGGCTGCCCATACAATCCACGGCCCGAAAGGAATCGGCGGCCTTTACGTACGAAAAGGTATACCTATCGCAAAATGGATGGACGGTGGGTTTCAGGAGTTTAACTTGCGGGCGGGTATTGAGAACATTCCCGGGGCGGTGGGCTTCGCCCGGGCGGTTGAATTGATTACGGATGAGGAAAATGAAAGATTAAAAAGTTTGCGTAATCACCTTATTGAGCGTGTTAGTAACCAGATCCCGGATACCACCTTAAACGGCCACCCTACAAAAAGGACTCCTCAAAATGCCAATATCACCTTTCACCGTGTGGAAGGTGAATCCATTACCTTGCATTTGGATATGCGCAGGTTTGCAGTGTCTACCGGCTCGGCTTGCTTTAGCCGCTCTTTGGAAGCCAGTCACGTCATCATGGGAATAGGCGGAGACCATGAGAGGGCTCACGGTTCAGTAAGATTTACCTTGGGAAGATATAACACTATAGACGATGTGAATGCAGTTATTGAGAACGTATCCGAGGTAGTAAGTGAATTAAGGAAGATAAGTCCACTGGGAGGAGGGGAGGATTAACTATGAAGTTTCCCTACGGCGAAAAAGTACTAGAGCATTTTCGAAATCCTCAAAACGTTGGCAAGATGGACGATCCTGACGGGAAGGCCACGGAAGGAAGCCCGGCTTGCGGGGATATGGTATCGGTTTACATTAAAGTGGATGAGGAGACCAATCGCATTAGGGATATAAAATTTGAATCCTACGGATGTGCATCCAATATAGCCACTGGGTCCATAATTACGGAAATGGCAAAGGGAAAAACACTTAACGCGGCCAAAAAGATTAGCTGGAAAGAGGCCTCGGAAAGGTTAGGTGGGCTTCCCCCGATTAAAGCTCACTGCTCAGTTTTAGCCGTGGATGGACTACGTGCTGCTATACAAAATTACGAGGAACGTCACGGCCTTATAAAAGAAAGAAAACCCACCACCGACCAGATGGTTAAAAAGCGCTTGAAGCATGTAATGAACCCCCTTACCGGCTTAGATGTAGTAAAAACGGGCCTAATTAAAGAGATTGAAATTAACGGGCGCCAAGTTCGAGTGATGGTGGATTTACCGACTGATCACCAGTTTGCTTCCAATATTAAAGAGGAGATAGTTGAAAAAATAAAGCCCTTATGGGATGTTGAAGAAGTTGTGGTTGAATTTATAGATTAGGGCTTATTAGCTTTTTGTACCGCCGGTTAGTGTTTCCGCTCGAAAAGCTAAGGGAGATTTAGTTGTGGTGAGACGAAATTATCACGGATCCATCACCCACGCTAAATTGTTGAAATCCCCAAGTAAGGACAGAAGATATTCAGACCGACGGAGGGCGGTTTTTAGCTCTTTTTTTCCGGAAGGGTGAGGGTTCGAAACCCCATTTAGCTCATTTTTAATTTCATCCTTTAGGCGATCTGTGTTTTGATAGAGGGTGTAAAGATCGGCCGGATCCTCCCGGCTATTTTGCTCTATATTTTTTATAAGATCGTGATATGAGCTGTTTGTTTCAATTAATAGATGTCTTAATCTGCGGTTGCCATTCAATAGCGGAAAAAGGGCTTGCAAATTATCTGCAAACCGGTTAAAGAAAAAATATACTCTTTTGTCGACCCTCTGTTCAGGTATTATGGTTTTATAAATCTTTCCATCTATATCTTTAACCCAAAATGTGCAGCCGGATATAACCATCAAAGCGATCACTAAAGTCACTAGCAAGATCGAGGTATATCGTGGCAAGTTCGACTTTTGCATAATTTGCTTTCCTCCCCAGGGTCCGAACATTC